>NZ_CM011002.1:4068952-4375202 GCF_000158095.2 Roseibium alexandrii DFL-11
TTCATAGTGCCGGCCACAAAGGCCAACAGCATGAGGGCCCAGCAGCAGCCGAGGCAGATCGCGCCGAGGTGCAGCCCCATCCGGAAGGAGCCCGACAGCCCGTCTTGCCATTGGCCCATGAAGAAGATCAGCGGGCTCTGGCATTGGTTGAGACAGGCTTCTTTCAGTCTGCTGAATTGATATGCTCCGGCGAGCGCCAAAATGCCCGCGGTCAAATAGACTTCGGAACTGCGGCCGAAGGGGTCCAGCCAGCCTTGCGTGTCCAGTGCCGCCTGCAGAACGGCTGCGGGAACCGAAAAGCCGATCCAGACGAGCAGATATCCTGCAAGAAGGGCCGAGAAACCGGCGATTGTGGCGCCTTGCGTGTGGGTAAGATCGAGATAGGTTTTCAACGCGGGTGCAATGGTCGGTGCCATCATGGCAAGGGACATCAAGCCCCACATTGCGATCAATCCGGCAAGGCTTGCGTCTGCGGCCGGACGGCAGAGGGATGCAAGGTAATCGAGGCCGAGCGCCTGCCATCCTGCAGGCAGATCGAGATCCGGTTGCATCAGGAACAGAGCAGTCCACGCGCCAAGAACCGCGGCAAAGAACGCGATCCAGGCGGCCTGGCGCCGGTCAATTAATTGAAGGGCGATCTGCACCCAATGTCCTCCCATATCGTTGGGAAAAGGCTGGGCGCATCTGTTGAAAAAGTCAAATAATTAATTGTCTGACATTTAAAATATTTGCATTGACCCTGTTCCAGAGCCGAGCCTAGTCTTATAGAGAGGCGTCAGGGACGGGTGCGTGCAAAGGGGACACCATTGGCAATCGAGTATCAGGCGATCCGCAAGGAGGGTTTGTCGACCCAGATTGCCAATGCGATCCGTAAGGCCATTCTCGATGGCGCGTTGAGCGTTGAAGAGCGTTTGCCGAGTGAAACAGAGCTCGCTGATCGGTTCGGTGTGTCCCGGGCAACCGTGCGCGAAGCGATGAAGCGTCTTGCGGCCCAGAACCTCATTCGCTCAGAAAGGGGCGCGTCCGGCGGCGCTTTCGTCAACCGCATCACGTTTGATGAAGCTCGCGGCGATCTGGTGGGCACGACCCGGCTTCTCATCGGCATGAACAACATCCCGTTCGAAGATGCCATCGAAGCCCGTTACCTGCTTGAATCCTCATGTCTTGCACTTGCTTGCGAAAACCGCAGCGAAGACGATCTGACGGCGATGGCCCGGGAGATCAGCCTTCAAAGCGGGGATCTGTCGGACGAACACTTCTGCGATTCTGATGTCCGGTTTCACTCGGTCATTGCCAAGGCAACCGGAAACCCGTTGCTAATGTTTCAGGTCTCGGGTGCGATCGAGGCCATGCAGCCTTTGATGAACATGCTGGTCTACCGGCTTCGAGACAAAAAGCACATTGCCGGCCTTCATGACCGCCTTCGCGAAGCGCTGGGCCATCGGGATAGTGTGGCGGCGCAGACGGTATTGGAGGAAATCGCTGCCTACACGCGCCAGCTGGCGGAGCTGCGCCGCGCTCCAAAGGAAGATCCGGCAAACTGACCGGAATACCCTTGACGAAGGTTGAGCCAGAGTTGGAAGTTCAGGGAACGGGACGTGCCGCCGGCATGCCGATTTCCTGAAAGGACGTTCTCTTGGGCAACGCGCATATTCCAATCATCGACTTGGGCGGTTTGGTGGGAGGTGCGCCCGGCGGGCTTGAACAAGCCGCACAAAAGATCGGCGAAGCTGCACGCGAGGCCGGGTTCTTCTATTTAAAGAACCATGGCATTGATGCGGACCTGATTGCCGCAATCAATGTGGCTGCCCACGCCGTTTTTGCTTTGCCTGACGTCGATAAACTGGCACTGACGAAGGACTTCCACACGACCAACCGTGGCTATGTTCCGATGGAGGGGGAAAACCTTGATCCATCCAAACCGGCGGATCTGAAGGAAGCTTTTAATGTCGGCCTTGAACTTGCTTCGGATGATCCGCGCATTTTGGCGGGAGAACCGTTCCGAGCACTAAACCAATGGCCGCATATACCGGGATGGCGGGACACGGTCCTCAAATACTTCAATGCTGTTTGGGGGCTTGGCCGGACGATTCACAGGGCCATCGCGCTTGATCTGAAAGCAGCACCCGATTTTTTCGAAGACAAGCTTGACGCGCCAATGGCAACCCTGCGCCTGCTTCATTATCCGCCCCAGCCTGCCAATGCGGCGGCAGGTCAAATTGGGGCTGGAACCCATACAGACTATGGCAACATCACCATTTTGCTCCCTGACGAGGTTGGCGGACTGGAGGTTCGGCGCCGAGACGGTGAATGGATCCAAGCCCCAACTGTTGACGGCACGTTCATCTGCAATATTGGCGACTGCTTGATGCGCTGGACCAACGACGTTTATGTCTCTACGCCGCATCGCGTCGTGAACGACAGTGGCCGCGAGCGGTATTCGATCGCGTTCTTCCTCGACCCGAACCCGGATGCCGAAGTCTCTTGTCTTCCCGGGTGCGTGAGCGCAGACAGGGCACCCCGGTACGCGCCGGTTTCCGGCGCTGAGTATCTCTGGTCTCGTCTGGATGCCACCTACGAACAGGCAAAGAAGGGCAGCTGAGACGAATCCGCACAGGTGGCGGAGCCCCGTGCCAAACCCAATCCATCCCGTTTTTCCGCTCGTAGACAGATCAGCCAGAAACAAGGAGTGGTTTGGTGATCTCGGTCTATTACGACGGCAAATGCGGATTGTGTTCCAAGGAAATCAATTTCTTCAAGCGGCGGACCCCGAAGCATCCAATCTTGTGGCACGACATCGCCAACGATCCTGCGCAGCTGGAAGGCACGGGCGTTTCCCAGGCAGAAGCCCTGATGTTCATGCACGTTCGAGATGCGGAGGGGGTGATGCGGACAGAAGTTGACGCCTTTATCGCACTTTGGCGCCAATTCTCCGGGTGGTCGCTCCTCAGCTGGTTTGTTTCCCTTCCGGGGATATACCAGCTTGCGGGCCTGCTTTATCGCATGTTTGCAAAGGTGCGCTTCAACCGTTACCCGCATTGCCAAGCGAGTTTGGAAGAAGCGTGACCCGGCGTTAGGAACTTTGATCAGCCGGCAGTTGGTCGAGATACTTCTCGATTTCGGCCACGACGGCCTTGGACGTCGGTTTGGCCGGAGTTCCAAACCAGGACACTAAGGACCCGTCCGGCCCAACGAGGTACTTGTGGAAGTTCCAGTTCGGCCGCGCGAGCGAGCCAAATTCCTCAACAGCCCATTGATAGAACGGGTGGGCAGTGTCCCCACGCACGGACGTCTTCGCGGTCATCTGGAAGGTTGCGCCGTATTTAGCTTCACAATAGGCGGCAATTTCGCCGTCTTTGCGTGGTTCCTGACCGCCAAAGTCATTTGATGGAACGCCGAGCACGACAAGGCCTTGTTCAGCGTATCTCTCATGCAGCTCTTGAAGTCCGGACAACTGGCCACTGAACCCGCAGGCCGTTGCCGTATTCACCACAAGGACCACCTTGCCCTCGTATTCCTTCATTGGCAGGGAAAGGCCGTTTGCGAGTTCAAAGCTGAAATCATGGGCGCTGCCCGTCTGTGTCGCAGGATCAGCGGCGACAGCTTGGCCGGTTGCCGCGAGGATACCGGAAATGAAAACAGCGGCAGGAGCGAAACGCGTCATTACAGATCTCCGAAGCAATTTGCTTTTGTTGTTTACGGAGGTGATCGTTTAACAGTTCACTGTTCAGCTTGCCGGTCTGACGTTGCGGGCACCCTAATCGCGAACCACAAAGACGGAACATCCGGCCCGGCGCACGACGCGCGATGCGGTTGATCCGAGGAAGTAATCCTGGGCGCTCGGGTGGTGGGAGCCGACAATGATGAGATCGACACCATTGTCTTCGGCAAAGGCTGCAATCTGCACCCCCGGCTTTCCGCTCACAACCTTGCACTGGATGCTGTCATCGCCACCAGCCGCTTCGCGCAGCTTGTTTTCGACCTTTGTTGTCAGATGATTGTCGACTTTCATGGTGACGAATTCGGACACAAAACCCGGGATGCTTTCAAGAACGGTCAGCAAGGTGATCCGGCCTCCGCCTGCGATAAGGTGGCGGGCGTTTTCCAGCTTTCGGGCGATCAATGTTTCATGATCAAGAGCGACCGGTATCAGGACATGTTTGTACATCGGATCTAAATCCTCCCAATTTTGAAACTCATCTGGCCGCGCCTTGCCCGGTTATCACTCGGCGTCAGGCATGACCTTCTGCAAGCTTTCGGACCGCATCGACATAGCGGACCGGTACATCAATGCCTTCCACTCTGGCCTTGGCGATTGTGGCAGCGCGGCGGCTGCCGGGCAGGCGCGCGCCCTCCATTGTTTCGATAAGGCTGAGCAGAGTGTCGATGCGAGCAGCGAAATGCTCCGTATCCATCGGCTTCATGGCGATCAGGAATTGACCAACTCCGGGAGGTGGTCCATCGGCGGAAAAGAACGAGGATGCTTCGGTGCTTTTAGATGCGCCCGTCATGACCGAGGCCAGGATCTCCACCATCAGTGCCAGCGCTGTGCCCTTGGCTTCGCCAATCGGCAGCATTGTGCCTTCGAGCGCAGCTTCGGCACTTGTGGTCGGGTTGCCGTCTTTGTCGAGCGCCCAGCCCTCTGGGATGTCTTTACCGGCTTTGCGTGCATTCATTACCTTGCCGCGGGCCACCCGTGACAGGGAGAGATCCACCACAAGCGGATCCTTACCGGGCCGGGGCGCTGCAAAGGCAATCGGGTTGGTTCCAAAAACGGGATCCTTGGCCCCGAACGGTGCCATCGCCGCCGGTGCGTTGGCCACCATGATCGCCATCAATCCCTGTTTGGCGAGCTTTTCGACCTGAACCGAGAGCGCGCCGCAGTGATGCGACCGCGTAATGCCCATGGTTGCGCAGCCGTGTTCCAGCGCGACTTCAGAGCCTTTCTCAATGACCGCATCAAGTGCGGGATAGGCAAATCCGAAACCGGCATCTGCGAGGAGGCTGCTTATTCCCTTGTGAGAAATTATAACTTCTGCCGCGGCAGCGATTTTGCCGGACTGGACTTGAGCGGCGTAGTCCTCCACCCGCGAAAATCCGTGCCCTACCTGACCTTCCGCTTCTGCGGCCACAAGGGCATTTGCAACGGACTGCGCGGCTAGGTCTGGCACTCCCACGGCCAGGAAGGCGGACTTGATCAAAAGTTCTGCATTACAAAGGCTGAGGCGTTCGGTCGCTTCCATCGGTGTGTGTGCTTTCAAAAGACAACAGATCGCCGACACTTATTTCAAATTTTGGGGCTTGGCGATGCCCTAGCTGTAAGGCTGAGTATCTGGTGGCTGGTTTCCAGCCACCAGACCAGTTGGTTTTAAGCGCTACGGTAGAGTTTGGTCATCGAGAATTCACGGTGACCAAGTGCTTCCGCAGCCGTGTTCCGGCCATTGGCGGTGCGGCAGATCATTTCAATCAACGCATCGCCGGCCTCATCGATGGTCATTTCCCGGCGCAAAATGCCGGAGACATCAACGTCCACGTGTTCACTCATCGTGCGAACCGTGCGCGGATTGGCCGTGATCTTGATCACCGGCACAATCGGGTTGCCAACCACATTGCCCTGTCCTGTCGGGAAGGTGTGGATCACGGCTCCGCCGGCGGCCATCAAGGTCACGCATTCCGCGGCTGCGGACGATGAGTCCATGAAATAGAGGCCATTGCCCGACTTCGGCGCTTCGGCAGGATCGAGAATATCGATGTACTGCGATGTCCGGCCGATTTTTTCCAGGTTCCCGAGGGCCTTTTCCTCGATGGTGGTGAGACCACCCTCGATGTTGCCCTTGGTCGGCTGGCTGTCGGACAGGTCATCGGTCTGGTGCGCGAAGATCACATCATCCTGATAAGCCTTCCACATTTTGTACCAGCGTTCGCCGACTTCCTCGTTGATCGCACGTTTTTGGCAGATGTGTTCCGCACCGGTGATTTCAGACGTTTCACCGAAGAACCCGGTGATGCCTTCCGGCAGCAGCTTGTCGTACATGTTGCCGACAGTCGGGCAGGAGCCGAGACCGGTGGTTGTGTCGCTCTCACCGCATTTGGTGGAGACCCAGAGCTCGGAGATGGAGCACTCTTCGCGTTGGTATTCCGAAGTCTTGTGAACGAAGTCCTTCGCGGCCCAGGATGCGCGGCGGATGGTTTCAAAATCACCGTTCTGTTCGATAGAGAACTCGGCAACAGGCTTACCCGTTTCGCGAATGCCATCGGCAATCCGTTTGGTCCAGCCCGGCTCGATGCCGATAACAACGACCGCCGCGACATTCGGGTTTGCCCCGGTACCGATCATAGTGCGGAAATGCAGCTCAAGATCTTCACCGAATTGCAGACGGCCATAGGCATGTGGGATGGCCAGCGTGCCCTTGACGTTGTTGGCAACAGCCTCACAGGCCGCGTTGGAAATATCGTCGACGGGCAGAATGAGTACGTGGTTGCGGACCCCGACCCTGCCGTTTTCGCGCCGGTAGGCCTTCACCGTCATATTTGAATATTTGGTAGACATTTCGGGCAGCTCCTTACCAGCGCTTGGTTTTGCAATTGTGCGTGTGGACGTGGGCGCCCTTCGGAATTTCGGCGATAATTTTGCCGATGTCCTCGCCATATTTGATGGCCGTGTCGCCATCTGCGAGGTCTTTCAGTGCGATCTTGTGACCGATCGGCACATCTGCTCCGGCTGTAAGACGGAATGTGGAATTGTCATGGGTGACACAGCACAGCATGTCGGTGCCGGCAGTCAGCCCTTCCACAACCACCACACCGACATTGTCGGCATGTTCGTGGACGAGAAGATGGGGAATTTCAGACATAATTGTCTCCTCAAGTATCTGGTGTGAGTAGAATTTTCGGAACAGCAACCGCGCCTTTGCGCAAGTCGTTGAAAGCTTTGAGGCCGTCGGACAGCGGCCGGATTTCGGTCCAGTCCAGCGCGCCCAACCGGCCATCGAACATGGCCTTGGCTGTCTCGCGGAAATCTTCGGCGGTGTATGTGTAGGTCCCGATGAAGGTGATTTCCTGCAGCGTCATACGCCGGATATCCAGACCGCCATCAGAGGACCCAAGTCCAATATGGCTGATAACCCCCCCTGGCTTGGCCAGTTTGGTTGCCGTTGCCCGTGTTGCGGCATAACCGACGCCGTCGACGATCAGATCATACTGCCCGCTCGTCTCCGCCTGATCCGGTGTCAGGACCTCGATCCCACAGGAGGACTTGAGAAATTGCGCGCGTTCCTGATTGGGTTCGACCAGGCGAACGTGCTGGATCCCTTGTGCCTTCAAGGAAAGAGCCGCACCGAGGCCGATTGCTCCGCCGCCGATGACAAGCGCCCGTGCTTCGGCCGGGTCGGACATGAGGGCCCGTTTGGCTAGCCGCACGGCATGCCAACCACAGGCAATCGGTTCGGCAAGGGCGGCCTGGGCATCGGTAATGTTGTCCGGCACTACGACCAGATTGCCCTCCGGCATTGCAAGATAGTCGGCAAACCCGCCTTCGCGCGGCGGCATGGAGATGATTTGCCGGTCCGGGCAAAGATTGTCCCGGCCAGACCGGCAGGCCTCACATGTGCCGCACGTGACCAGCGGGTTGACGGTCACCCTTTTTCCCTCGAGCGGGCCCGATACAACGGTTCCTGCAACTTCATGTCCGAGAATAAGTGGTGCCGGGCGCCGTTCGTCATGGCCGAGAAAGGCGTGCATGTCGGAACCGCAGATCCCGGTATGGGCCACCTTGATGAGCGCATCGTTTGCCGAAGGATTTGGATCAGCAACTTCCCTGTAAGCCTGCGTTTCCGGGCCGGTGTAAACAAGGGCTTTCATTTTGCAGTGAACCCTCCGTCGACCATGAGGACTTGGCCCGTGACATAGCGGGACGCATCGGAACACAGGAACAGGATTGGTCCGTCAATATCGTCAAGCGCTCCGTTGCGGCCGATACAGGTCTGGGCAGCGTTGCGCTGCGCCCGTTCTTCATCGCCAAAGACGGCAGCTGTAAGCTCTGTCGGGAAGAAGCCCGGGCCGATTGCGTTTGCCGTGATGCCGTCCTTCGACCAGGCCTCGGCCATGGCTCGGGTCAATTGACCGATACCGCCCTTGGAGGCTCCGTAAGCAATACCGCCCGGGAACGCCCGTGTTGTCTGAAGCGAAGCGAAATTGACGATCCGGCCCCAACCTTTCTCTTTCATGGCAGGCGCAAAGGCCTTGCTCAGGAAAAACGGCACCGTCAGATTGAGCAACATGGTGATGTCCCAACCGGCATCCGTCACATCATCTGCGGGTTCCCGAGTGTTGATCCCGGCCGCATGTATCAGAATTTGAGGTGGGCCGAATGGCTCGGCGATACTCTCTACAATGCTGGCAAGACGCTCGCGATCGCTCAAATCGGCCGCCACGGCTGCGGTCGAGCCGCCGGCCTCCTGCTGCCACTCATCAAGGTCAGCCGCACGGCGGGCAACGCCGACCACGGACGCTCCCGCCTGAGCGAGTACCGTGGCAGCGCGCCGCCCGAGACCTGAACTGGCCCCGGTCACGCAAGCAACTTTTCCGGATACATCAAACAGACCGGACATGGCCTTACTCTGCCGCCTCTGCGCTCAAGTCGAAGTTTTCACCGGGGAAATACTTCCGCAGCCGGATGTCGGCGGTGCGGGCGTGCCCTTCCATGCCTTCCAGGCGGGAGATACGCGCCGTTGCTTCGGCGACAGGCTTGGCGCCGTCGCGGGTGGCCCGCTGCCAGGTGACGATCTTCATGAATTTGTGGACCGACAAGCCGCCTGTGTAGGACGCAGCTCCGGATGTCGGCAGCACATGGTTGGTGCCCGAGGCCTTGTCGCCGAAGGCAACAGTTGTTTCTTCTCCGAGGAAGAGGGACCCGTAGCAGGACAAGCGGTTCAGCCACCAATCCAGATCTTCGGCCTGAACAGTTAAATGCTCGGGTGCGTAGGCGTCAGATGTAGCCGCCATCTCCTCTCGGGTGTCGCAAAGGATCACCTCGGCATAGTCACGCCAGGCCGCAGCTGCGTTTTGACTGTTCACCTCCGGCAGATCGTCAATGAGTTTTGGCACGAGTGCCATGACTTCTTCAGCCAGTGACCGGGTGTCGGTGACGAGCCAGACCGGTGAATTGTAACCGTGCTCCGCCTGACCAACGAGATCGGCAGCGACCACTTCCGGATCCGCTGTCTTGTCGGCAAGGATCAAGCTGTCGGTAGGCCCTGCGAACATGTCAATCCCGACGCGGCCGAACAAAATGCGTTTGGCTTCGGCGACGAACTGGTTGCCCGGACCGACAAGAATGTTGGCTTTTGGCAGGTCGAACAGACCGAATGTCATGGCGGCCACACCCTGGACCCCGCCCATGGCGACGATCTTGTCGGCGCCGCAGACATGGGCCGCATAAATGATTGCCGGGTTGATGCCAATGCCAGGCCTTGGCGGCGAGCAGGCAACAATGTTCTCACAGCCCGCCACCTTGGCGGTGGTAACAGTCATGATTGCGCTGGCGATGTGGCTATAGCGGCCGCCGGGGATGTAGCAGCCGGCTGTATTAACGGGGATGCTCTTTTGGCCGGCGATGAGGCCCGGAACGACCTCAACCTCGATGTTCTGGCAGGTCTCGCGTTGGGCCTCGGCAAAGCGCCTGACGTTGGCGTGGGCAAACTCGATGTCGCGCTTCAGTTTTTCGGGAACCTTGGCGCTTGCGGCCTCGATCTCGGCATCGTTCAGGATGATTTCGCCGTCATACTTGTCGAACTTGGCGGCATACTCCATCGCAGCGGCGTCGCCACCGGCTTCAATCGTATCGAGGATCTCCTGAACGACCTTTGTGGTCTCGGACGCATCGGTCTTGGAGGTCAGATCTGCTTTCTTCAGATATTCAACAGTCATGGCAGAGCCTACTTGTAAATTTCAGGCAGCAGCGTGGTCGAGATTGCCGGCACATAGGCAATCAGCAAGGTCACGGCGAGCATGAAGAGGACGAAAGGAATGGCCCGGGCGGCGATTTTCAATATCGATTCACCCGTCAGGCCTGAGACGACGAACAGATTGAGACCGAGCGGCGGCGTGATGAAACCGACACCGAGTGCGGTGATCATCATGATGCAGAACTGGATCTCGTTCATGCCGATGTTGTCGGCGAGTGGTTTCAGGATTGGCGCCAGGATCACGATGTTCGGTGTGGTTTCCATGACGCAGCCTGCCGCGATCAAGACCAGGATCATCATCATGATGAGCACCCACGGCTCATCGCTGATGCCGGTGGCGACGGCCACAAAACCTTGCGGCACACCAATGATGGCAAGGGCTTCGGCCAAGGGTATCGAAAACGCGATGATCGGGATGATCACACCATTGACCTTGGCTGAACTTACCAGCATGGCCGGGAAGTCTGACAGCCTCATAGTCCCCAGGATAAAGCCCATGGCGATTGTCACCACGACAGCGGTGGCGCCGGCTTCCGTTGGGGTCAAACGGCCGGAAAAGATGCCGTAGAAGATGATTATTGGAACGATGAAGGCGTACCAACCCGATTTGATGGCAACCCAAAGCTGGGAGAAGTATTCACCCATGCTGATGTTGCCACCGCCTTCCCAGCCATAGAGCCGGTTCATGATGATGTTCGTCGCGAGGATCGACACAAGGATGGCGATCCCCGGGATAACGGCCGCCAGGAACAGGGTCGATGCGGAGATGCCCAGCACCAATCCAATAATGATGTAGGCGATCGAAGGCGGGATCAGGATGCCGGTACAGGCACCAGCTGCGACAAGCGCACATGCATAGGGACGCGGGTAGCCGCTTTCCACCAAACGGTCGATGGTCATCCGGCCGACAGCGGCTGCGCCCGCTGCATCCGAGCCTGAAATGGCTGCAAACATGCCGCAAACAAGAACGGTGGCGGAGCCAAAGCCACCCTTGGCGAACTGCGTGAGCGCTTCCGCCACGTCGAGAAATTTTCGACTGAGACCCGTTCGAACGAGCGCATCGCCGGTCAAAATAAACAGCGGCACAGCGGTCAGTGCGAAGGCGTCGATGCCGCTGAATAGCTTTTCGCCGACCAGCGACAGCGGAAGCGCGCCGGACCAGACAAGCATGAGGCTCGCGGCAGCGCCGATGGCCGCCCAAACCGGCACTGCAAGCGCCACAAGTAGTACAAACAGCAGAACCGGGCCGTAAAAATCCCAACCAAGCTCAATTGTTTGCGGTTGCATATGTTGCCAAAGCATAGCCGCCCCCTTAGTCGAACAGTTTGTCGCCTTCGTAGACGGGTTTGCCGTCACGAAGATCGCGGATATCGCGCAGGAACGACTGGGCGAGACGGAAAAGGATCAGCGCGAAGCCAAGAGGTACAGCACTGAGGAACCAGACTTGCGAGATGCGCAGACCGTGGGTCACCGATCCGAACTTCGCAGAGACAAGTACGGTTTCGAGCGACCAATAGAACGCAATGACTGCCACGACAGCCATGACAATATCGCCGAGAATGTAGAGCAATGCCTTCGCTTTCGGGCCGACATACTGCATCAGGACGTCGATCCGGATGTGTCCGCGTTCCTTGACCGCAGCCGCCGCACCGATCCAGGCGAGGTAAATGAAGGAATAGCGAACAATCTCCTCGCCCCAGATCGACGAGTAGGCGAAGACTTCGCGCCGGACCACTTCGATGAACATGGTCAGCACCAGCATGACGTAGAACAGAAGAAGCAGCCAGCGTTCGCCGTTCTTGTCTACAGCTTGAAGGACAGATGACATTGGCACTCCTCGACCGTTCCCATCAGACGGCATGCCTGATGCGGTGGTCGCGTGAACAGGGAGTTGGAAAGCGCACAGTGTGGGCCGCCGGCGCTCTTGGTGGCGCCGGCCGGCTTTCTTAACTTAGGCGTCGTGAACGTAAAGTCGGCCCTGTGTGTTGGCCGCTTCTTCGAGACGGCCAAAGGCGTCCATGGACCCCGCCAGCTCAACCTTGAACTGGTCCCATTCCTCGCGCTGATATCCGCCGGCAGCCTGCCATTCGGCTAGCTGGTCGTCCGTGAGCGAGTGGAATTCCACGCCGGATTTGGCCAGTTCTGCCATCGCATAGGAGCGTGCGGCTGGAACTTTCGCAAGGTTCTGCTGAGCCGTGATTTCGCCTGCGAACTCGATGCCCTGCTGAACATCGGCAGGCAAGGAGTTAAACCACTCGAGGTTCATGGAGTAGACCTGACTGTCCGGCACGGCCTGTGTGAACGTCACATGGCTCAAAATGTCCTTGAAGCCGAACACATAGAGCGCACCGACGGACGGATCGAGTGCATCTGCCACGCCCTGCTTGATCGCAGATGGTGTCTCACCCCAGGCAACCGGTGTCGGGTTGGCGCCAACCATGCGGTAATATTGCTGCAGCATTGCGGATCCCGGTACGCGGAATTTCACGCCATCGAGATCAGCCGGTGTGATGACTTTGTTTCCACCCTTGCGGACTGCAACAACGCGCGGGTCAATGACCACGTAGAAAAGGGCCTTGAAGCCGGATGCTTCGATCTTCGGGTGGACTTCCTTTTTCCAGGCGTCCGACGTCACGAGATTGGTGAAGCGCTGATTGGAACCGCAGAAATACGGCATGTTGATCAGGTCAACGGCGGATGCAAACGGTGCAAAGTTGGATAGGGAGTGCTGAGCTGCCTGAATGGTCCCACCCTGAACTGCCTGGGCGAGTGCCCCACCGGCGCCGAGCTGTCCGCCAGGTGCGAGTTTGACGTAGACTTTGCCGTTCGTAGCGTTCTGGATGTTTTCTTTCAGGTCCAGCTGCATGATCGGATAGCTGCGGGATGCACCCAGTACGTAAGCGGTCGCCAGGGTCATGGTGTGGTCAGCAGCCTGCTCACGCGCCCGTTCTTCCTGCGCGGTCTGGGCAACGGCCTCGTCAGACCAAAGGGTTCCGGCTGCACCGGCCACGACGGCTGCCGTGAAAGCACCCTTGCTGGTCAATTTCAAGAAATTACGGCGCTCATGTGAGGCCAAGTCTTCGGTCTTTTTCATGATTTCCTCCCAAGAAATCCGGTATGGATCCAATGATGCCGGCTACTTTTTTGCTTCCCTTTTGAGCACAGCCGCGGTGAACGCTGCCGAAACAGCGAACAAGCAAAGCATTTCTCCGACATTTCCGAAAAAAGGTGTTCCGCCAAAGGAACCGATCGACACATTGATCACGAAGACGGCAAAGAGACCGCCTGCCAAAGCCAAAAGCATGATCACCTCCCAACGATCAGTTCACTCGGTTTGGAAAATGTAAGCGCTTACATTTTCCATTGCAAGCATAAAAATGGTTTTGTTTAATCTGGAAGCCTTGTAAGGCGGTTCCAAGGTTCAATGGCCAAACGGTTTCCGAGCGCTTCGACCAATGGAAGAAATATCAAAATCGCCTGTGTCTGACGTGCCCACGCTTGCCGATGTTGCAGCGAGAGCCGGCGTGTCGACTGCGACCGTCTCCCGGTGCCTGAACACACCGGACCGCGTTACGGAAAAGACGCTCAAAACTGTCATGGATGCCGTAAATCACCTTGGCTATGCGCCGAACTACAGTGCCCGGGCACTCGCTGCCGGCCGGACAAATATGATCGGCGCTATCATACCGACAATGGAAAACGCCATTTTTGCGCGTGGCATCCAGGCCTTTCAGGAAGAGCTGCAAAAGAACGGTTGCACGCTTCTCGTTGCCAGCTCTTCCTACAGACAAGATCTTGAAGAAGAGCAAATCCGGACACTGACCGCCCGTGGCGCGGACGCCTTGCTTTTGATCGGTTATCAGCGGGACCCGCAGATCTACGAGTTTTTGAAAAAGCGCAAAATTCCGGCCGTTCTGACCTGGGCATCTGAGCCTTCGCAGAATTTTCTGTCCGTCGGCTTTGACAACCGCAAGGCCATGAAGGAGCTTGCCACAGACGTCATTGGCAAGGGGCACCGGACAATCGGCTGCATATCTGCAGATACCGCGACCAACGACAGGGCACGGGAGCGCGTGGAAGGCATTTGGGCCGCAATGCGGGATGCCGGTCTTGAGCCAGACACTCTGCAAGTTGTCGAGACGGCATATTCGATCGAAAACGGCGAGGCGGCGTTTCAACAATTGATGTCCGGCGCCAATCCTCCGACCGCGGTTATGTGCGGCAACGATGTTTTGGCTGTTGGCGCCCTAAGGGCCGCTGCCGACCTTGGGCTTAAGGTTCCCGATGATGTCGCAATCACAGGCTTTGATAACATCGAGCTGGCTTTCGTTGCACCCGTCCCGCTAACCACAGTCCATGTCCCGCATCGGCGAATGGGACAATTGGCGGCCCGCGCGCTGATTGAAGCATTACACGGCCGGTCGCCGGAGAGCGTCGAACTGCCGACGGAAGTCCGCCATCGCAACACCTTGTAACTCCGGTTAGCAAATCTCACGTGTTTCCAAATAGTTATGCTGGCATTTGTAAAACCTTGCCTGCAGCCCTAACTGTCCAGTCTGTGTGTAGAACGTGCCAGCGCGTTGCAAACGGAATGGCGGCCAGTTTGGAGAATGTTGTTGAGCGATCCGAAGTCGCAAAAATCTGATGTGCTTCCCACGGTATTAGCCGGACCCATCATCCGCCGTATTCAATCAGACCGTTTGGCGATCTGGCTCGCAGTTCGGGTGCAGGGCCCGGTCAGACTTGAGCTTTTCCCGCCAGAGATGGACGCGCGAAGCATCGAGTTGGACCCGACAGCACCAGAGTTGCTTTGGCTGAGGGCCGGAGAACAACTCAGTTATCTTCTTGTCGATCTCGTCCTGTCTGACCCCTTGCCGGAAGAGGTGTTGATACCCTACCGGCTAAGCCTTTTTGTTGAAAAGCCAGTGGGGGACGGGGGTCGATGGGAAGACCACACGCATTGGGCAAAGGATCTTTGTTATCCCGGCCGTGATCTCCCGTTCATTCGGATCCCGAAGAAAGTCTCTTCGGTCATGCACGGCTCATGCAGGAAGCCGCACAGCTCCTGTGCTGACGGGCTGGTTGCTGCCGACCGGGCTGTCGAGCAGGCGATTTCTGACAACGAGGCGCAACACCCCATGCCGGAGTTGCTGGTCCTGAGCGGAGACCAGGTCTATGTGGACGATGCTGCTGGTCCGATGGTGCAGGCAATCACCGCGCTGGTAGACGTCTTGGGCCTCCCGGATGAGAACCTGCCCGGGATAGAGCATGGGGCGCCGGCAAGTGGAACAGCATTGCGGGATGCCGGCGGCTTTTTGTACAAGCGGGACCAGCTCTTGCCGAAGATCGATCAGAATGCCTCGGTCTTCGATGTCATGTTTGGCGGGACGCAAAAACCGATCTTCACATCCCTGCACGCCAGAAATCACCTGATGACCCTGGCTGAAATGCTGGCGATGTACCTGCTTGTCTGGTCACCGGCCTGTTGGGCTGTTCTGCCGGAGCGCAAGGCACCGGGCGATCTCTCAGACAAAGACCAGCGGATGTATGACCGGGAAGTCCCGGATATTGATGAATTTGTAAGCGGGCTTGCCAACGTTCGCCGATTGCTGGCCCACATTCCGACAGCCATGATTTTCGACGATCACGATGTCACAGACGACTGGAACCTCTCGCTTGCCTGGGAAGAGGCGGCCTACGGGCATCCGCTGGCGCGCCGGGTGATCGGCAATGCGCTCATTGCCTATGGCATCAATCAGGGCTGGGGCAATCGACCGAAAACCATTCGGGAAGATCTGAAGACCGTATTCGAAGCTGCCCTGCAGCGGCCTGGGTCCGAAGACCATGAAGCTGCAATCGACCATATTCTGGATTATGAGAAGTGGGATTTCGAGTGGCCGACCGATCCGCCCTTGATCGCGCTGGATACGCGGACCCGCAGATGGCGGTCTGAACGCAACAGCCATTTCCCGTCCGGTCTTCTCGACTGGGAAGCGGCGACGGAATTGCAGGCCCGGCTTCGGAACAAGGATGCGGTGTTGCTCGTGTCGGCTGCGCCGATCTTCGGGGTGAAACTGATCGAATCCGTCCAAAAACTGTTTACGCTCCTCGGCAAACCGCTGATGGTGGATGCGGAATACTGGATGGCCCATCCAGGGACGGCGAGCGCGATCCTCAATATTTTTCAGCATCGGAACACGCCGAAACATTTCGTCATTCTGTCCGGAGATGTTCACTACTCGTTTGTCTATGACGTGGAGTTGCGCAACGGGCGGCAATCGCGCACCCGGCAATCCGGTCAGAACCCGGAGATCTGGCAAATCTGTTCCAGCGGGATCAAGAACAAATGGCCGGACCGGCTTCTGGCGGTCCTGGATCATGGAAACCGCTGGGCGTTTGCACCGCGCTCACCCCTCAACTGGCTGACAAAGCGCCGAGGCATGCGCATCATCCCGCGCAAGCCGGAAGGAACACCGCACGGGCGCCGCATTTTGAACGCCCCTGGGATCGGTTTGGTAGAACTCAGTGACGACGGGGCGCCGGTTCGGATCAGCCAGCTGGCCTCAACTGGCGAAATCTACAATTTTGAACGGCGGGAAGACGAAGTGCATTACGGCTGAGGCAAAACACTTTGCCTCAGCTAGCGACCGGATTTTATATTGCTACCAACGATTTGTGCAATTTACCTCAGCAGATCAGAAGCTCTGGCCGACAAGCAAGTGCTCTGGCGGCAGCGCGTTATTAGCCAAGCAATATCGCAGCGGCCGACCGTCAGTCTTCTGTGACGATCATGTCAGCGGAGACGCCGAGTGCTTTCAAGTTTTTGATAACGCCGTCGACCATTTTTTGAGGGCCGCAGACATAGAACACTTGATCCGTGGTTCCCAGGATGTCCTTCAAGGCGGCATTATCAAAGTGCCCTTCACGCATGCCGTCTTTGTTCTCGTCACTCAGGGCATAAATGATCTCAAGACCGGCCATATCATCCAGTTCATCCCTCAAGATGATATCATCGGACGTCTTGTTGCCGAACAACAGACGATGGCCGGACAGTTGGCCCTTTTTCTTTAGGTCCCGGAGGATCGCCAGGAACGGTGTAATTCCTGCCCCGCCAGCAATGAATGTCCCCGGCCCCTTGTAGGTAATTGCGCCCCATGGGTCATCAACCAGGAGTGTTTCACCGACCTTTACTTCATCCAGCTTGTTGGTCACACCATCATGGTCCCGGTACGCCTTGATTGTGAATTCCAGAACGTCGTCATCCGGCAAGGAGGTGAAGGTGAACGGCCGCGGTTCTTGCCGCCATTTTTCCCGGTCAATCCGCACTTCCGTCGCCTGACCGGGTTCAAATGAGAACCCATCAGGGCGGGCTGTCGTGATTGCCCAAACATCATGAGTGACTTTGGTTTTCTCCAGGATTTCAACCTTGTCGGTCATTAATTTCCCCTTCTGTGCCGGGCCAGATTGGGTCTGGTCCAGGCAGGTGTTTGTTTCGTTTCAGATGGTTTGCCGGCAGATAAAGCACGCCTGTCAGGCCGCGAGTTCGAAATATTCGCCGGTATCTTTCCGGTTCTTTGCGGCCTCAACGAGCCATTGGAACAGCCGTTGCTGTGTTTTTGAAAACGGCATCAATTCCGGATGCCATTGGACACCAAGAACTGGCTTTCCGGATCTGGTTTCGATCGCTTGCACGATCTCGTGGTCGTCCAAGGCAGAAACCCGCAGACTACGACCTGTTTCCTTGATGGACTGATGATGGAGCGCATTGACCCGGCACTTCCGCGTTTGAAGGACCGATGAAAGCCACGCATCTGCCGCAACACGAATTTCCTTCCGAGGCAGCACAGTACGGAGTTTGGGAGCATTCTCGAATACTTCCCAAATGTCGGTATGCAGTGTCCCGCCCAGGCTCACATTGATCATTTGCGCGCCGCGGCAAATGCCAAGGATCGGGATCTCCAGTCTCACAGCCTCGGGGATGAGCTCTGTCTCCAAAGCGTCGCGTTCCGGATCAAGCCGCACATTCGGAAGCAATTCTCCACCATAGACAGAGGCGCTGATGTCATCGCCGCCACCGGCAATCACGCCGTCCAGCTCTGTGATCGAATACCCGGTTTTCGGTGTGATACGCCGAGACCGCCCGCCGGCCCGCCGTATCGCGAAGGAAATGGCAAGGTAAGACCGCCAGCCGCCGGTTGCTGATGTCGATACGCCGATCAGTGGTTTCATGAGCTCTTCACCCGGTTGATCAATCGTTTTGCCGCCCCCAGAAGCCCTTCCGGCCGCTCGTTGTTGGCGCGCCAATTTTCGATTTGGTCCAAGAGTTCCTTCGGGTTGGCTGCGAGGTCTTCGACGCGTTCCCATCGTTTCCACTCCTCGGCTACGGACCATGAGGCGTCTTCGATGCGTGCATCAGGCAACCGGTAGTGGAATGCTGGACGGACAGCACCGGGATGTTTTCCAAGTGCTTCTTCAACGCAGTCGCTATCAAGCGAAGCCAGCAGCGGTAAAAGATCCAACTCTCTGTTTTTGTTGGGATTGGCCGAACAGTAGTCACGAATGAATGTTTTCGAATCCGGCTCATACGCCGGATCAAGAACAGTCCGCTCATAGTCAGACGGGAACCTCGCAATGAACGGCAAAAGCTTCCGGGTCGGATCCGGCTCAATCTCGTCGCGCAACTTCGGGGCCATAAGCAGGTATGCTTGCAGGACCCTCAAGATGGCGTCGATGGATTTGCTCTTCCATTCGATATTCAGGTGCAAGCCGCAAGCCAGATGGGGCTGTTCATTCCCAATCGCGCCGGCGTCTGCGAGAGCCCGTACAAGCGTATCCACGGTGCCCAAATCGGACAGAAAAATGGGCGCGGTTATAAGCTCAGTCGGCACAATTGACGCGCCGAGGTCGCCAGCGATCTGGCGCGCCTTTTTCTGAACGTCCGTATCGTCGTTGTCGGTGTGAACATACTTGCTGTCGAGTTCGATTGTGACGCTGCCGAGAGACGTTCCGTGGATTTTGTATCGATGAGCATCGACTTCTTTAGTCTCTCCACCGACAATCTCGTGAACCACGCTCGCAGCCTTTGAAGCCGACAAGCCACCGAACTCAATCTCAACACCGACCCGGCGGTCAGATGCATTTAACTCGGAAAAAACAGCCCGTGCGTCATGAACATCTTGGTTTTGCATATCTGTCATCATCGCTTTCGTCATATGAATGATAACGTGCGAGTACGGCTTCGGTTCCAAAGAGACTTGGATTTATGCGGTGTCAAAGGTGTGGCCTTTGGGTATTGCCGATGAATAAATTCGGAACGGTTATGCTTTCCGACCGTTTCTTCAGGTGTTTAACTCAACCATTCGCAATCCCGGCTGCGCCGTACACCCGTCAAGGTTCTTAAACAGGTGTGGGGGCGCGACACACGGGAAGCGGAGACCAACCAATGACGGACAGCATGAATTTTAAAACAAAGTGCCATGCATGCCCGCTCAGGCAGAAAGACGTTTTCCGGCAATTCGAAGATAGAGAACTTGACTTCGTAGCCAAGTTCAAAACGGGTGAACTTCAGGTCGAGGCCGGTTCAACCATCATTTTGGAAGACAACAAGACGCCCCACATATACACCCTCCTTGAAGGGTGGGCCTTCCGCCACACATCGCTTGCAGACGGACGGCGCCAAGTGTTGAACTTTGCCCTGCCAGGTGACCTTCTCGGACTACAGCTCGCTGTATTGAATGAAATGCAGCACACGGTTACAGCGCTGACTGACACGACATTGTGTGTCTTTCAAAAGGACAAGGTCTGGTCGGTTTTCAAGGATTATCCCGGCCTTGCATTTTCCATGACCTGGATGGCATCGCGCGAAGAACAGCTGATTGACGGCCACCTTCTGAGCCTTGGTCGCCGCAACGCTCAAGAACGGCTCGCCTATTTGCTCCTGCATCTCCACGACCGTGCAGAAACAGTCGGATACGCTCAGAACCAGTCGTTTGATGCACCCTTTACGCAGGCACACCTTTCAGATGCACTCGGTATTACACCGGTCCACACCAACAGAACCATCCGAACATTACAAAGCGAAAACTATTTCAGCTGGAAACAGAACCGGATCCGTATTCTGAACAGGGAAGGCTTGGAGGATCTTGCTGCCTATGAACGCGATGTCAAAACACTCCGGCCGTTGATTTAACATAATGGCCCGAGTAGCTTTCCCCTACAGCAATTCCAGAATTTGTTCCTTTGTGTAGGGCTTGCTGAGAAGAGCGTGGCTTTTGAACTCATGTGGCAGAGTATCAGTATCGCCGTAGCCGCTGGCGAAAACAAATCGCGTCCCGCGTTCAATCAATAGCCGGGCGAATTTTAGGCTCGTTTCGTCGCCCATACGCACGTCAAGGATAACGAAGCTGAAAAGGTTGCCTGTCAGCGCGTCCAATCCATCAGACAATTTATTCAACACAACCACAGGCGCAAAGCCGATTTCTTCCAGCATCATTTGGGTGTCGAGCGCGATGATTGGATTGTCTTCAACAATCAACGCTGCACCGCTCGGCTTTACGTCAGGTGCTATCATTTCATTGGTCATTCATGTGCTCGCCATACGCCCGCTACCAAGACAGCAACGTTGCACAATGCCTCATATCGCGCATTAACATAAGTTATATGCGCTTGATAAATCACCTCTTTTCCACTTATGGCGTGTCAGAGTGATCTGAGTGAAACTTTTTCTTAAGTTGTGCGTTTACTAAGCGGAGGTAGTGATATGATTACTTTTCGCAAGCGAGTTCTTACGCTCAGTACACCTGTAATTATCGTGGGAACTCTATTCACCAGTGCTCTTGCTGCTACAGAATATCTGTATGAGGACGAGGGTGTCGATACAAAGCCAGTTACGGCAGTTGCAGAGGTGCAAGACACGTTCTCTAGCGGGAAAGGTGACTTGAAGATGTCCCTCGACGATGTTCACAAACGCCCGGTCCGCTGTGTGTCCAGCATGCAGCAGACAACATGTACCGGCTGGCCGCTTGCAAATGGTATGATTGCGCTAAACTCAGATTGATTTGCGGGCACACCGCATAAAAACAGCCGCCCGGATAAGTCCGGGCGGCTTTTTTTTTATCGCAACGACCCGCCCGTCAATCAGACGCATCATTCGAAATTTCATATAGCGTTACCCCTGCCAAAAGGGCCGGAACGGCAATGAACGCGCCGATTGGACCCCAAAGCCAAATCCAAAATGCGATTGTCAAAAATACGAGAAACGGGTTGAGCGTCGTTGTCCGGCCGAGAACCGTTGGCGTGACGAACTGCGCCTCAAAAAGATTGAGGAGCAGATAAACCAGTGGCGGCAGGAGAATTTCCGGAATCGAGTTGCCGATTGACAGCCCCACACCTGTCATGATCAGCACCATGATGGCCGGGCCGATGTAAACTACATAGTTAAGCACACCTGCCAAAACGCCCCACAAGATCGGTGACGGCACACCGATCAGCCAAAGAGCCGCTGAAACGGCGGCTGCCAGACCGACATTCACGCAAGTAATGGATAACAGGTAGGTCGAGAGCCGCTTTTCGATCCGTTGAAACGCAATTGCCATGCGATACCGTTTTGTTGCCGGAGTTGACCAATCGACAGTCGATCGGAAAACTCGCGGCCGGGTCAGGACGAAGAAATAAAGGCTGGCGAGAAACAATATTATCTGTGCCATGAATGTCGGGGCGAAGTAGAAAACGCTCTCCACCGGCGACGTTTCATCGACGCTAACCTGCATGTTTCCGGATTGGCCCATCGCATTGCGGAGTTCT
Organism: Roseibium alexandrii DFL-11; assembly: GCF_000158095.2. Lineage (NCBI taxonomy): Bacteria > Pseudomonadati > Pseudomonadota > Alphaproteobacteria > Hyphomicrobiales > Stappiaceae > Roseibium > Roseibium alexandrii. The sequence goes on from NZ_CM011002.1 coordinate 4,090,720, forward strand.
TCCTGCAGACTGCTGATGGAGGCAAACAACCCCTGCCAGGAAACGAGCTGGCTTTGCAGTTTGGCCCAGATCAACGGCAGTTTATCGAGCCAGTCAGACAACGGTACCATAAATGCTGCGCCGGCGGTCGTGATGAGCAAGATAAACAAAACCACCATTAAGGCCGCCGACACCCATGACGGTATGCCAAGACGGCCAAGACGATCCGCCGCAGGTCCGAACAAAGAACCGACCACGATCGACAAACAGACCGGCGCAAGAATGACCTTGCCCACATCTAGCGCAAACACAAGAGCCAGACACGCAAGTATGACGAGGGACATACGCGTGGCTGGATCTGCAATCGCTATTGGTGAGGTTGATACACTTACGTGAGCTTCGGGTGGAGCGTGGTGTGCCATATCAGGTCCCGTCATCTCCGCCGCCCCGCGCTGCAAAAAACGCAAGTCCGCCAAGTGCGGCAAGGGCGATGATGCTCTTTCGATTGGTCAGTTGTGGGAGGACTGAAACTGCTGCTGCTATGGCCAGCCTTTGAGCCGCGCGGCGTTTCGCGCTGCGCCGTTCATCGATTTTCTTCAAGACCGCTAAAACAATGAGAAGTCCGAGACCGACGCCAATCATTCCCAGGGCGATGACCAAAGCAGCGCCCAAGGCTCCGAGCTGTTCAGAAAGATAAATGCCAAGTGCTGCAAGACCTGCCAGATAGGCTGTGCCAAAAGACGCGGCAGCAATCGCGATTAAAACGATGTTGCGCTTCGTCCGGCGAACCATCCCGCGCAGATCGCGGGATGCCGCCGAGACGGCAAGGGGGACAGACCGCATGATCAACGGCGGATCAATGCTGCAATAAGGAAGCCGACGCCGGCTGCAATTCCCAGGGACTGCAAGGGGTGGCGGCGGACCTCATCGGTCAGGGCCCGCTCGTAAGTTTTCAATTCGCGGGTTAAATCATCGAGCGCGTCCTGAGACATTTGCGTCAGATCTTCACCTGCCGCGGTCGCACGCGATTTGTATTCCTGACTTTTACCAGACCCGTAATTTTTGAGTGAGCCGGCAAGCGCGGCAATGTCCTCGCGGATGCGCTGAATGTCGGCTTCAATATCACTGGCATTCATCGCGTCATTTGCAGCCTTGGTCGAAGAAGTGGAAGTGCTTTTGGCAGTCGCCATGAAATGCCTCCAATATGCTCCGGAGAACCCGAGGGGATATCCCCGAACCGCCGGTTGAAAGTGTTGTATAGAAGCAGCTCCGTGCTGCTCGATTGGGGCTGGAGCGAATGGGTCCAACGCTCTGTAAACTTGAAAGGCAGACAAAAGTTCCCGGCACTTAGGAAAATTCAACTGGAAACACCAATCAGTCCCGAAGGGCGCCAGTCAATTCGTCTTTGGACATTTCTGACCGGCCTTCGATTTCCAGTTCTCTCGCCCGCTCGTAGAGCTCCTCCTTGGTCCAATCCTCATAAGGTGGCTGCGACCCATCTTTTTTCGAAGGCGATTGGTCTTCATTCGCCTGTGCGTTGGCGATACGAGCCGCTTTTGACTTTCCGTAGCCCTCACGCCGCAAGGCGTCATAGGTTTCTTCGTCCTTGATACTCGGCCGATCCTTGCTGCTCATTTTCCATTTCCTGTCTTGATCAGCGTCAGTTCACTCGCGGATTTGAGGACCCTGTCCCCATCATCCTGTCGCAGCGTGTAGGCGGGGTCTTCCGGGGTTGCGAGGCGCTTTACATCCGTGCCCTTGATGTTGAGACTGACGTCCTCAGTGTGCGTGTCGACCACCGTGGCCTCACCCGTTCCCTCACCCCAGTTCCAAGCGACCCGGTCTCCCTTGCTGAACGGTTCTCGCTTTTCAGTCATTTTTTCACTCTCCTTTTCACAGCAGCACCGGGTCAGAAACTTCCGAATGAATGGAACGCATGTGCGACACGTTTGAATGCAGCCAGATTGGCTCCGTCGACGTAGCTGAGCTGCTTTTTGCCCGTGTCTGCAGAAACGATCTCGCTGTGGATCTTTTTCATGATGTCCCGAAGCTCCTGATCGACCTTTTCCGCGCTCCAGCTTTGCCGCATCGCATTCTGGCTCTGCTCCAAACCACTGACGGCGACACCGCCCGCGTTTGCTGCCTTGCCTGGCGCGTGGAGGATTCGTTTTTGTCGAAAGATCTCCGAAGCTTTTGCAGTCAAAGGCATGTTGGCACCTTCGCAGACAGCTGAAACGCCGGCCTCTACGAGTGTTTTGGCCGCGTCTTCGTCCAACTCGTTCTGTGTTGCGCAGGGCATGGCAATGTCGCATTCAAGGTTCCAAGGTGTTTTGCCTTTGTGGAACTGGCCAATAGACAGATCCGACAAGTGTCCACCCTTGCCTTTGAGGGTTTTGACCTTGCCGAGATCTTTTTTTGTCAGGCCGTCCTTGAATTCCAGCACCCCATCGGAGTCGCTCACACTCAATACCGTGGCGTCCATATCGATGGCCTTTTCCGCAGCATGAAGCGCGACGTTGCCAGAGCCACTGATGGCTATCCTCTTGCCCTCGATTTCCATATCGTTGTGGGACAGCATCTCACAGCAAAAGTAGACACAGCCGTAGCCTGTCGCTTCCGTTCGAACAGCGCTACCGCCGAAATTGCAGCCTTTCCCAGTCAAAGCGCCATGCCATGTGTTGGAAAGGCGGAGATAGTGGCCGTAGAGCAGGCTAATTTCCCGTTGACCTACGCCGATATCGCCCGCCGGCACATCGATGTCCGGGCCGATGTGACGTGATAGCTCCGTCATGAAGGATTGGCAGAAACGTTCGATTTCGGCCGGGTTTTTTCCTTTGGGATCGAAGTTTGAGCCGCCCTTCGCCCCACCCATTGGCAGACCGGTCAAGGCGTTCTTAAAAATTTGCTCGTAGCCGAGAAACTTCAGAACACTTTCCGTAACGCTCGGCGCGAACCGCAATCCGCCCTTATAGGGGCCGAGAATATGAGAAAACTGGACACGCCAGCCCCTGTTATGCTGGAGCACGCCTTTGTCATCGCGCCAGGAAACGCGAAACGAAATGACGCGGTCCGGTTCCGCGAGCCGTTGAAAGACTCGTGATTTTCGAAAGTCTTTTTGCTTTCCGTACCAGCCACCGATGGACTGAGCCATCTCGTCTATAGCCTGCAGAAACTCTGGCTGGTCAGGATTTGCGCTAGTAATTTCATCTAACAAATCATCAATCACACTGTTTTTCGTCAATCTAACCTCCATGCGTTTGAATATAAGAACGCGCGAAGTTGTTTCCGGTTCCGTATCTCCATTAAATGAGACGGCGTCTATGTTGTGTAATTCGCAGCTGATACCGTCTTCTTTCGATGCGAACTAGCTATATTTTTTCATATGAATTTAAGAACACTTCAGATTTTTTCCGGAACGCTTTTCGTGTCTTTGCATTTACACCTCGAGCCCATTCTTGAAATTTACGCGTAGGAGGTGATCGAGATGGTCACAGAAAACACAAAGCGAACTGCAGAAGAAGCCCGTCAGGGTGAACGCGGGCGGCCGGTCGTGAAAGTGCTCGCCGTAAGCCTATTCCTGGCTGTTGTGGCGTTTGCCGGACTTGGGATTCTTCAGACCGCGGGTGTGGTTCCGACAATCGGCGCCATTGAGTCGCCCGAAAAATACTAAGGCGCATAAACGCTTCGGTCTTGATTTGAACACTGAAATTCAAAAGGAAATCTAATGTCTAACGTATTGAAAGTTGAAACACCGAAGAGCGAACCCATCAAAACCGGCGTTTCCGCTGACGTACGCGCTCAACTTGCCAAACATTTGTCTGTAATGCTGGCGGAAACTTACATGCTGACCGTGAAGTCTCATCTTTATCACTGGAACGTTGTCGGTCCCCTCTTCAAGTCAATCCACGACCTAACGGAAGACCACTACGAAAACATGTTTGCGGCCACCGACGAGCTCGCCGAAAGGGTCCGTGCGCTTGGGCACCGGGCACCGGTTAATGTGCAGGATGGCAAACTAAAACTCACCATTCAGTTGCCATCAGGCGGTATGCCAAACGCTCATGACATGATCGCCGACCTTGTCGAGAGCCATGAAACGATCTCCGCGGAGATGCGGGATATGGCGGCTTACGCCGGCGACAATGGTGATGTTGTCACTGAAGACCTTCTAACGGAGCGGATTACGTTCCACGAAAAGGCGGCTTGGATGCTGAGGGCACTCATCACCGAATAAACTGTGCGTTCAGATAGAACGAGTCAAAACGCTGCCGCCATCCGTTTTCCGGGTGGCGGCAGGCCCGGTTTAGAACTGCAAACAAATGTGCGATGTTATGAATTCAGTTCCCCAACGTTTCGCCGGTTTCCGGTCTGTCGAAGGCCTTCTGAACGATCCGGGATTGAACCGAGCGCAAAAGAAATCAGCGCTTTTGTCTTGGCGGACCCGACTCCTGCAATCCCCCAACATGACTGAAGGTGCCGCAGACCGTCAGGCAAAACTGCACGATATCGAGGACGCGCTTCAGCAGCTGAAGACGTAGGTCTGTAAGTCGGCCCAAGCCGTCAGCGTCAGCATAATCGGCTCGTTACTTCAATTGACAAGTTGTTTGGCAGGGAAGGTGATGGTGCATTTTACACCGTCCGGGGCAAACTCGACTTTAACTTCCCCATCCAGCGCAGGCCCAACGAGTTGTTCCAGCAGCATACGGCCGAACCCATTCCGCTTTGGGGGCACAACTTCCGGGCCGCCAGTCTCTTCCCATTTGAGTTCGACCACACCGTCATTTTCAGCCCAGGTCACTTTCAGCTTCCCATCCAGCACTGACAAAGCTCCGTATTTCGCAGCATTTGTGGTTAGTTCGTGCAGGGCCAATCCCAGATTTTGAGCGGCATCCGCCGTAATGGATTTTCCAGGGCCTTCAAGAATTATTTGCGGGCTTTGCGGATCTATGGATTGAGAAAGATGCGCGACAATCAATTCTTTCAAATCCGCCCCATACCAGGACTGTGAAACCAATAGATCGTGGCTTGCGGCCATGGCCTGAAGGCGCGCAGAGAACACTTCGACGAATTCGTCAGGATTATCGGATCTCGCGGCAGTTTGCCGGGCCATCGCCTGAATGACGGCAAGCAGGTTCTTGGACCGGTGAGTCAACTCCCGCATGACCAAGTGCATCTGGCGTTCATTGTCCCTCTTGTAGGTCAGGTCGACGGCTGTGCCGATCACGCCCGTTATTGTTCCTTCTGCATCCCGCGCCGGATCGAAGCGTACATTGTAGAACTTCGCGGTTCCGTTCATCGCGATATCAACTTCAACAACGGCGCTTTCTCCGGTTTCCAGCACCTTTTTCTTGACCGGAATAAGTTTGAGCTGATCGTCTTCGTTGAAGATCTCGTCATCTGTCTTGCCGATGAAAACGTCTTCTTTCAATCCGTTCGGTGGATTGACCATATGAACGTACTTGAGGTCGCGATCCTGCTCGAAAACGGTGATGATTGAGCCATCCAAGGCTGTTTCGAACCGTTTATTTGCTTCCGCCAATTGCGCGGCCATGGACGCAAGCCGGATCTCGTAAAAATTCTTCTCTGTCATGTCCACGGCCGTGCACAACACGCCGTCTACTTTGCCGTCCTCACCAAAGGTTGGGTGGACGATCAGGTCGAAGTAAAGGGGCTCAGTGTCTTCCCGCTCTATGCCGATATAGGTTGAAGAGGGTTCGCCTGTTTCGACGACCCGGCGTTTTACGGGCACGACTTGGTCGGCAGCTGCATCCGGCAACACATCAACATCTGATTTGCCAAGAATGTCGGACTTCTCAAGCCCGAAACGCGGATTGTGGATCCACGTATACTTGAGGTCCCGGTCCTGGGAGAAAACCGAGATATTGCTTCCGGTAAGTGCCGTTTCGAAGAGCTCGTTGGTTCGGGCAATCTCAGCCTTAGTCCGGCCGACGGCAGTGTTGAGTGCTCGATTTTCTTTTGCGAGCAGTTCGTTTGCTTGTTCCAGCAGTTTGACCGAGGGCATGTCGATCAACTGGCTCAGCAAACGCCACACTACAAATGCTGTCGCTACGGAAATGATGGCTGTTGTCGCTTTTATGAGCCCTTGAGCGCCATAGGCCGGAACCCAAAGCGTTGCCAGAGCGGTGAGATGTGTCAGTGCGCAGGCCAAGATAAACGCAACGAAGAGATAGGCGGTTTTGCGCGGTGTTCCCATGATATCCGGCCGTTGCCGCAAGAACGTCAAAATCGCCATTGGAATAGCGATATAGGCCAAGGCGATCAGACCATCGGAAATCGCATGCAGTGCGACCAGGTCAGGCCGCCATAAGAGGCAATATCCATGAGGCATGAAGGATGCGGCCCCAAAAAGATAGTTGATGATGTCCTGCATGTCGGGCTTCCGTTTTATTCACCGGATGTTTCTGGAGCGCCGGCTTGTGAACTTTTTGATCTACACCGGCCGCAGCCATGTGCTGTTTTGGAGCAGTTGGCAGATTTCTTCGGGAACCAACCAAGCTGAAATTCGTTTTCTAGTTGTCTGACACCAAAAGGAGTTTCAAAAGATGAATTGGGATCAAATCGAAGGCAATTGGAAAGAATTTAAAGGGAAGGCTCAAGCTCAGTGGGGCAAGCTGACCGATGACGAGATTGACCGGGTTGACGGCCGTCGAACCGAATTGGCAGGTCTGATTCAGCAGAAGTACGGCAAAACACGGGAAGAGGCTGAGCGCGAAGTCGACCAATGGATGTCCAAGCACTGAGCCCTTCGACAAGGCGGGGACACTCCCCGCCTTTGTCTTCCATAAATTCCGCCCTAGGCTGCAACCGCATCTGTTCCTTTGAAAAACAGAGCCTGGCTGATGCCCGCTTTCACGGTATTGGGATTAAACGGCTTGGTAATGAGGAACGTCGGCTCCGGCCGTTCTCCGGTCAACAGGCGTTCAGGGAACGATGTAATGAAGATAACCGGGACCGACATCTCGCCCAGGATGGCCTTGACCGCATCAATCCCGGACGAGCCATCCGCCAACTGAATATCGGCAAGCACCAACCCCGGAGCGTTGGCCTTCGCTGCCTTTATGGCGTCGTCTGCGGTCCGCGAAACACCTTGGACAGTGTGGCCAAGCGACTCAACGATCTGGGTGAGGTCCATCGAGATCAAAGGCTCGTCTTCAATAATCAAGACATTTGTTTTCGTTTGCCGATCAATTTCAGCAACGGCGTCTTTAATCAGTTCAGTGACCTCTTCCGGGCTTTTCTGAATAATCCGCGCGGCTTCGGGCACCGAGAAACCCTCGAGTGTTGTCAATAACAAGGTCTGCCGGCTTTCCGGCGCCATGCTGGCAAGGCGCTGTTGTGCGGTCTGTTCGAAAATTGATGCCGCGCCGTCTGTGGTTGGAGGCGGAACGACGGACGCATTCCAAAGAACATGGAACAGCCTGTAGAGGCCAATCTTCACGCCATCACCTGTGTCGATGATGTTTTGATCCGAAACCAATGCCTGCAAGCATGCGCGAACATAAGCATCTCCGCTTTGCTGGGTTCCTGCGAGCGCGCGAGCATAGCGGCGGAGGTAGGGCAGCAAAGGTGCAACATCTTGAGAAAGACTCGTGGCCATTCATTTTTTCCTTAATGAAATGCCGCATCTGCGCGGCCATCCAGATGACGTGGACCGTCCCCTTAACCAGAAAATGCGCCAGGCAAAAAAAAGTTCCAGCCAGATGGAACTTTTTTTTGCCTGACACGTTTCTGCTACAATTCACATGCCACTGAAGCTGCAAATATCGGGAATTAGCCATGCCAACCAAAAACTTACCGGATCAGGCGCTTGCCGGCTCTGGTATCATCCGGCCGAACATGGGCGCAAAGACCAAGGAAGACTGGATCGGTAATCAGCTGAAACAGGTCTACGACGAAGCCCTTTCGGAAGACGTTCCCGATGACATGCTTGAGCTCCTGTCCGCGCTTGATGATGCCGATCAGTCTGATGGCAACTCCGGTGGGGAGGCGCAGGGATGAACAATGCAAAGTTCAAACAGGACCTGGTTGACACTATTCCGCGCCTCAGAGCGTTTGCCCGTTCCATCAGTGGCAACCGGGACCGCGCAGACGACCTGGTCCAGGAAACTCTGGCCAAAGCGATTGCCAACAAAGACAAGTTCACCGAAGGCACGAACCTGACGGCTTGGCTGATTACCATCTTGCGCAACCAGTATTATTCGGTTGGCCGGAAAATGCAGCGCGAGGTCGCTGATCCCGATGGCGAACATGCCGCAAGCCTTGAATCAAAGCCGCAGCAGGCAGGCCATTTGGAGATGAAGGACTTCCTGAGTGCATTGCAGGTCCTGCCCGATGATCAGCGCGAGGCCCTCATTCTGATTGGGGCGAGCGGCTTCTCATATGAAGAAGCGGCGGACATCTTGGGTGTGAAGCCAGGCACAGTCAAAAGCCGGGTCTCACGGGCACGTGCTCGGTTAGAGGAACTGATGAGCGGTCAGGAGAGCTTTGAGCGCTCGGAGCTCGCGGTCGCTGAATCTGCCGAACTGATCCAAAACGCTCTCTCGGCCCAACCCTAACTTCAAAAAAATTCTCTCAGTTTCGCGCTACGGACAGGAGGAAAGCTATGGCTCGCCAACCGGAGCGTGTTGCCGGCGAAAAGGCAGACAATAAAAGCCCGATTACCGAAGAGAGGCTCGACAACGAAGGCACGCGGCTCACCTCGGACGATCTTGCCGAGGTAGATGACCGGCTTCGTTTGAAAGCCGCCGTTGTTTACGAAATTATCCGTCAAGAAGGCGAAGAAGAGCTCGCGCGCGGACCGAAAAGTCTGTGGTGGTCGGGCATTGCAGCCGGACTCTCGATCGGGTTTTCCGTGCTCGGCGAAGCATTGTTCCGGGCCTATCTGCCTGATTCTCCTTGGCGCCATTTGGTCGAAAATCTCGGGTATGGCGTTGGATTTCTAATCGTTATCCTCGCCAGACAGCAACTCTTTACCGAAAACACGCTAACTGCGGTCCTGCCGGCAATCAGCACAGGCAAACGTCACACCTATCTGTGCGTTGCTCGTCTGTGGGCCATCGTATTCTGTGCGAATATGATCGGGACCTTTGTCTTCGGCTCCGCGATCGCAAGCCGCTTTTTTCTGCCGCCCGAGGTTTATGACGCGGTTGGATCTCTTTCCATACACATGATGGAAATCCCGCACCATGAAATGTTCCTGCGTGGCATACTGGCCGGGTGGATTGTCGCAACCTTGGTCTGGCTGCTGCCAAGCGCTGAAAACTCGCAGGTCGCCATCATCCTTCTCATGGCATGGCTGATCGCAGCCCTTGATCTCACACACGTGGTCGCCGGATCGGTGGAGGCAGTGTTTGCCGTCTGGATCGGTCATTCCAGTGTTTTGGATGTTGCAGCTTTCCTGATCCCGACGCTCTTGGGTAACATCGTTGGTGGAACAGCGCTCTTTGCCTTGATTGCGCATGCGCAGGTCCGAAAAGAAATCTGACATCAGGAGCACATCGCTTGGCGCTTGCTTACCAGAATAACGCGAAGGAGCAGGCGCTTTATCGCCTGATCAAAGGGTTTCTTTTCATACCGGTCTGCATTGCACTTCTGGGCGCAGTGCTTGCCCCAATCACCTTGTTTATCGACGATAACGAGCTGCTTGCCAAAGTCTTCGATAGTCTCCGGTACAATACACTGAGTGTCGAAGGAGCGCGGAGCGTTCTTTCGACAATTGCCGGCGCGATGATGTCGGTCATCAGCTTGGTCTATTCGCTGACCCTGGTGGTCTTCACACTGGCGGCCGGCAACATTGCCCCCCGCTTGCTGGAGACATTTGCCAGCAACCGCACAACCCAGATCACCATCGGTCTTCTGGGCGCTACCTTTTTGTACGCCTTGCTTGTACTATTCGTTGTTGAGGATGGAAAAGAAGTTCGATTTTCCGTCGGTGTGTCAATTTTCCTGGCGGCGGCGAGCTTTTTCTGGCTGGTTTACTTTGTAAATGACGTGGCAGGCCGCATCCGGGTGGATGCCGAGATTGGGCGTATTCAAACATCGTTGCGCCAGTCCATTGACGCTCTTCTTGCCCATGAGCCACCTGAAAAACCATCAGACCGTCAGGAAATCCCGGACTTGCCGGTGACCAAGGTGCACGGCAAACGAAGCGGTTATGTGACTGCGATTGACATCGATTATCTGATCGAAACAGCCAAGCATTACGATGGGTTCATTGAGGTGCTTGTGACGCCCGGAGCATTTGTGATCGAGGGCATGCCGATCGCCGAGGTGAGATGTCAGGAGGACGGCTGTGACACCGATCCCGTTCTTTTGGCGTTTCAATTCGCCAAAGCCCGGGCCCCGGAGGGAGATATTCAGTTCTCAGTTCATTTGTTGGTGGAAATTGGCCTGAGGGCGTTGTCTCCCGGCATCAATGATTCCTACACGGCAATCAGCGCGATCGACCACTTGTCGGCGAGTTTTGCGCGTATCCTGCAACGCGGTGCCCCAAGTTCCCTTTTATGCGATGAGGATGGCGCTCCGCGTGTGTGGCTGGATCTGATTTCGGTGAAGGACATCCTGCACACTGCGATGGCCCCGCTGCGCCAATGCGCAAGATCCAACGTCCTGGTTCTGGACCATCTCATTTCAGCGCTTGGGAAAATGGCTATCGTCTGCCGTCCAGAGCACAAGGCTCTCATCAAGAGCCAGCTCTATGATATTGCCCGGGATGCAAATCTTGAGTTGAGCAGCCCTGCCGACAGATCCCAGATTGCAAACAGCCTCTGGCGAGCACAGCAGCTCAGCCAGAGTGTTTCTTGAGGATCATAAAACGGCACAAAAAAGGGCGCCATTGACGCCCAGTTTTTGCTTAAACGCTTCTGCCGCGAACCACGTGCATGATCGCGGAGATCACAAATAGTGCGATCGCAACAAAGAATATAAACTTTGCGATTGATACCGCAGTACCCGCAATACCACCGAAACCAAGTACTGCTGCAACAAGTGCAACGACGAGAAACATAAGTGCCCAAGAAAGCATTGTATCCTCCTGCGTTGAATAACAAACTTTCAACGCCTGAGAATGAATTCAGTTCCATTTCTTCTTTTGAAATTTGTGTTCCGCTTGCTCAAGCCGCTGCAGAGTTTCCTTCCCAACAACAGGTGTGATGGAACCAAAAGCCCTATTGAACCGTTTCCATAATGACAGAACAAGGAGTTTTAATCATGGAATATGGTCTTCTCGGTTTGCTGGTCCTGATCGCGAACATTTATGCGATCATCAAAATCGTCCAGAGCGGCGCTTCTACCGGCGCAAAGATCCTTTGGATACTGGGCATCCTTATCTTCCCGGTAGTTGGCTTTATTGTCTGGCTGCTTGCCGGGCCCCGGGGCAGCGGGCAATTAGCTTAAGAGAAAAAAACGCGCCTTGTGGGCGCGTTTTTTTTGGAACTATTTCTAGATGGGTTTGTTTACGGTTCGACAATCATGTCAGTTAGAAAATTTTATGTGAAGGAGAAGATAATGATCCGCAACCTTCTTGCCTCTACAGCTGTTCTGGCCATTCTGACCGCGCCAGCATTGACTCAGGATGCCGGTACTACTTCAAAGAGTTCACAAAATGATCGCGTTATTTATGAATTTGACGTGTCGACAGTGAAGCCAGACACGGCAACAGGCTTTCTTGCCTCCAACATGATTGGTAAATCGGTCTTGAACACCTCCAGTGGTGAGGCGACAGAAATTGGCACCGTGAACGACCTGGTCTTGAGCCGTGATGGTTCGATCCGCGCGGCAATTGTCGGCGTTGGCGGGTTTCTCGGTCTCGGCGAAAAGGACGTTGCGATCGACTATGACCGTCTGTCTTTCACGGCAAAATCGGACGGTGAATTTGACGTTGTCAGCGATGTGACCCGCGCAGAGCTAGAAAATGCCGATGGTTTTGTGCGCCCGGACTACGTTCCGGAGTGGATGACGGTTTCCGCGGTTGAGACCGAGATCGACAAAATTTCCGAGAGCGCAAAACAGACCTATGAAACGGTCCGGACCGAAGCGATTGATCCGGCGAAAAAGCGGCTCAACGAAACGATCGCATCGTGGACGGCTGAAAAGACCCGTGTCCAGAGCAGCACTGTGTCGTCAGAAGCCTTGATTGGATCCTCTGTTCATTCCAGTGCTGATGCGAATATCGGTGAAATTTCGCAAGTGCTTTTGAACGAAGACGGCAAGGCTGAAGCCGTTGTCATCGACGTGGGCGGCTTCCTGGGGTTCAACGAGAAACCTGTTGCCGTGTCTTATGACAGCCTTCAGATGTATGAAACTGAAAACGGCGCACTTCTGGTCGTGGCACCGTTCACCAAGTCTGAACTTGAGAACGCCAAGATCTTTGAGCCAGCCGCCTATAAGAACAATCCCGACGCTGTAACGCTGAACGGATAATCTTGATCACCAGTGAAAGAGCGGGCCGCACAGCGGCCCGTTTTTCGTTCACGTTCCTTAACAAACCAATGAACAGTCTGTTGAGCGTTATCTCAAAGGGACATGCAAACAAACGCTCAAACTTGCTGGCTGCTCTAGGCCGGTGGAGTGCTGGTCGGGTGAATAGAAATCATCGCCAATCGGTCAGCCAGGGTTTCGGTTCCAAGAATTGTTTTTTGCGGAACGAATGCGCTCCGGCAGCGTTTCATGTTCATGAGCAACTGCGACCAAACCCATCTTTCAGATCGAGGAAGTTCCGCGCGTTCGGTGCGAGAAATGCCGCTAAAAGGCTGGATTGATATCCTTCGGCGTACCTTTGTTCAGGTTCAAGCGGACAACGTGTTTCTGATCTCCGCAGGCGTTGCTTTTTTCTTTTTGCTGGCCTTGGCGCCAGCTCTTACGGCCTTTTCGGCGATTGCCAACTTGCTGATCCCGCAAGATGCCGTACAGGATCTTGTAAATGAGGTTGGAATGATCCTGCCGGAGAGTTCCAGCCAGCTCATAAAAGACCAACTGGAAACGGTGCTCGACGAACATGACCGCCAGACGGCTCTCACGTTGAAGGCTGTCTTTGGCTTGGGCCTTTCATTTTGGGCGGCAGCCGCCGCTGTTCGGGCGATGATGACGGCAATCACCGTCGCCTACCGGGAAGAGGAGGACCGACCGGTTTGGGAATTCCACCTCACGGCACTTGGTCTGACGATCGCGGCATTGCTGATCGGTTTGGTGGCTGTAATTGCGTTTCTTGCACTGCCAGTTGCCTTGTCGCTGTTGCCGCTGTCAGGGAGCAGTGAGTTTATCGCACGGCTCTTGCGCTGGCCGTTGCTGATCGTTGCGGTCATTACCGGTTTGTCGATCACTTACCGGTTCGCCCCGTCGCGTCGGCAGGCAAAAGCACGTTGGGTCACAGTTGGCGCCATCGCTGGCGCGCTGATGTGGATCGCCGGCTCTTTGCTCTTTACGACTTACGTTGAGAAAGTCGCCAACTACGAAGAGGTCCACGGCGCGCTGTCGTCAATTGTCGTTCTCCTGCTGTGGTTCTGGTTTTCTGCGGTCGTCGCCATCTTCGGAGCCGAACTCAATGCGGAGCTGGAACACCAAACGAGCGTTGACACCACAGTCGGCAAGGACCGCCCGATGGGCGAGCGCGGCGCATACGTCGCCGACCACTTGGCATTGGACCGCGAGGCGTGAATGGAAACGCCGTGGTTTCGGGCTATATACCAACGGACAATACGGCCGCCCACTAAGCAGATGAAAAACCCAGCGCGGACCCTTATGTCTCGTGTTCTGGCGGGACGCTGGGGCGCCTACAAGACATTACAGGTCTCGTCACATTCCCTGCGAGCATCCATGAAAGTTTTATCCACGGGCAGTTCTACCGGTCAACGGTAGTTGGCTTGCGCCATGAAAAATGATGTCCAGCGGGTCCTTTCACAGCATTTGTCGTCCTACGGGGTCATTCGCCACCGCGGGAAACTCGAGCACGCGGTGGCTGGCGATATGTCAGGATCATTGTCAGGGTCAGGTATTTGCAAAAATACTCTCAAGAAAATCGGCCTCAGCTTGAAAAAAAGACCGATGGATCGGGAGGCATTTCGTCGAAGGTTGGGATCTCGGTCCCCTCAATCGCAGCGGGGAGCGCCCGTGAGGCATAGATATTGGCGCGCGGGACGACAAAGCTTGGGTCATCGATTGTGCCTGCCCTTATCACCTTGATTGCCGGGCGTCCGGAATTGCCATTAAAGAGCTGCGAACCACAGTTGGAGCAATATTCCTTGGTCATGGTGTTGCCGCTGTCCGCCTTGTGCTGAAACCTGTCAGGGTCACCCTTTGTGATTGTCAGGTCCGCAACCTTCACAAAAACATTAGTCGCATAGCTGGCTCCGGAAGACTTTTGACAATCGGTGCAGTGACAGTTCCACATGTTGACCGGTTTGCCAGTCACTTCGTATTGGATAGCACCACAAAGGCATCGGCCTTTAAATTCGGGCATTCCTTCTCTCCCGTGTGTTCTACTGGTTTGTTCGCATGTTGTTTTGCCGAACCGTAACGGCGGAGATGTGCTGCTCCGCCCAGACGCCGGCAGCTTGCAGCGGGTCATTGGCAAACATGTCTTTGATCTTTTCGCGGTTGTCCGCTTCAAGCAGGAAGAAGGAACCGCGCATGGTGGACCCATCATCTTTGGTCAGGGGACCAGAGAGCAGAACCTTTACACCGTATTTTTCCGGTTCTGTTCCCAGAAAATGCCGATGCGCTTCCAGAACCTCCAGACGAAGCCGGAGGGCATCGGGTTTATCGATTGCATAGACCACGAACTGCATGGCGGATCCTATTCAAAGACCAGGCTAAGTTCCGGGATGAAGGTCAGCAGCAAGGTAACAAACGTCATCATGACGACAAACGGAAACGTGCCGATGAAGATGTCGCCAAGGGTCGTGTTCCGGTCTGATATTGTGGCTTTCACCACATAGACGGTGAGCCCGAAGGGCGGCGTCAACAAACCGATTTCCACGGCAATGACCGTTACAATGCCGAACCAGATCAGATCACCGCCAAGGCCGGTGACAATCGGCAGCGAAAGCGGCAGCAGGATCAGCATGATCGAGGTGGAATCGAGGATCATGCCCATCACGATGACCAGCAGCAGATAGATCATCATGAAGCCCATGAGACCGAGCCCGGCATCGGAGAACATCATGGTGATTTCCTGCGGGATCGTCGAAAGGGTCAGCATTCGGGAATACATGGACGCCGCGATAATCAGGAGCAGGATCGAGACGGAGACCAGACCTGTATCGACCAAAACCCGCCAGAACCGGGCCCAGGTCAAGCTGCCCTTCAGCAAGGCCACGACAATGGCAGCTGCCGCTCCTGCGGCACCTGCCTCGGTAGGTGTAAAGACGCCGGAATAGATCCCGCCAAGCACGATGACGACCAGCGCCGTGATCGGGATCAGCTTGACGACGGCCGTACCCCAGGTCTCTCCCTCGATGACAGCCGGGCGGTCACTTTGCATCACCATCTTGGGCCGGAAGCGGGCCATCAGGTAAATCCCGACCCCGAACACGAAGGCCAGTAAAGCTCCGGGAACGATGGCTGCCAGGAAGAGGGCACCGACGGATTGTTCTGCCAAAACGCCATAGATGATCAACAGAAGGCTCGGAGGGATCAGCATGCCGAGAACCGAAGACCCGGCGACGACCCCAAGAGCGAAGCGGTTGTTGTAGCCATTGGCCACCATTTGCGGCACGGCGACACGGGAGAAGACTGCTGCCGAGGCGATCGAAATCCCGGTGATGGAGGCAAAGACGGCGTTGGCGGCCACAGTTGCCATACCAAGCCCGCCCTTGATCTTCTGCAGCATCCATGCGGCCACGCGGTAGGCGTCACGGCCGATGTCCGCGGTGTCGACAATCAACCCCATCAGAACAAACAGCGGGACGACACCGAACAAGTAGCGATTGATGGCCCCGTCAGCAGCGAGCGCCAGCGAGCGCATGGCAACATTCGGATTGTCCCGGATCAGCCAGATGCCCAAGAAACTGAGCAGTATCAAAACCACGGCGATGTGGGCGCCCGAAAAGATCAGCAGCAACATGAAACCGATGGCTGCAAAGCCAATCTCAATGCGGCCGAGATCTGCAAAAAACAAAGCGTAACCGAGGACAAGGACCAATCCGAAGGCGATCAGGAATGGAATACCGCGCGGCTCGACCGTGACCGAGTGCCGGATTGTCAGCGGTTCAACACGCGTGGAGTTCAGAATTTCCTTGATGTCTATGAGAACCTGGGTGGCGAAGGCAAGACAGGTCAGAACGGAGCCGCCGAAAAGACAGGCTTTGATTGGCCAAACGGGAGCGGTGAAAACCCCTCGAGCGCCAAAGAATTCATTCTCAACCCAGGCATCGACCAGCTTCGGCCAGGTGCCCCAGGCAATCAGTGCAAAGACGAAGATCCCCGCGAGATGGAAGAAAACCCGCATGACTGCGGCTGCAAAGGGCCGGTTTTCCTCGATCGCGCCAATCAGGATATCGGTGCGGGTCATGCGCCCGCTCATAACGGTGTGTGCTGCTTGTAGAAAAACGATCGCAACGATCGAGTTGGCCACAATCTCGGCCACACCCTGGACAGGTGAGTTGAAGAAAGTCCGCCCGATGATGTCTGAACAGATCAGGAGCATCAGGCAGAAAATCCAGACCGAAGCAGCCGCACTGACAGCGCCGGTGAGCGAGGAAACCCCGGTCACCGTCCGGTCTGCGCCGTGGCGGAATTGTCTGAGTGTTATCGCCACGGCGAGGCCCCCGCTTACCGTTGTGTCCAGTCAATGCGCGGCTCAAGGCCGGCATCGCGCACTTTTGCCATGTAGGCCTCCAGTGCTTCCTGAGCGCCTTTGCCTGCATTGGCGTCTGACCAGTCCTCGGCGAGGTTTGGCAGGCCGTCGGCCCATGCTGCAATGTCTTCCGCCGGCAGCGTGGTGACAGTTGCGCCAACTTCCGGCAGCTTGCTCAGGAAGGTGTCATAGCGTGCCATGACTTCTTCAGCGTGGGCGACTGTGTACTCATCACCGAGTTCGGTCAGGACTTTTTTGACGTCGTCGGACAATCCGTCCCAAACATCCTTGTTGATGCCAAGACCGCCGGTCATCTGCGCCCCGATCCCGACAAGGGTGACATATGGCGCAACTTCATAGTGCTTGTTCGGGAATGCGCCGGTCAGGATGACCACCATTCCATCTGCAACGCCGGTCTGGATCTGATTGTAATAGGTTGGCAGCGCCCCGTTCACCGGCACGGCACCCAGATGCTTGATCCAGTTTGCGGATGGTCCAGGCGCCAGGATCTTGCGGCCTTCCAGATCTTTGAGTGAATTGACCGGGAAGTTGGTCAGGAGGTGGTAGGTCTCCACGCCGCTTGCGCCCAGGAAGACAACGTTCTGGTTGTCCCAGGCTTTCTGCAATGCCGGGACTTCACGGTGAAGTTGGTTCATGATCTTGAGCGTTGCTACGAGATCATCGGAAACGAACGGCGTGAAATAGGTCATGTTCTGGAGCGGCATCTTTGAGCCTTCCCAGAGCGTGCCAACCCATCCTGCATCGGTCAGGCCATCTCCCACGGCCTCCAGCGTATCCTTGAAGCCATAAAGCGAACCGCCATAGGCTTCCGTCCATTCAATGCGGTCCTCGGATCCCATGGCTTCGAGACGTTTGTTGGATTCACCGACAACCAATGTAGACAGTTGCCCGACCCAGGGCAGAACAGTCGGGTGACTGGATGCCATGGTGAGGTTGTAGGTTTCAGCTTGTGCCGCGGCGCTGAAGGCGACGGCAGCAATGGCTGCAAGCATGCGTTTCATAGTACTTCCTCCCAAAATTGCGGTTCTCAGCTCACCGCGTGCCGTCCGGTCGAGAAATTCACCTCTACCGTGATGCGTCCCTCATTCAGTAACCATGGCCGCACAGTGAAACTGCGGGCGCCTGAGGAATGCATCGGATCCGTTTCTGCAATCTGGCGGGCATGCTCCAGGCTGTCCGCCCGAATGATCACCATGCCTTCACCATTCCAGGTGTGTTCGTCATCGGCCCAGAACGGGCCAGCGCCAAGCATGATGCCGCGCTGCTCCAGATCGACCTGAAAATTTAGGTGCTCTTCAATGTTCTCCATAACCGGTCCAAGTCCATTGGTCGGTGTGGTGAAGACCACATAGAGCTGTTTTTGAAGCATCCCGGCGGATGCTTTCAGGATGTCGTCTTTTGTGACTGTTGGGCCGGACATGGCTTCCTCCTCCTAAAGCGTCTGGCAGACGTCCGTGTAGTCGAACCGTGGCAACCGCCTGAAAATACGATCCGTATCGGCGTAGCCCAGGTTCACCAGAAAGTTCGACTTGAGTGACGTTCCGTGGAAGAACTCTTCATCCACCTTCGCGTTGTCGAAGCCCGACATGGCACCCACATCGAGACCGACGGCTCGGGCAGCCAACATGAAATAGGCGCCCTGAAGCGTCCCGTTTCTGAAGGCATTGACCTGTGCGGCTGTGGCATTGTTCTTGAAGATGTCCTGAGCAGCCGGATTTGGCGGAAACACCTTAGGAAGCTCTTCCCAAAAATTCAGGTCATAGGCGATGATTGCTGTTACCGGAGCCGATCGCATCTTAGGGCGGTTGGCTTCCATCAGGCCCGGTTCCAGACGGTCCTTGGCGTCGTCTGAACGGATGAACACTACGCGCATGGGCTGCTGGTTCATGGATGTCGGGCCCATCTTGGCAATCTCATAAAGATCTTTGAGGACCTCGTCCGGAACGTCTTGGTCCTGCCAGCCATAGTGGGTCCGGGCTTCGGTGAAGAGCAGGCGCAACGTTGTTTCGTCGGCTCTGAGATTTTCAAGCTGCATCGCCCTGGCGGCCTCACGGGCGGCGGCATCGGCGGCGAGATCTGCATCAGACATCAAGGGTCTCCAGTCTAAAGGTTCAAGCGTGTTGCGGAAGGCCGAGAATATCCCGGGCCTGAACGGGTGTTGCGACTGGCCGATGATGTGCTGCGCAGATCTCGGCCGTGCGTTTCACGAGCGCTGCGTTCGAGGGGGCAAGGCAGTCCTTGTCGAGACGGATGTTGTCCTCAAGACCTGTCCGGGCATGCCCTCCGGCGGCAATCGACCACTCGTTAAGGGTTAGCTGACTTGCTCCAATACCAGCAGCACACCACTCTGCTTCCGGCATGAGGCGTTTGACAGTCTTGACGTAGAAATCGAAGACATCCTTGTCTGCCGGCATGGCGTTTTTCACGCCCATAACGAACTGGATGTAAATGTTGCCCGGAATGCGGCCGTCCCGATTCATGGCCGCAGCTTGTACGATATGGCTGAGATCGAAGGCCTCGATTTCCGGTTTGACACCGTAGGTACGCATCTCACCGGCGAGCCAGTCCACCAGATCCGGCGGGTTCTCATAAACCCGTGTTGGGAAATTGTTCGAGCCGACAGAGAGCGACGCCATGTCGGGTTTCAGTGGCAGCATGCCGCCGCGGGTTTTTCCGGCGCCCGACCGTCCGCCGGTCGAGAACTGGATGATCATGCCAGGGCAATGCTTTTCCAGTCCCTCCTTGAGGCGCGCAAACTTCTCCGGATCCGAGCTTGGGGTCTGGTCGTCGTTGCGCACATGAGCATGACAGATTGTTGCGCCCGCCTCAAAGGCTTCCTGGGTGCTCTCAATCTGTTCGGACACGGTCACCGGAACCGCCGGATTGTGCTCCTTGAGCGGCAGGGAGCCGGTTATTGCAACACAAATGATGCAGGGTTTGCTCATGACTTTGCTTTCTTCGGAGCCAGCACGAAATCGAATTCGACATCCCAATAAGTTGGGCCATCGAAACCGGCGGCCGCGACCTTTTCCGGATCACTGGTTTCCTTGAAATCCGCGATGAGGCTTTTCTTGACGCCGAACACGCTGTCGGAATCGATGTACGGATCATCCGGATCGAAGATATGCGTCGTCAGCTCGTCGTAGCCGTCCTTGGAGACGATGTAGTGCAAATGCGCCGGCCGAAACGGGTGACGTCCGAGACGGTTAAGGAGATCTCCGACCGGTCCGTCTGCGGGGATCGAATAGTGTTTCGGCTTGACGGCCTTGAACCAGTATTTGCCGTCCGGCCCCGTGCGGAAGACACCGCGCAGATTGAATTCCGGTTGAATTCCTTTTTGCTGAACGTCGTAAAACCCTTCATCATTGGCTTGCCAGACATCGATCTTGACGCCTTCAAGCGGATTACCCTCGACATCCGTGACCTTGCCCCAAGCGAGCATATCATCGCCTTTTTCATCGAGGCAGATGTTGTGGCCCATCTCGTATTCCGGCGCGTCTCCGAGGTGAAAGGGCCCGAGGACCGTGTTTTCAGAGGCCCCGCTCGGCCGACGCGAATTAACCGCATCCACCAGCATGGAGACCCCGAGCACGTCTGATAGAAGGATAAATTCCTGGCGCCAGTCGTCACACTTGTGGCCGGTCTTGGTCAGGAACTGAATCGCCTGGAACCACTCTTCCTGGGTTGGCTCGATCTCCTTCACCGCTTCATGGAGTTTGCGGGTCAGGACCTCCATGATTTCCTTGAGGCGTTGATCCGAGGCGTTCTTGTTCCGGCCGGTGACAACTTCGGCGGAGTTTTCTTCGGTGAAATAACCAAGCTCGTGCGCTTCCATAACGGCCTCCTTACTTTGCAAGAATGGATTTCAGAATCCGGCGCAATTCGCCGGCAGGATCGGCGGCCATGCCTTCCGAGCGCCAGGCCACATGCTGGTCCGGGCGGACAAGGACGCAGCCGCGATCCGTGATCTCGTTGGCGCGCGCCCAGTCGCCGGTATGATCGACATATTTGCGGCGCGGGCCTATGACGTGAACGGCGATGTCCAGACCGAGTTCGTCACCGACTGTCTTGGCGGCGTCTTCCCAGGCTTCCCCGCCAATCGCGGTGAGCACAGTGAATTTGCCGCCGCCGCACAGGTCGAGCGTTGAATACTTGTTGCCGGTGTCATGATCGAACACCCAGCAGTGCGGGATACGGGCGCCGGGCCAGGTGGTCGCGTGGTAGTGCAGCTCCTGATCCCGGTCGAAGGCCGGCTCGGGCTGACCGTCGGTCACGATCGCGTCGGACTTGTAGCGTTGGTTCATTTCAACGCCGTGCGCGTCGAATTCATACTTCTTGAAGGCAATCGCCTTACGGATCGCTTCGCGCTGCGCTTCGGCCTCGTCGGTGCTGTCACAGCGCGCAATGAGGTTTTGCTGCATGACTTCAGGATCTACGCCTTCACCCATGCCGAGTGCCTCGAAAATTGGACCAAACTCGCTAATTGACTGGTTGGCGCGGGTCACGATCTGCTTGGCAACAGGAGCACGCTCGACACTGTAGCTGTCGAGCAGCGCTTCGCCTGCCTGGCCCTTCAGGACTGCAGCCAATTTCCAGGCAAGATTGAAACTGTCCTGAATGGAAGTATTTGAGCCAAGGCCATTTGACGGCGGGTGGCGGTGAGCTGCATCGCCCATAATGAAGACCCGCTCCTTCTGCATGTGCGTGGCGTACATGTTGTTGACGGTCCAGGTGTTTGCCGAGATCAACTCGATCTCAAGCTCCGGGTCGCCGACCAGCTGGCGGGCGACGTCGGTTGCCATCGCTTCGTCGACTTCCGGGGCGGGCTGATTGATGTCGTAGCCCCAGACGATCAGCCACTCGTTCCAAGGGCGCACCATACGGACCAGGCCCATGCCGATGCCGCCGACATCCGCGCCGGGTTGCATCACCCAATAAAGAACAGACGGCCGGTGGGCGACGTGTTTGGAAAGATCCGCCCTGAACAGAATGTTCATCGACCCGCCGACACCCATCTTCCCTTCAAACGGAAGTCCAGCCTGTTCGGCCACCAGTGAATTGCCGCCATCTGCGCCCACGAGGTATTTTGAGCGGATGGTGAATTCCTTGCCGGACAAGCGATCCAGACACGTGCTGGTAACCCCGTCTGCGTCCTGCTCATGGGACAGGTATTGCGTTGACATGCGGGCCTGTGTTCCGCGGGAACAAGCCGTCTTGAAGAGGAGCGGTTCCATGAACGTCTGCGGCAAATCGTTCATTATCGTAGGCGAGGCCATCAGATGTTCAGCCTTGGACAGCGGGTGGTTGCCCCAGCTTTTCATACGGCCGATTTCTTCGCCTGCCAGGCTCTCGCAGAAGACGTTTTCGCCCATCAGTTCCTGATGCGCGGCAAAGAGATACGCCTCGTCTTCCACATCGCGTCCGAGATCACGCAGGACTTCCATTGTGCGCTGGTTGGTGATGTGCGCGCGCGGCGTGTTGGCAAGCCAGCGGTACCGGTTCACGGCCATGTTTTCGATGCCGTAAGTGGACAGCAGCGCAGCGGTCGCAGAGCCAGCCGGGCCTGTGCCGATGATCAGGACGTCTGTATTGTACTCAGCCATGAGGTCCTCCCTTGGATGACTGCTTGAGCGGGCCGCCAGTCAACCTGCGGCGAATAGGAAAGAGTTCGATGCCGGTGCGGTCCGTGAAGAGACCCCAGAGACCGCGTGGGGCAAACAACATGATCACGATGCCGAGCAAGCCGAGCACCAGGAGATACCAGGACCCATATCCGGACAGCGTGTTTTGAAGTGCGAAGAAGACGAGAACACCGATGATTGGACCTTCGATGGTGCCGATCCCCCCGATCACAACGATGAAGATGACGTAAGCGGTCCAATCGAGAACAGAGAAGGCTGCATCGGGCGAAATCCGGGCCTTCTGGACATAAATCAGCGCACCGACGAGACCGGTGATGAAGGCCGTGCTCAGGTAAACAATGGCCTTTATCCGCTGTGCGTCCACTCCGATTGACCGAGCTGTATTTTGATTGTCACGCACAGCGGCCAGACCCAGGCCTTGCCGGGATCGCAGCAGCCAGTAGACGACCCCAATGGTCGCAACGGCCAAAACCAACGAAAGCCAATAGGTCACAACATCGGCGGCGGCAGAGGTCTTGAACCCGAAAGTGTCTTTCAAAAACTCGATGCCGAACATTTCGCGCGAGGCGCTGCGTGGCAGCGATGTGCCGGTTCCACCGCCGAGCATCTTCCACTGCGCCACGAGAAGCCGGACGATCTCTGCCACGACCCAGGTACCGATCGCGAAATAGGCGCCTTGGAGTCGAAAGGTAAAAAATGCAGCCGGTATTGCGAGCAGTGCCGCGGCAATGCCGCCGAGCAGGATGGAGACGACCGGGTCCAGTCCAAGGAGGATTACCCCGGAGAACATCGCGTAGGCACCGATCCCTACAAAGGCTTGTTGGCCGACAGAGACAAGACCGGCATACCCGGCGAGCAGGTTCCAGCCCTGAGCCAGGACGAGCATGGTCAGGATGAAAAACAGGTCCTGGATAAGGCTGCGGGAGGCATAGAACGGTGCGAAGGCCGCGACGATGACCACGACGACAGCGACACCCAGGAACAGTGTCGACGTGCGGGTTTTCGTTTCAACGAACCAGTCGGTTTGTGCGGGCATGGTCATGACGGTGCTCCTCAGTCCACGGCCCGCGGGAACAGCCCGCGTGGTTTAAGCAAGAGAACGATGACAAATGCGATGTGTCCGGCCAGGATCTGCCATTCCGGATTGATTGCAGCGCCAAGGGTCTGTGCGACGCCGATGATGATACCGCCGGCAAGCGTTCCCCAAAGTGATCCGAGACCGCCGATGATCACGGCCTCGAAGGCATAGATCAGACGTGCCGGACCAATCGTCGGATCGAAGTTCGCCCGTGTCCCGAGATAGAGCGCGGCAATGGTCACTACGACCATGGCAATGCCGGTTGCTGTCGCAAAGATGTTCTGCGGCCGGATGCCCATCAGGCTTGCGGTAGTTGCATCGTCCGAGGTCGCCCGGAAGGCCCGGCCCAGCGATGTGCGGTAGAACAACTGGTTCAGCGCAACGATCACAAGGATTGCCGACAGGAACGTCAGGAGCGGCATGACACCGATGGTCACTGGCCCCAAGGGCAGCGATGCTGTTTCCAGTGGTCCGACGGAAAGCCTTTGGCTGTCCGCGGAAAAGCCTTCCTGAAGCGCGTTTTGAATGACGATCGAAAGTCCGAATGTGACCAGAAGCGGCGGCAGGATGTCGGTGCCCAGCGTCCGGTTCAGGACATACATCTGCAAGAGCCAGCCGATGCAAAACAGAATGGGTGCTGCAATCAGGGTGGCAACAAAGGGATCCACCCCGATTAGCGTGACCAGAACAAGGATCAAGTACGCGGCCATCACGATCAGGTCGCCATGGGCAAGGTTCACCAAACGCATGATGCCGAAAACAAGGCTCAACCCGGCAGCAAACAGTGCATAGAGCCCGCCGAGCAAAACGCCTTGGACGATTGTGTCGAGCCAAATCATGCCGATGCTCCGAAGTATGCGTTGTGGATGGCGTCACGGCTCAAATCTGAAGGCGAGCCCTCCAAAGTGATCCGGCCTTCCATCATGCAATAAACCCGGTCGGCAACTTTCAGAGCCTGGCCGATATCCTGTTCCACTACGATGATAGATGTTCCGGTTTCCTTGATTTTCGGCAACGCGGCGTAGATGTCCTTGATGATCACGGGTGCGAGGCCCAGGCTGATTTCATCGCAGAGCAGAACCCTTGGGTTGGACATGAGCGCGCGTCCGATGGCGACCATCTGCTGCTGCCCGCCCGACAGAGCCGTACCCGGATTGTTCCGCCGTTCCTGAAGGACCGGAAACATCCGGTAGATGGTTTCCAGCGTCCACGGGCCGTTTCCCTTTCGCCCGTAGGCGCCGATCAAAAGGTTTTCTTCTACGCTCAAGGACGGGAAAAGCTTGCGGCCCTCGGGTACCATGGCGATGCCCTTTTTCAGGACATCGGCGGCATGGGTGGACCCGATCTTGTCCGTATCGAACGTGATTGCCTCGGCCTGGTTATTCAAGACACCGGAAATCGAGCGCATCAGAGTTGTTTTTCCGGCACCGTTGGCACCGATGATGGCAACGGTTTCGCCTTCCTCAAGGTGGACATCCACGCCGAAAAGGGCTTGAAAATCCCCATAGTGGGCGATCAGGTTTTGTGTTTGAAGAAGTGCCATCAGACCTCGAGCCCCAGATAGATTTCACGCACTTCCTTGGAATTCATGATCGCATCGGGCTCGCCGATCCCGATCACCTTGCCGAAATCGAGTACAAGAAGACGCTCGGCAACAGATGTGAGAGCGTGAAGGACATGCTCAATCCAGATGATCGACATGCCGGAGGTGTGAATTTTCTGGATCGTTGCTACCAGTGCGTGGCATTCGCCCTCCGTAAGGCCGCCGGCAATCTCGTCCAGCAACAGCACTTTTGGCTGGGTTGCTATGGCCCGGGCAAGCTCGAGGCGCTTGCGTTCCAGAAGGCTCAAACGGCCTGCCAGTTCATTGGCTTTGCCGATCAATCCGGTTTCCACGAGGATGTCCGCACACTGATCGGCCACCTCGCTTTCCGGAAGTCTGTTACCGAACGCACCGGCCACAATCAGGTTTTCGAAAACAGTCAGCTTTTCAAAGGGCTGCGGGATCTGAAAGGTGCGTCCAAGTCCACTCAAGCAGCGTTCCATGGGCGGCACGCGGGTGACATCACGTCCAAGAAACTCAATTTGCCCATCGTCTACGTCAATATTCCCGGTAATCAGGTTGAACAGCGTGGATTTTCCAGCGCCGTTCGGCCCGATCACGCCGAGTGCCTCGCCTTCAAACAGCTCGAAGGTGATGTGTTGCGACACTTTCAGCGCGCCAAAGGATTTCGACACATTGTCTAAGGCGAGAACTGCCATGGGTCCGGTCCTATTGAGAGGCGCAAGCGGACACTTGCGCTGGTCGTCTCATCAGGTGATGGGTTCCATCTTGCCGCCGGTCGGGATTTCCGGGGCCGTCTGGTTGTCGGTGATGACGAGGTCGTATCCGCCGCTGTCCTTCAAACGCCACTGACCGCCGACCAGCGGGGTTTTCGCAACGTTCTTTTGAGCGAAAGGCGGAAGGCCCTTACCGTCCCATGCAATTGGGCCGACGATTGTGTTGAGCCTGGTTGCGGCTATGACATCCGACACTTCGTCGGCATCGGTCGGATCGTTGGCCCGTTTCATGACATCGGCTGCCAGTTCGAACAGCGCATGGACAAATCCGATGGGCTGTGTCCAGGGGCGGCCGGTTGCTTCCGTGAAGCCCGCCGCTAGCGCCGCCGAGCTGTCTCCTGTCAGAGAAGACGAGAAGGGATGGGTCGGGCTCCACCACACCTCGGAGGACAGGTTGTTGCCCGCATCGCCCAGAGCTTCAACCGCCTGAGGGAACAGGATGGCCTTGCCGATCGATGCAGCCTTGGGCGTGAAACCCTGCTGTTTGGCCTGGGTCCAGAAGGTCGTGAAATCCGGCGGAATCATCACTCCGGTTACGATCTCGGCATTGGCCTGCTTGAAGGCGTTGATCTGGGCCGTAAAATCGTCCGTCAGGTTTTGGTAGCGGCCGGGATCTGTCAGACCGTAACCGAGTTTGTCCAGAACCGGCGGGAAGCCGACATTCGGATCACCCCACGCATTGCCGTCGCCATCATTCGGGAAAAGACCGCCGACCTGCTTGTTGGTGTCGAGCTGTCCCCACATGTTGGTGAAGACGGCAATGACATCCTCCAGGCCCCAGAAGAAATGATAGGAGTAGTAAAACGGCTCCCAGCTTCCTGGATCACCGGGATTTCCTTGCTGGCCGATGAACCAGGGCTGCCAGGGGGCGACCGTTGAAATGCAGGGAATTTCCTCGCTTTCGCAGGTCGTGGTCACCGGATTGGTGGTTTCCGGTGTCGAGGCCACAAGCATCAGGTTAATCTCGTCATCAATGATCAATTCACGGGCAACTTCGGCGGCCCGGTTCGGGTTGGACTGGCTGTCCTTGACGATGACTTCGATGTTCAGGCCTTCAGCCTTTGCAGCAGCGTTGAAACCGCTGATGATGAAATTATCCGCTTCGGCAAAGGCTGCGAGTGGGCCTGTCTGCGGGCTAACATAACCCAGTTTGATTGGTGTTCCCTGCGCACGGGCCGGGAGCGCCAAACCGGATGTTCCGGCAACGGCCGCTGCCGCTGCCGAAGTTTTTAGAAAAGTCCTTCTATTCCACATGTTGGTTCCTCCCAGAACAACAGGGTTAAAGTGCCGGACGGGATCCCTCCCAAGCGTCCTGAAGCAGTTGGCGAATGGACACGCGGTCGATGGGACGCGGGTTCCAATACGGGGCCTCTGTCGCGATTTCCGATGCGCGGTCCAGATCGGCTTCGGTTAGCCCAAGATCCTTGAGCGCCTGCGGGGCAGAGATTTCCTTAGAGAAGTCAAAGAGACCCGCGCCGGGTGTTGCACCGAAGAGATCGGCAATCGGCTGAAGTTCGGCAGGTACTGCACCGGCATTAAAACCAACCGTGTGCGGCAACATGATCGCGTGGGTTTCGGCATGCGGGGTGTCAAAGCTGCCGCCGAGGGTGTGGCAAATTTTGTGGTGCAGTGCCATGCCGACAGTGCCGAGCACGGTGCCGCACAGCCAGGCGCCATAAAGCGCATCTGCGCGGGCATCGGCATCCGAACTGTCGGCAACGAGTGCAGGCAAGGACTGCTTAAAGGCGGCCAGCCCCTCGGCTGCCATCAGGCTGGAGACCGGGTTGCGGTCTTGCGCATAAAGAGCTTCAGCCGCATGGGCCATGGCGTTCAGGCCACTTGTCAGGCTCATGCTGAGTGGCAGGCCCATCGTCAGCTCAGGGTCATAGATCACCACTTCCGGCAGGATGCTGTCCCCCCGGACGGTCGTTTTCCGCCCGCCTTCGGTCTGGCCCAGGATCGGTGTAACCTCCGATCCGGCATAGGTTGTCGGGATCACCACTTGCGGCAGGTCGGTTCTGTAGGCGATTGCCTTGCCAAGGCCGGTTGTGGAACCGCCGCCAAGTGACACCACACAATCGGCGCGGGCTGACTTGACCGCTTCCATCGCTTCGTCGGTCACGTCAACGGGAGTGTGCATGGTGGCCTTTGCAAAGACACCGGCGCTCAAGCTGCCTAGCTGGTCGGACAGGCGTGCAGCGTCGCCTTCCTGATGCGGCGTCGACAGGACCAGAGCATTCGAGCAACTAAGTTTTTCGACCCAGTCGCCAATTTCGGAGCGCTTTCCTGCGCCAAAGACGATGTGGGCAGCACTGCCCCGATAGGTGAAGGTCCGGGTCATGAACGCGGCTCCGGCGGCAGTGGATTGAGATGAAATTCAACGTCGAGGCGCAGTACGGTCCTCCCGGTGGCATCGGGTTTGAAGCACCCGATCAGGCCGGGTTTGACGCTGAAGAGGGGATCAGTTCCAAGATTGGGATCGTCCCCGTCGAAGATTTGTGTGGTCAGTGTTTCGTAGTCATCCGCGGACACTTGAAAGTAAATGTGCGCGGGCCGGCACAGCGGGGCTCCCAGCCTTTGAAGAAGATCGCCGAGGGGACCGTCTTTCGGCACTTCGTAACCGGACGGCCGAATCGTGAAGTACGAGACCTTGCCATCGTCTCCAGACACAAAATGGCCGCGCAGATTGTGCTCGGGCTGAAGGTCGGGCTGCTGGTTTTCATAAAAGCCTTGAGCATTTGCCTGCCAGGTTTCTAGACGCGCACCGGGGATCGGAGACCCGTCGAGATCCAAAATGCTGACCGTAATAGCGACAGGGCTGCCAATCCCATCCAGGCTGATATTACCGCCTTGCTGCATCAAAGGGACATCGTCCCGGTAGAATGGCCCACGCATGGTGTTTGGAGTGGCTTGCTCCGGACGGTCCGAGTTGAGCGCGTCGACAAGGGTTGACGTTCCGAGCAAATCCGACACAAGAACCCATTCCTGACGGCGTTCATCACACAGATGCCCCACTTCGGTCAGGAACTCTATGGCCGCGCGCCAGTCGCTCAAGGATGGGCGTGTTTCGCGAATGATGGCGTGAGCATGTTCGGCGACCTTGCACAGGACAGCTGCGAGCCGTTCATCTGCGGCGCCGCTGATCCGCTCTGCGAACAGACGATCCGATGCATCGGCCTTAAAGAAGGCAATGTCAGACATGCCAGCCATGGTTCCTCCCGTCGGTCGTTTGGTGACCTTGAGAGAAGCTTATCGGGCGAACCAGAACGGTTGATGATTTGTGAGCCTATCTTTATAACAAATTGCTATGAAGTTAGATGAGCGTCATCTCATTCAGTTGGCTGCAGTGGTTCAAACCGGCAGTGTCACCGGGGGAGCGGACCTCCTCGGGATGACGCAGCCTGCGGTTTCCAGAACCCTTTCGACCCTTGAAAAACGCCTTGGCGAACCGCTCTTCTTCAAAGGGCAGCGCCCGCTGCAGCCAACACCTTTGGCCCGCGCTCTTGCGGATCAGGGCAATGCGATGCTGTCGGCCTCGCGCAAGGCCTCCGAAACCGTTAAATTTTTTCGCGAGGGCAAGGCCGGTAGCGTTCGTGTGGGCGGGACGCCCTTTTTCATGGACGCGCTGATTTCAAGTATGACAGCCGAGTTCCAGAACTCCTTTCCAGAGATCCGGGTTGACCAAAGTTACGGGTACGTGAGGGACCTGCGGGAAGCGATCCACGCCGACCGAATAGATCTTGCCATTTGCCCGATCGACATACTGGGCGAAGGGTCGGGTCTGGTGTTTGAAGAAATCCTTCCAGGGCGAAATGTGGTTGCCTGCAGTGTGTTGCATCCGCTTTTAAACAAGCGCAAACCGACAGCGCGCGAACTGCTCGAGTACCCCTGGGTTGCCCCTCCAGCGGGCAGTCCTCTTTATGCGGACCTGCACTCCATTCTGCTGTCGTTAGGGGCGACGGAAATCAAGATCCGCTATTCTGGCGGGTCTCTTGCGAGCGTGATTAATTACATGACACGCACAAACGCATTGACTGTTCTGCCGCACAGCGTGGTCTTTGCTTACAGAAAAGACCGTAGCTTGACCGCGCTGCCCTTCAAGATCCCGCATCCCGATCGCGCACTTGGCATCTTGCGTCCGGCTGATGCGCCCTATCTTCCGGCGGTCGACAAGTATGCGCAGCACATCGTCGGCGGTTTTCAAGACCTGCGTCACCTCATCAAGAGACATGAAGATGCAGTCGTCTGGGGTGGGTGATTGCTATTTCGGGCCCAATGCACAAGCACGCCATCGGTTAGCGTCACCAATCAAACACCACTGAAATCAAAACCGTCACGATCGTCCAGGAAGGCTTCGAAGAAGTCCGTGAAGGTTGCGACCAGCGGCGGCAGTGCTTCGTAAGGCGGATAGTAGAGGGACAGCCAAAGAGATGGTAAAATCCAATCTGGCAATACCCTCTCAACCTCACCACTGCGCAGACCGTCCGCCACGATAAATTCCGGCAAAACAGTGATACCGGCACCTGAGCGGGCCATGGCATAGAGAAAGTCTCCATTGTTGGAGTGCAAGCCCGGTCCCGTGAGGATGGTCCGTTTGATACCGCCTTTTTGAAAACGCCAGGCCTCTGGTTCCTGTCCGGACCCGTAAGACAGGCACATGTCAGGTGTCAGTGTATCTGGCGTTTCGGGTCGGCCGGCGCGTTCCAGGAAAACTGGGGCTGCAATGGCGCATCTCGGCACCTCGCAGATTTTCCGCCAAATAGTTGATTTGTCTCGAGGCGGTTCTGACAAGCGGATAGCGAGATCACACTCCTCAGCAACAACATCGACCAGCGTGTCCGTCAGCATCACCGTGAGATCGATGTTCGGATAGGCCAGCTTAAAGCTTTCCAAAAGGCTGGGCAGCATGCGCAAGCCGAAGGACATAGGTGCGTTGATCGACAAACGCCCCCGATGTGGCTGCATTTCCCGCTCCAGATCACGCTGAATGCGATCAAATGACTCCACCACCGGCTGATACCGGGCGGCTACAGTTGCGCCGACAGATGTCAGCGCCACCTTCCGTGTGGTGCGCACCAGAAGTTGGTGTCCCAGATCCTGCTCCAGCCGCGCGATGACGCGGGTGACTGATGCGGGGGTCATGCCAAGCGTTTTCGAGGCAGCCGCGAAGCTTTGCAACCTGGAAACTTCCAGAAAGACACGGATTGGTTTGAGATCTTGCATAGTTTTTATTGTCACATATGCAACAGTAAATGCAAATTCATTATCATTCTAATCAACTCACCAGTCTTCTATCTTTGGTTCTGACACAGGAGACAGAACTGCGAGGCTGGCATGGACAAGCTCATTAAGGGGCTCCACCACATCACGTCGATGGCGGCGGATGCTCAAAAGAATAATGATTTCTTCACAAAGGCTTTGGGGCTGCGCCGCGTCAAGAAGACCGTCAATTTTGATGCCCCCGACGCCTACCATCTCTACTATGGAGACGAGACCGGAACGCCGGGCTCCGTGATGACCTATTTCCCCTTTGGCCAAATGCCGAACGGTGCCCGGGGAAGTGGTGAAGTCGGTGTGACGGAATTTGCCGTGCCGCGCGGGTCACTCGGCTTTTGGGCAGACCGGCTGGCATCTCACGGCGTTTCCGACTTGCAGAACGTTCGCTTCCTCAATGAAGACCGGCTGACTTTCTCAGGGCCAGACGGGGACAGCTTCGCGTTTGTTGAAACTGAGGCTGAGGGGCGCATCCCTTGGACTGCCGACGGCGTCGCACAGGATGTTGGAATTCTTGGTTTCCATGGCGCCCGGTTCCGGTTGCGTGATGCCGCGGCCACCGGCGAGCTGCTTAGCTTTATGGGCTACCAAAAGGATGAGACGGACGGTTCTGTAACGCGGTATCGGATCGAGGACGTGAATGCTGCCCGTACCATAGATCTGGAGGAAGTCCCACAGGCATCCCCGGCACGCCAGGGGGCAGGGTCCGTCCATCACATTGCGTTTGCCGTTGAAGACCGGACGGCACAGCTGGCTGTCCGCAAGGCCCTTATGGATACCGGTTATCAGGTCACACCGGTGATCGATCGCGATTACTTCTGGGCGATTTACTTCCGTACACCGGGAGGCGTCCTTTTTGAAGTGGCCACAAATGAACCTGGTTTTGACCGGGACGAGGACACCGCTCACCTCGGTGAAGCACTGAAATTGCCCACACGATACGAACCTCATCGTGCGCAGATCGAGGCGCAGCTGCCGCCACTTGATCAGTGACCGGAGACGACAAATGCCGACCAAACTCTATGAAAACTTGACCAAGGCCCCGGAGCCAGGCCGTCCGCTGATTTTTGCCTTCCACGGCACGGGTGGTGACGAACGGCAGCTGTTTCAGCTTGCTGGCCAGCTGGCCCCTGGAGTCGGCGTTGTCTCACCGCGCGGTGACGTCCTTGAAGGTGGCGCTGCGCGCTTCTTCAAACGCATGGCCGAAGGCGTCTACGACATGGAAGATCTGTCTCGTGCGACAGCGAAGATGGCGGATTTCATATCGGCGCATCGCGCACTTTACCCGGACTGTCCAGCCTACGGGTTCGGATATTCCAATGGTGCCAATATTCTGGCGGCTGTCTTTCTGGAGCAGCCGGACTTGTTCGACCGTGTGGGCCTTCTGCACCCACTGGTCACTTGG
The DNA here is from genome assembly GCF_000158095.2 of Roseibium alexandrii DFL-11. NCBI lineage: Bacteria > Pseudomonadati > Pseudomonadota > Alphaproteobacteria > Hyphomicrobiales > Stappiaceae > Roseibium > Roseibium alexandrii. The sequence continues at coordinate 4,123,272 of NZ_CM011002.1, forward strand.
GAAATGCCGCAAGACCTTGATTTATCGGGGCGCAAGGTCGTGTTGACTGCAGGCCGGAACGACCCGATCACGCCTTGGCCAAAAAGTGCGCGTCTGATCGAAGATCTGCAACGAGCGGGCGCCGATATCGAGACTGATGTTCATGACGGCGGACATGAGTTGCGTGACAGCGAACTGGCTGCACTGGTGCGAGGCTTTGCAGACTGATGCGGTCAAGATTCAGAATGCAGAGCGTTGAGCGTCGTCAGAACGGCGGCTTCGTGCATTGCCCAATCGAAAAAGGCGGCGATGTCCGGGACGGTTTCCCGGCCTGGCCGGCAGCACAGGTAATACGACAGTCCCGAGGGGATGACCGGTCCGAAGGGGCAGGTCAGCCTTCCATCCGACAGCGCGCCATGCGCAAGCAGGGATTGGGCCAGCGCGATGCCAACACCAGAGGCCGCGGCGTCGACCACCTGGTCGGCAGCAAGAGGCTGGAACATCACCGAGTCTTGCCGGGTCGATTGGTCGGCAAGGCCCGCAACGTTGGACCAGCGTGCCCAGGCTGGTCGTTGCCGCTTCCTCATCGGATTGGCAACATGCAAAATGGGGGCTTTGTGCAGGTCGTCCGGGCTGCGAATGCCGCGCGCTGCGAGAAGTTGCGGGCTGGCAACAGGGATCAGAAGTTCGGTGTGCAATTTGATGCTGTGAAGATCGCTAGGCGCCGCATGGGCATAGCGGATGACTATATCCGGCCCATCTTCGGTCATTGCGTTCACACCGCCTTCAGTCTCGATGTTCACGAAAATGTCGGGTCTGAGCTCGGTGAATCTATGCAGTCGTGGCAACAGCCACTTGCCGATGATCGGCCCGCTGGAATTGATCCGCAGGCGGGTGGGCGTCTTGCCTGGACGGATAGCGTCAACCGCCTGGCGTATCGCCAAAAAGGCATCGCTCAGGACTGGTTGCAGCGCTTGACCATGGGGCGTGAGATGAACCGCCCGGATCTTGCGGGTGAACAGGATTACGCCAAGATCCGCCTCAAGTCCCTTGATTTGCTGACTAACTGCGCCGGCAGTCACATGAAGTTCGGTAGCCGCGGCTTTGAAAGACCCTCGACGGGCCGCGGCCTCAAAGGCGCGCAGACTGGACAGGGAAGGCAAACGGCTCAGCGGCATGATTGCGGCTTTCATGAGTTAGTTTTTCTAAACTGTAAGCCGAAATCTTCTGCTTTGTCCAGAAAAGATAACGCTCCACTTATGCTCCAGGAACATACGTACAACTACGTGAAAGGCGGGGTTTCTGGCATTCAGCTGCCCGCCTCAGGAGAACAAAGCGAATGACCTGGCAACCTTATGTCCTGTCACTGGCCGCCGGCATCGGAATCGGCGTGATCTACGGCCTGATTGCCGTGCGCTCGCCCGCCCCGCCGATCATCGCCCTGCTTGGCCTTTTGGGCATGCTGGCAGGCGAAGCCGCCGTCCAGTGGGTGCGCGGCCACAACGATGTGCTTTCCAACTGTCTTCACTCCAAGTCGTTCTCCGTGGCGAAATCTGACAATGCCACGGCGAAAGATACGCCCCCCTCTAGCAATACCTGAGAAGGAGACTTACCCCATGTCTAAACATGAAATGATTAGCCCGGAAAATGCAGCGCTTGTGCTGATTGACTTTCAACCGGCAATGTATCAGGGCGTTGAGAGCCACGACCGTTTGTCAGTGATGCACAACGTGCAGATCCTGGCCAAGGGTGCAAAGCTTTTCAACGTGCCGACCGTTATCTCCACAGTTGCCAAAGACAGCTTTTCCGGCCCCTTCATGCCGGAAGTGACCGATTTGTTCCCGGAAGTAGAGGTCGTTGACCGCACATCCATCAACTCTTGGGTGGATGAGAACTTCCGCAAGGCTGTTGCGGCCACTGGCCGCAAAAAAATTGTTCTGGCCGGTCTCTGGACGGAAGCCTGCGTAATGTTCCCTACACTGGATCTGCTGCGAGAAGGTTACGAAGTTTACATCCCTGCCGACGCCTGCGGCGACATCACACCCGAAGCGCATGAGCGCGCAATGAACCGTCTTATGCAGGCCGGCGCGGTGCCGATGAATGCACTGCAGTTCATCTTCGAGCTTCAGCAGGATTGGGCTCGCGGAGAAACCTATGACGGTGTCATGGATATCCTCAAAACGCATACGCCTTACGGTATCCAGGTCCGTTTCTCAAAGTGGGCACTTGGTGAACACGCTTCCGAGGCTGGTATCGCAGCCGAGTAACCCGGCAAGTCTTTTCCGTCCCGGCGGATGCCGGGACGGTCTTCTCTTTGGATGATTATCGAAAGGTGTGGTGATGGCGGATATGATCCTCTTTAACGGCAAGATCACAACGATGGATCCGGAACAACCGGAAGCAACGGCCATCGCACTCAAGGATGGATTGATCCTGGAGGTCGGTAGCGATGCCGGTATTCTGCGGCTGAAGATCGCCGGAACCGAGGTGATCGACCTGAATGGTCAGCGTGTCATCCCCGGCCTGATTGACAGCCACACCCACATCATACGTCAGGGCAACAACTTTGCGATGGAGTTGCGGTGGGACCATGTGCCGTCCCTGGCCGATGGTCTGGCAATGCTGAAAGCCCAGGCCCAACGCACGCCTGCGGGTCAGTGGATCCGGGTGGTCGGTGGTTGGTCGGCCGATCAATTCGCTGAAAAGCGCCTTCCGACCATTGACGAGATCAATGCTGCCGCGCCGGAAGTGCCGGTCTACGTTCTGCACCTTTATGACCGGGCCTGGCTCAACAAGGCGGCGCTGCGTGCCCTTGGCATCGACAAGCATTTTTATGAGCCGTTCGTCTCCGGCCGATTGGAGCGGGACGATCAGGGCAATCCCACGGGCCTGGCCATGGCGCGCCCGAACGCGCAGCCGCTTTACGCTCTGCTCGACATGGCGCCAAAGCTCGACTTCGAGCAGCAGATCACGTCGACCAAGCACTATTTCCGGGCCCTGAACGGGCTTGGCCTAACCTCGGCACTCGACTGCGCCGGCGGCTTTTTGAATTATCCGGATGACTACGGCGTTATCTCAGAACTGAACAAGCGCGGCGAGCAGACCGTGCGCATTGGGTATCAGCTTTTTGCGCAGAGGCCACTGTTTGAACTCGATGACTTTAAGCGCTGGAACGACATCGTCAAACCGGACCAGGGCAACGACTATCTAAAGTGCGTCGGTGCGGGCGAAATGCTCGTGGCATCGGCCTACGATTTCGAAGACTTTTCCTACCCGCGCCCCGAACTGCCGAAGCGCATGGAGGGGGATTTGCGGCCGGTACTGGAATTCCTCCTGGAAAACGGTTGGCCAATTCGATTCCACTGCACTTACGAAGAGAGTGCACATCGCCTGCTGACAGTTTTGGAAGAGGTTGGGCGCGACAAAGGTCTTGAGGAGCTCAACTGGATCTTCGATCACGGTGAGACCATTTCCGAAAGCACCATGGAGTGGGTGACGCGTTTGGGCGGCGGCATCAGTTACCAGAACCGTATCGCGTTCCAGGCTACGGCTTATCGCGACCGCTATGGTGAAGCTGCACTGAACGACGTCATGCCGGTCAAGAAGATGATGGCCTCCGGTGCGCCGCTTGCTGCAGGCACGGACGCAACGCGGGTGTCGTCGTACAATCCGTGGCTCGCGATCCACTGGGCCGTGTCCGGAAAGGGCCGTGGCGGTGATGTTATCTGGCAGGCCCAAAACCGCTTGTCGCGGCAGGATGCGCTTCAGCACTGGACTGCGGCCGGGGCATGGTTCAGCCGGGAGCAGGGCAAGAAAGGCCAGATCAAGGCCGGTCAGTTGGCAGACATTGCGGTTCTAGATCGTGACTATTTCGTGATCCCGGAGGACGAGATCATTGAAATCGAAGCTGATCTGACCTTCTCGGGCGGCAACATCGTCCACGCCAAAGGTCCGTTTGCCGAACACGCCCCGGCCCCGCTCCCCGAACTGCCTGACTGGTCACCCGTCCCCGTCTTCGGTGCGCCAGGTGCGTCTAAAGGCCGGTTAAGCGGGTCATCGCTCGTCGCTGCGGAATAGGCCTTTGGTGTGGGAGAGCAGAAAATCATGCTTGTTTTTCGGATGCATGGAATTGGCAAGGGTCGCGCTCTGCTACTGGCAGCGCTCTGCACTATTGGCCTGATGGTGTCTGCGGATGCTGAAACGCTCGAGTTCGATGGTCAGGTCGAGGCTGTTCATCAAGCCGATGTCTACAGCCGCGCTGAGGGAATCGTTGCCGAAGTACTGGTAGCGCAAGGGGATTCTGTGGATGCAGGAACGGTACTTGCGCGACTGCAGCAAGATGTGCCGAAGCTGAAGGTTGCTGTTTCGGAAGCCAGGCTTGCGCGGGCGAATGCACTGTTAGAGCAGGCTCACGGAAGGTTGGCGCGGATACAACGCCTCACGACATCCGGAACTGCATCAGATGTTGCACTTACGGAAGCGAAGACGGATCTCGTGTTGGCCGAGGCGGCTCAACGCGCTAAAAGCGCGGAGCTTTCACTTGCTCGTACGTCGCTCGACGATACCGTGATCCGAGCGCCAATTGCCGGTTTCGTCGAAGATCCTAGAGTTCGAGTGGGCGCATTGTTGGAGTTCAGCTCCGGAGACCCACCGATCTTTCAAATCGTGAATTTGGACCCAGTCCAGATTGTCTACGAAGTTCCATATAAAATCCGGTTGCGCCAAATGAAGGAATCCGGGGCTTCTACCGCCGACGAATTTCTTCAAACTGTCCGTTTGCAAGTCATGACGACTGATGGGGAACTTCTAGCCCGCGGGCTTGTTCCCACCGCGACAGCCGTTTGGGTGGAGCCTGATACCGGGACAATTCGCGTCTGGGCCACTCTGGAAAACAGCGCAGGGGTCCTGCGTCCCGGAATGCGGGTGCGTGTTTTGTCAGAGGTGATCAAAAGCGGATCGGCAACGCAGTAATCCGATTCTGAACCTCTAGATAACCGAAGTTCTCAAGCGTTTAACAGGAACAGGCCGCTTGCCATGTCGACACTCACTGATGCCAAACCGGTCGTATCCCCATGGTCACCATTTGGGTATCGCGCCTTTGCGTTGCTCTGGGTAGCCACCTTGATCTCCAACATCGGCACCTGGATGCACGATGTGGGGGCAGGCTGGCTGATGACGACGCTGAATTCCAGCCCTGCGATTGTCACACTTGTGCAAGCGGCAACGACGCTGCCGTTCTTTCTGTTTGCTTTGCTGGCAGGTGCCTTGGCAGACCGGCTGGACAAACGGCGTATGCTGATCACGATCAATCTCGTGTTGTTTGGGGTTATCTCTGTGTTGGCGTTGCTTGTGTGGCAAGAGCAGATGACGCCGGTTTTGTTGATTCTGTTCACGTTTGTGATCGGCACAGGCGCGGCCTTCATGGCACCTGCCTGGCAGGCGGTCGTGCCGCAACTCATCCCGCGCGAAACCCTTAAGCCAGCAATTGCACTTAACTCCATGGGTATCAACATCAGCCGGGCCATCGGACCGGCGCTGGCCGGTATCCTGATCGCCGGGGTTGGTCTGGCGGCACCTTTCGCACTGAATGCGGCCACACATCTGGTGATTATCGCGGCTCTTGTTTTCTGGCGGTCCGAAGCTGCACCTTCTCGTACCCATCACGGATCCATTTTATCCGAGATGGCGACTGGCCTGCGTCATGTCCGGTACAACGGCCCGATGCTCGCAACTCTAGTCCGCGCGGTCGCCTTCTTTGTGTTCGCATCGGCGTATTGGTCCTTGTTGCCGCTTATCGCTCGGGGTGTGGCTGACGGGGGATCAGAGCTCTACGGAATGCTTATGGCCTTGATCGGTGCAGGAGCTGTCACCGGCGCGCTGGTTCTGCCGCGTCTGACGGGTAAACTGACATCCAATCAGACAGTGCAGTTCGGCACGCTCGGTACAGCGGCTGCCCTGACGATACTCGCATTGTCGGCAGAACCCCTCGCCTTGATGGCTGCGGCCTTCCTTGGTGGTCTCAGCTGGATTGCCGTACTCACTTCATTCAACGTGTCTGCCCAATTGGCATTGCCCGACTGGGTCCGTGCCCGCGGTCTGGCCGTTTTCCTAATGGGGTTCTTCGGGTCCATGGCCCTGGGATCCATTCTGTGGGGTCAGATTGCGACTGCGACTTCGGTGCCGATCACGCTTCTCATCGCGGCGACGGGGTTGATTGCCGGAATGCTTCTGACGCGCAAGGTGGACGTCGGGCAGGCGGAGTCCCTGGATCTTTTCGCTGCAAACGCCTGGCCGCAGGCTCCAGCGTTGGATCCCAGCAGTTCGATGGATCAGCGTGCCATGGTCACGGTTGAATACCGGATCGCCGAAGCGGATCGCGCCGGTTTTACAGCCGCTCTTCAAATCTTCGCAAAAGAGCGCCTGCGCAATGGAGCCACACGCTGGGATCTTCACCAGAGCGTGGAGGACCCGGAGGTTTGGATTGAAAGTTTCCACCTGCCGAGTTGGGCCGAGCACCTGGAACAACACGCCCGCGTGACGCGTCATGATGCCGATTTGCAGCAAAGCGTGCGCACATTCGATATCCGCGAAAGCGGTCCTGTGGTTCGGCATTTTGTCGTGCCCCAGGCCGCAACACCGCAGCCAATCTAGGAGATTTTGGAATGACAAAGTTTATCCTGAACAGTCGCCCCGTTGAGTACACCAATCCGCCTGAAGAAATGCTGCTGTTGATCCTGCGCGATACGGCCAATCTGAAAGGGACCAAATACGGCTGTGGCGCAGCGATGTGCGGTGCCTGCACTGTCCACGTCGACGGAGAAGCCATGTTCTCCTGTCAAATGTCGCTTGCCGATGTTGAAGGGGCTGACGTCACCACGATCGAGGGTCTTTCTGAAGATGGGTCGCATCCCGTCCAGAAGGCCTGGATTGAAGAGCAGGTTCCGCAATGCGGCTACTGCCAGTCCGGCCAGATCATGCGTGCAGCTGCGTTGCTTGCGGAAAACCCGGAGCCAAGCCGCGAGGAAATCGTCGATACGATGAGCGCGAACCTGTGCCGGTGCGGCACTTACAACCGCATTTTCAAGGCGGTTGAACGGGCAGCGAAGGAGGCTTGATGATGACCAAAGCGAATGAAGCTCTGAACATATCCCGCCGCGGGTTCGTGAAAATGGCCGCAGGCTTGTCCTTTGCCATCGGTCTTGGCGGTGTTTCTGCGGTGCGTGCGGCGGCCTCCACTGAAACGTCCCTGGATGTCAATCATTGGCTGACGATCCGGCCCGACGGCACGATTTCCATCGTCTTTCCGTCAACGGAAATGGGCCAAAGCAGCTACTCGACCCTGCCGCAAATCCTGGCAGAAGAACTTGATGCCAATTGGGATGATGTTGTGATCGAGCAGCTGAATGCCGATGACCGCCGGTTCGGCAATCCCCTGTTTGGGAATGTGCTGTACACGGCCGGCAGCACGGGCGTGCAGGCCTATTTTGACCCGATGCGCCGCGCCGGCGCCCAGGCCCGCGACGTCCTTTTGCAGATCGCCGCGCGTGAGCTTGGCGTTTCAAAGGCAGAACTTCGAACCGGGCCAAGCGCCGTCGTGGCGCCGGATGGCACCCGCCTTGGCTACGGCGAGCTGGTTGCACGTGGCGCGGCCGGCACGTCAGTCCCGGAAGCAGATGCTGTCACGCTGAAGGAGCGATCCGAGTTCCGGATCATCGGCCACGATGTGCCGCGCCGTGATGTGGTGGCAAAGTCCACCGGAACAGCTGTTTTTGCGATCGATGTTGCATTGCCAAACATTGCCTATGCCACGGTCTTGCGGGCCCCGGTGGAGGGCGAACGTCCCTTGTCCATCAACGATGCTAAAGCGCGCGCCGTTCCGGGTGTTCTGGATGTCGTCGCGCTGCCGGATGGCGTTTCGGTCGTCGCAGAGAGCTTGTGGAGTGCCTTGGGCGCACGGTCCATGCTGGAGGTGACCTGGAGCGAGGACGCACCGGCCCGTGCCTTCAACAGCGAGGAAACGCTCCGGCTCTACGCCGAAGCTGCAGAAGATCCCGAAGCCGAACAGGCTGTATGGGCTGAAAACGGAAATGCGCCAGCGGCCATTGTAGCTGCAAACCAGACCTACAGCCAGCTCTATCTGTCCGACTACGCCTATCACGCGCAGATTGAGCCGATGGCTGCCGTTGCGAGTGTCGATGCTGACGGTCAGGGCGCCGAAGTCTGGGCCGGGACCCAAACACAATCCTGGACAACCCGGACGGTGATGGACGTCCTGGGCATTGAGCAAGACAAGGTGCGGCTCAACATGATGACCATGGGCGGCAGCTTCGGCCGACGGACAGCTTTCACGCAAGACTATGTGCGCGACGCTGTGCTCAGTTCAAAAGCGGTTGGACGTCCGGTGAAAGTCATCTGGACCCGGGAAGACGATGTCAAGAACGGCACATTCCGTCCCGCTGCGGCCCAAAGGCTGGAGGCCGGCCTGACGGCCGACGGCAAACTGGATGGCTGGCACCACAAGGTAGCAACGCCAACGGTGATCGGGTTCTTCAATCCGGTTCGATGGGACGCGGTCAAACCAAATGATGTGATCTCTATGCGCGGTGCGGAGAGCAAGTTCTACGGGATCAAGGATTTCCGGGCCGATCACATCATCACCCCGCGGCAGGCCCGTCTTGCCCCTTATCGGGGCATCGGGGCAGCCTACACAAGCTTTGCCGCTGAAGCCTTCATGGATGAACTCGCAGAACAAGCGGGCCGCGATCCACTCGACTTCCGGATGGATCTTGTCGCCGAAAACCCGCGCGGCCGTCATCTTCTGGAAAAGGTCGCCGAGATGTCAAACTGGTCTAATCAGGACGGCCGGGCCCTCGGGCTGTCCTTTGCGGGCTACAGCTCTTCAATGGCGGCAGGGGTTGCCGAGATCGAGGTGGATCAATCCACGGGCGATATTGCCGTGAAACACTTCTGGGCCGCGGTCGACGCAGGTCTGATTGTCTCTCCGGACAACGCACATAACCAGATCGAAGGCGGCATCATTTTCGGCATCTCGATGGCGCTGCGCGAAAAAATCGACATCGAAAATGGCGAGGTCGTGCAGAACAATTACTGGGATTATGAAATCGCCCGGGCGAACCAGATCCCGCCGATCGAGATCTATATGGCCGAGGTTGATGCGCCGCCGGTTGGCGTAGGAGAAGTCGGCACGCCGATGGTGTCGGCAGCGATCGCCAATGCCTTCCACCGGGCAACCGGCCGCCGCTTGCGGCACATGCCATTCACGCCGGATCGGGTCTCGGCCTTACTCCAATCTTAGGATCAACAGGCACCGGCCTATTTGGCTGGTGCCTAACAGGTTAAAAGAATTCAGTGCAGGGCATTTACGAGTCGAGCGTTCTAGCCATCCTGGGTCTTTAAGTGCGATTACGATTGCGCTCTCGTAAATGAGCGCTTTGATGCTCCGACGACATAAGAATTCTGCTCCATGAATTCGTAACGGGACTAAGGCGTGATCCTGATGTATTTCAATTGAATCGGTGCCCAGGATCGGTAAACCGTCGCACTCGCTAAGGTGCGCCGACAAACCAACAGGCACCGATGCCTTTCATCGGTCATGGGCCCTCGGCATTGAATTCAGTATGACAACGTCTTTTAATGTAGACCAATGTCTCGTTACGTTAGCGGAGCAAGCAGATGAAAGTTTTTCTTGTAACGCTTTTTGCCTACTTGTTTGTTTGCTCACCGGAAGCCAAATCAGTCGAAAGATTTGTTACGTCCGAGTTTCCGCCGTATGTCATTTTTGAGAACGGTTCTATATCGGGTATTATTCCCGAGATCGTCGAAGCAGCAGGTCAACGGCTGGGTAAACCAATTTCTGTAGAGATTGTGCCATGGAGCCGAGCTCAGATATTGGTAAATGCAAGCGGAGGTTCTGTAGCCACTGGCCCTCTTATCCGGACTTGTGATCGGGAATCCAATTTTACTTGGCTGACTTCCCTGCCTGAAGTTTCAAGTGAATTCGTATTGTTAGCCCGCGATCCAGCTCTCCTTGGTTTGGCTGAACCTGTTTTCAAAAAGCTGCGCGTCGGTCTTTTGGGTGGAACCGCTTATAAGAAAGACGTCAAATCAGCCGGTTTTAATAATATTATTGAGGTCGAAACCGAAATTCAAAACGGCAAGATGCTGGCTTTGGGACGGACGGATCTTTGGGCATCTCCTAGAGTGGTGGCGGAACGAATCTATGTCGAGCTCGGACACGACATATCCGATCTATACGTCGCAACAACACTCCGCAATGAGGTTATGTTCCTAGTCACATCCAAGGTAGCTGACGAAGTTTTTTTGGCTGCATGGCGTGGTGCCATGAGCCAAATAAGGCAAGATGGAACTCTTAAGCGCATTGTTTCCAAGTACCAGTCTGATTCTACTATTGACCGGCTCGTGAAACGCCCAGGCTGTTAGGATCAAACGCCAAATTGGGTAAGCCGGATTATTGATATCGAAAGCCATTATTTGCAGCCCGCATCATATCTAGGAAACTTCTATTTTCGACGGTGCTGCTATTAAAAGCCTGCATTAAAGGAATCGATGGACCAGAACTCGTAAAAGCCTCTCCTGAGGTTTTATCTTGACATCACTTAAGCCTCATGCGAGGTTTTTTGTGTGGGTAATCGAGTCGACATTGAAATTCCTGAGTACACCCAGGCGGACGTCATTCGCATCACGGCTGTGAGCGCGAAAACGCTCCAGAATTGGACAGATCCCAATCGGGGGATCCTGCGCCTTAGTCAGGACAGTGTCGGCAAGGGGCGGCGGCGTTTGTATTCGGAGCTTGATATTATGGCGGTGACCATGATCGCGCATCTGGGTGCGCTCGGGGTCTCACCAAACCTCGTTTCGCAGTTGTTTTATGAACGTGAAGCGAAGGTCAGTGACTGGTTCAAGTCAGCATTTCAAGACCCGGACAAGGAATACATTTGCCGGATCTTTTTCGATGCTGACGGCTTGTTTGCAAGATTGATTGCAAGCAGCGAAGACAATGACAGGTTCGCGTACGAGGAAGATTGGGCGGAACAGCGGTTCGCCTTCATTCAAGTCTCGCTGACACGGATTGCCTCCTTTGTGGTGTTCGGTATTCGCGACATAAGGTTTGAAGAAACGCCAGAAGACCAAAAAACCGAGGCCGAAAAGGCAATCTATTCCGCGAGCAAGGAATTGCTCGGAGATCGAAAAAAGGCAAAGCTACCTTAAGTTCCGCGTGTCGCTTGCCGGTGTATGGACAGGAAAAAATGGCGCAGCGTCACCAGAAACTCGGAACAGTAGAGGCAACCCGTTACCTCAAAGCGGTCAAAGAAGCGGGTTTCAAAAGGGGCCGGGTTATAAAGCATCCGGACGGCAGAATTGAACTCGTCGGTGAAGACCAGCCATCGACAAGAGCCTCTGCGCCGCTTTCGCCATTCGAGCAATGGGAAGCCAACCATGCGGACACACCTTAAAGGCATCAATATCATCCGTCGCAGGCTCGCAACCGGTGAAGTTCGAACCTACTATTACCATCGCGCCACAAATACGCGGCTCCAAGGTGAGCCTGGGTCTCCGGAGTTCTTAAGCAGCATCGCGGCAGCTGTTGAGCAGTGTCGGCAACGGGATGCCGGAACGTTGGGCGGGCTGATCCGTGAGTTTCAGCAAACGGCCAAATGGCGACGGCTGGCAGAAACCACACAAAATGAATACCGCAGAATTTTCAAGTTCTGGGAAGATCAGTATGGCACATGCCCTTATCCGGCCTTGGAGGACAAGGCTTTTCGACGGGCGGTCATCAAATGGCATGATGCGTTTTCTGAAGCCAAACCGCGTGAGGCGGACAATCGGGTAACAGTTCTCGCTCGTGTTCTGTCCTGGGCAACCAGGGACGGCCCCTTAAAACGTAATGTCCTAGATGGGTTCGAGCGGGCCTATCAGAGCGATCGTTCTGACAAGATTTGGCTGCCGGAACATGTCGAAGCTTTTATGGCAGTGGCGAGCCCGGAAATGAAGCTGGCGATGGTGCTCGCGCTGCACACGGGTCAACGCCGCGGAGACCTGCTTCAGCTGAACTGGAACAATTATGATGGCGAGCGCATCTCGCTCCGCCAGGGGAAATCACGGCGCGGCAAGATCGAAGGGCGCCTGGTCACAATTAAGTGCACCAGAGCCCTAAAAGAGACGCTGGATCACCTCCCCAAACGTTCAACACTCATTTTGACGACCAAGACCGGAAAGGCGTTCAAGAAACGCTACTTCGCCCTTCAATGGGAAAAGACATGCAGGGAAGCCGGGATTGAGGACCTGCACTTCCACGATATCCGTGGAACGACTGTAACGATGTTGTTCCAGGCAGGCTGCAATCTTGGCGAGATCGTATCGATCACCGGCCACTGCCTGCGACGAGCACAGGACATTCTCGACAAATATCTCGCCAGAACATCGACGATGGCCGACAACGCAATCGCCAAGTTTGAGAACGTTTTAGAAACAGATTCTGCAAAACACACTGCAAAACAGGATAGGCAAAACCATGCTAAGTAGTGGTGACCCCGACAGGATTCGAACCTGTGACCCTCAGATTAGGAATCTGATGCTCTATCCTGCTGAGCTACGGGGCCGATCATTTGCTCGAGTATCATGAATTATCCGGGATGGCGAGTGCAAAGGCAGGCGGGGTCGGATCGGCAGATATTTCTACCGGAAATCCGCTTCTGTCTTAGGTGCGCCGTATTTTCCGCTTAGCCCGAATGAGAGGTTATTTGGCAAGGTGCGCTGTCGGAGTTTTTTTCCTGTCTTTCAGGTCAGAAAACACGAGTGTGGGGCAATCGGAAACAAGGGAGGGCGCTGCGTCGTGGCTCGCTGGCAACGACAATTGTGGACGGGTGCAGTGGTTGCCGCGTTCTCTGTCTTCCTTGCTACCGGCGCTCATGCCGAATTTACCTCCTGTGTCTTAGAAAACGGAGTGCCTGTCCCGGTCGTTGAGACCGAGGAGGCTGGCGTGTTTTCAGACATTACCGGGCAGCAATATCACGCCAGTGATGTCTTGCAGGTTTCGACAAGTGGCCTGCCGCGCGCCGGATCATCCGTCAATCGATCCAGTTTTCAGGCATTGCCAATTGCTCCACAAAACCGCTGGCAAATGACACCTGCCATGATCGTGATGAATGCGAACTCCGCTCCGGCGTTGCTTCAAAAAGAACTTCTGGCGGCGGGCAAGGCGATTTTCATGCCGCAAGCCTCATTTGGTGCGTGTGCGAAGCTTCTTCGCAGCAGTGAACAAGCTGCGCGCCGGGCCGGGCGCGGTCTGTGGGGGCAGAACCGTGCTGCGCCGGTTTACTGGGCAGGCAATCCGGACCTGCTGCTGAAAGCTGCTGGAGACTATGTGATTGTCCAAGGCCGTATTGTTTCCCTTGGAAAAACCCCGCGCACCCGCTATCTGAATTTTGGAAGATACTGGAAAACGGATTTCACCGTGACGATCGCGCGTAGCGAAGAGGACGCGATCGCCATGCATCTTTCTGAGATCGGATTGTCATTTGAGGATCTTGCTCAGAAGGCTGTCGAAATTCGCGGTGTTTTGGATGTGAAAGATGGACCGCTCATGGCATGGTCTCATCCAGAGCAGCTGGTTGTTGTCGAGCAAAAAAGGGCAGGTCGTGACGGCCAAAACCGGGACTGAAAATTTGGCTTTTTTGCCGGTCTCTGCTCCAAAAAGTAGCGTGTCCGGTGAGCTTTATATGCGTTTCAAGGCGCGTTTGCGCATGGCCGTCCTTGCCGGCGCGGCCCTTGCGCTTGCCGGATGCCAATTGCTTGGCGATGGAACGTCGGTTGGAACTGTCGCGCCTGGCACTCTTCGGCCAAGCCTTGCAGCGGACATCGGGGCGCGGGAACATCCGCGAGTGGTGGCGACCTATGGTGGCGTTTACAAGGATCCTGGGGCAGAGCGGGCCGTTGCCAGCGTGGTTGGCCGTCTGGTTGCTGCTTCTCAAGATCCGTCCCAAAGCTACAAAATTACAATTCTAAACTCGCCGGCGATCAATGCCTTTGCGCTTCCCGGCGGATATCTTTACGTCACGCGCGGGCTTTTGGCCTTGGCCAATGACACGTCCGAAATGGCGGCCGTGTTGGCACATGAAATGGCTCATGTGACCGCCAATCATGCGATCAAACGGCAAGAGCGGGCAGAAGCCCGTGAGCTTGCAGATCAAATCCTGACCGATGTGGTCCAGGACACGGAAGTGGCGCGCAAGGCAATTGTCTCCTCCCAACTGTCCTTCGCGCGTTTCAGCCAGGTCCAGGAGCTTGAGGCAGACGCAATTGGTGTAAAAACTCTGGCAAAAGCCGGGTTTGATCCTTACGCGGCGGCCCGCTTTCTGCGGTCCATGGCGAAATTTGCGCAGTACCAAACGGCTGGCAAAGAAGGCAGTTCAGCGCCCGATTTCCTGTCTTCGCACCCGTCTACACCCGAGCGGCTTCAAATCGCTGTGCGCTCTGCGCGCCAAATCGGGGCTCCTGGTATCGGTGAGCGGGATCGCACACGGTACCTCAGCCAGATCGACGGCATGTTGTATGGAGATGACCCCCTTGAGGGGTTTGTGCGTGGAAGGTCCTTCCTGCACAAGGCGCTTGGCATCGGTTTCACGGTTCCGTCCGGGTATATTTTGGAGAACTCGCCGGAAGCAGTCCTTGCAAGCAACGGGTCCGGCACGGCGATCCGGTTTGACGGGGCTGACGTCAGCACCTATTCCAGCCTTGCCGATTACATGACGTCCGGTTGGATCAATGGACTGTTGCCGCAAAGTGTGCGCGAAATAACCATTGGTGGTCTGCCAGCCGTGACGGGGGCTGCGATCACACAAGGCTGGTCTTTCCGGATAGCTGTTGTCCGCATCGGCAAGACCGGGTACCGGTTCATCTTTGCAAGCCGGTCTCCGACGGATCAGTTTGATCAAGATTTCCGGAGAACGATTGAGAGCTTTCGGCAATTGACGCCGACTGAACGTGCGCGCCTGCGATCTCTGAGGATCAAGGTGGTGACCACTCAGGCCGGCGATACGCCACGCAAGGTGGCCGTGGGCATGAGCGGCGTCGAGCCGTCCCGGCGCCTGGAATTTTTCTCAATCTTGAATGATTTGAGCCCGAACGAAGCAATTCCGGCAGGGACTTCGGTCAAGCTGGTTGTAGACTGAGCATCTGAAGAACCACAATCAAAAAAGCCCGGGCGATGGCCCGGACTTGTCTTACATCGAAATGGCGTAAACCGACTTGTCCGGCTGGTTTGCCAGCAGTGCAGACTTCAGCTTCTGAAGTGCACGGCTTTCGATCTGGCGCACCCTTTCTTTAGAAATGCCGAGTTTCTTGCCGAGCGACTCCAAAGTCGCCCCGTCCTCAGACAAGCGCCGTTCGCGGACAATCTTGAGTTCCCGCTCGCTCAATACGTCGAGCGCAGAGGCGAGCCATGTGTTCCGCCGCTCTGCGTCGATGTTCTCTGTGACGATTTCGTCCGGTTGCGGTGCATCAGAGACGAGGAAGTCCTGACGGTCGGCGCTGGACCCTTCTGTATCTGTTACAGGTGCGTTCAGTGATGTATCGGGTCCGGACAGGCGGGCATTCATGACAGCAACATCGGACTGCTTCACGCCGATAGCGTCTGCGATCTTTTGATGTAACTCGCTGTCTGTCAAAGGTGTCTGATTGCTGGACAGCTTCGCACGCAGCCGGCGGAGGTTGAAGAACAACGCCTTTTGAGAGGAGGAAGTGCCGCCCCGAACAATGGACCAGTTCCTGAGGATGTAGTCCTGGATTGAGGCACGGATCCACCAAGTGGCGTATGTCGAAAAGCGAACCTCACGTTCCGGTTCAAACCGCGCTGCTGCCTCCAGCAGTCCAACATGACCTTCCTGGATCAGGTCACCGATATTAAGGCCGAAGTTCTTAAACCGCGAGGCGACGGCAATGACCAGGCGCATGTGGGACAGAGAAAGTTTCTCCAGAGCCTTTTCGTCTTTGTTATCCCGCCACTGAATGGCGAGCTCCAGCTCTTCCTCGCGGGTCAAATACGGCGCTTTCATCGCCGTTTTTACCAAATGCCTTCTTTCACTCATAGACGTGGACATATGTAGCACTCCAGGCGTGACGTTAGTGTTACTACGGACCCAAAGTCAGAGTAGATCACTTCGACGACGCACGGACGCACGAATGCGCACAATGTCGTGACCGGAAGGGAGGGATTTGCTGAAATCAGCTTGAAGATCGCTCCGCTTAAATCAAAAGAAAAAGGCCCGGATTGCTCCGAGCCTTTTCAAATTGACTTATCAGCGATCAGCAGTTTTTCAGGCTGCTTCTTCGGTGTCATCGCCGTCTTCGTCGCCTTCCGCTGCGGCAGCAGCTGCGGCGGCTGCTTTAATGCGGCTTGGCGACTTCGCGAGGTTTTGCTCGATTTCCTTGATTGCTTCGGTTTCCGAGCATTTGTTCACTGCGGCAATTTCGCGCGCCATACGATCCAGGGCGGCTTCGTAAAGCTGGCGTTCGGAGTAGGACTGCTCCGGCTGGCTCTCGGAGCGGAAAAGGTCCCGGACGACTTCCGAAATTGCAATCAGATCGCCGGAGTTGATTTTCGCTTCGTATTCCTGGGCACGGCGGCTCCACATTGTCCGCTTGATGCGTGGACGTCCCTGGACTGTTTCGAGTGCCTTCTTGACGGCAGCCGGGTCGCCGAGCTTCCGCATTCCCACAGATGCGATTTTCGCGACCGGGACGCGAAGTGTCATCTTGTCCTGTTCAAAAACGATGACGAGCAACTCCAAAGAGTGACCTGCTACGTTTTGTTCTTCAATGGCGGTAATCTGGCCTACGCCGTGAGCCGGGTAAACGATGTACTCGCCAGTCTTGAAACCTTGACGCTGCGCGGTCTTTTTGGTGTTTGTTGCCATACTCGTAGTTTCTCCTGCGCAGTTAGCGGTCTGTTGCAGACCGGAAATGGACCGCTGAGACGGTCCTTGTTTGTGCGGCACGCAATCGCTTTGACGTCCAAATCTTGGAAGGCCTGTTGATATTCAGCGTGTCGGGCTGGTCAGTCGTCGAATTCCACTTTAGAACCTTGCTTGGATACATAAGCTGTCGGGATCACTTGCGGCCCGGAAGATCAGGATCACGGGACACGTAAGTACGACTCCGTTTTTTGGGGTTATTCTCGTGGTTGGCGACTATCGAAACAATATAACATACTCTTGTGGAAAATTAAAGAGAAACTCTTCCGCGCGCACGAAACAGCATTAAAGCCCGAGCGAAGTTTCCGCTCAGGCAGCTGAAATCAATAGTGTATTTAACTTATCTCAGGTTGCAGATATCGAGAATTCTGAATCTATCGCAACTCAAGATAGGCGAATCATGCGGGCGGATTTGGAGAAAAGTACTTCTCCAGTTTGTTCTCCTGCCCGTCAAACTTATCTGCGTCGGGCATTGGATCTTTCTTTTCAGTAATGTTCGGCCATTTTTCCGAATATTCGGCGTTGATTTCGATCCACTTCTCGAGACCTGGTTCCGTGTCCGGAAGAATTGCTTCCGCCGGACATTCCGGCTCACAAACACCACAGTCGATGCATTCGTCCGGGTTGATGACGAGGAAATTTTCGCCTTCATAGAAACAATCAACTGGACACACCTCAACGCAGTCGGTGTATTTGCACTTGATACAGTTGTCTGTGACGACGTAGGTCATCGCAATCCTCTTTAGTCAGAGCATCGGGTACGATAGCTGTAACCGGATGCAGTCATCTGGCGTCGGTTTGATGCGCAGGCTCTGACCTCTGCTGCCTTTATTATTGCAGTTGGGTATCGCTTTTGGGAGGCGGGTGCAAGCGTTCAACAGGTCGCATCGCAGCTCTGTTTGAGAAAGCTATTTCCTTTTTTTACGGATTCATAAAACGGATCAGGCTCATAGAACTTCTAGTGCTCGTCCTCTTGCCTGAAAGCATCCATTTTCCGCCGGTCACGTTTTGTTGGCCGCCCGCTGCCAGGCTCCCTCTGTCCAGGGCGGGGAGGTGGCGCTTCGGCCTTAGGTGGCGGTGGCGGAGACAGGTCTTCGTAGAGTCCTTTTGCTTCCTCGTAAGGTCCGCGCCTTGAGCCAAGTGCTACAACTTTCAAAACAAGAATGCGGCGTTCCAAGGCAATGGTTAAAACGTCGCCGGTTTTGATGGTCTTGCTGGCGGAGGAAATCTTGTCCTTGTTGATCCGGACATGTCCGCCTGCAGCCAGTTTCTGTGCAAGGGAACGGGATTTCGTGACCCTGGCGTACCAGAGCCACTTGTCGACACGCAGGCTACCTTGATTTGAGGCGGCAGCCGACTTTGGATCGTCGCCCGGAATTACTTCTTATCCTTGTCGCCCATGTTCTCCTTCAGCGCCATCAAGGCTGCAAAAGGCGAGTTCGGGTCGATCGGCTTGTCTTTCGGTGCTTTGTCGCGGCGGTTGCCCCCATCAAAGGGCTTCTGATCGGCGCGCCCTTTGTTCGGACCGCCCTTGCCAGGTTTGCCGTGGCGGCGTTCACCAGGAGCGCTTTTAGCACCTTGCTGCTTGCGATTGTCACCACCCCGGCGTTGATCCTGACGGCCGCGGGGGCGGCGGTCGTGACGGCCCGGGCGCCAGATTTCAATGGTGACAGTTTCCATTTCCGGTTCGCCGGCCGGCGTTGGTTCCGCCGTCTGTGTCTCCGCGGTTTCCGGAGCTGGCGCCTCTGTGGACGTTTCAGCGTTGTCAGTCGCAGGTGCTTCTTCGGCTGCCTGTTCGGATGCGGGAGTGTCAGAGGCTTCCACTGTTTCAGTTGCAGCAGCTTCGGTCTCAGCACTTTCGGCAGGAGCTTCTGCTTCAGCCGCAGGTGTGTCAGCAACTGCAGCGGGTTCGGCTGTGTCTGGCGTTGCTTCTGTCGCTTCGGCTTTTGGTGCTACTGGACGCTGTACTTCCTTGGTCTCAAGGCGGTAGCCGAGGGACTTCAAAACAGCGGAAAAATCTTCGCCGGCACAGCCCAGCAGCGACGTCATGGCAACCGTCACCGTAAAGCCGCCGCCGGTTGCGGTTGCTCCTTCCGGCGGAGCGACTTCGCTGTCGAGCGGTTTCCAGGCAATCAGCGGCCGGATGAGATCGGCAAGGCGCTCCAGGATGTCTACACGCACGGCGCGCGGGCCGCACACGCGGAACCCGACGACCTTGTAGAGCGCCGGCTGGATCTCCGGGTCGACCGGGATGGATGTCCGGCCTGAGGCGGACAATTGCGGCAGTTCTTCCATGCCATTCATGTCCAGCTCACCGTGCTTCAGCGCCCAAAGCTGAGCCAGCAATTGGCTCGGAGCCGGTTTCAAAAGTGCCGGAACAAAAATCGTGTAAGCGCCGAAGCGGAGACCGTGTTTGCGCAAGGACGCGCGCATGTCCTGGTCCAGCTGACGGATTTCGTCTGACGCTTCCTGACGTTCCAGGATGCCGAGGCCTTCGACAATCCGGAATGCAATGCCGCGCGCCAAACCTTCGAGACCTTCACCGGACTTCAGGTCCATCAGCGGTTTCAAAAGTGTATCAACCTGGGCCTTCACCCAAAGATCCAGGCGGTTTTGCACGGTGTCGCGCGCTGGGCCGGTCAGGTGCTCGTCGGCCAACAGCAGAGCTGCAGGGGCCAGAACATCGTCGGTCGGGGACAGTTTGGCCACCGGTTCACCGCGCCAGCGGATGGCGCCATCCGATGTCAGGACAAAATCACTGTTCTCTGATTTGCCAAGCTTTTCCGCACGGGATTCGATTTCCGTGGTCAGTGCTTTTTGTGCGGCAGCACGGACGGTCTTGCCGTCTGGGCCTTCGGCCGCCGCATCAGGGGCAAACCGGAAGCCAAGCAGATTTCCGATGTGCTGACCTTCGACGAGCACATCCCCACTCGATGTAATTTCCGCTTCCAGCATTGCGTTCTCTCTCAAACGTCGCATCAATACACTTGTCCGCCGATCCACGAACCGCTGCGTCAGCTTCTCGTGAAGGGCGTCAGATAGTTTATCTTCTATGCCGCGGGTAACGTCCTGCCAATGGGCCGGATCGGCCATCCAGTCAGGACGGTTTGCAACATATGTCCAGGTCCGGATGTGAGCGATCCGGTTCGCGAGTGTGTCGATATCACCATCTACACGGTCTGCGAAGGCCAATTGACGGGCGAACCAGTCATCTTCAATCGCATTGTCTCGCATCAGGTGATTGTAAACCGTTGCCAGAAGGTCCCCATGATTGGCCGGGGCGATCTTCCGGTAATCGGGGACCTGACACACATCCCATAGCAATTCTACTGCGTTTGCGCCCTTTGCCATGTCAGAAATTGCGCTGTCGCGCAATAAATGTTCGAGCGCCTTTATGTCGTCCCCAGTCGGCGCGCGCGCCAATCCGTCTTCTCTCGGCGGCAAATCAAGGCTGCGGCGCAATGCATTGGTGGATGAAAAATCCAAAGCACTGTTGCGCCATTGCAGCACTTTCAGGCTGTCAAAATGGTGACTTTCGATCTGTTCGATTAAATCATCGTCCAATGGATCGACGCGGCCGGAGACTCCGAAGGTGCCGTCTTTCGTGTGGCGGCCGGCCCGTCCGGCGATCTGACCCATCTCCGAAGGCGTCAGCTGGCGGTACTGATACCCGTCGTATTTCCGGTTTCCGGCAAAGGCGATGTGATGGACGTCCAGATTGAGACCCATGCCGATCGCGTCTGTGGCAACCAGATGGTCCACATCGCCGTTCTGGAAAAGGTCGACCTGCGCATTCCGGGTCCGTGGGCTCAATGACCCGAGCACCACCGCCGCCCCGCCCCGCTGGCGGCGCAAAAGCTCGGCAATCGAGTAAACTTCATCTGATGAAAACGCGACGATGGCTGATCGTGCCGGCAAGCGGGAGACTTTTTTCGATCCAGCATACGAGAGGATCGACATGCGCGGCCGGGTGACGACATTCAGGCCCGGGATGAGCTTTTCAAGCAGCGGGCGGGCGGTCGCAGATCCCAAAAGCAGCGTTTCAGAACGGCCGCGCAGGTTCAGGATCCTGTCCGTGAAGACGTGGCCGCGGTCGAGATTTCCAGCAAGCTGCACTTCGTCGATGGCAACAAACTCTGTGTTCAGATCGAGTGGCATGGCCTCGACCGTGGACACCCAAAACCGCGGCTGTTTCGGAATGATCTTCTCTTCGCCGGTGATCAAGGCAACGGCGTCAGTCCCGGCGCGTTCAGCAATCCGCCCATAAACCTCCCGGGCCAAGAGCCGCAACGGCAGACCGATCAAGCCGGACGGCTGCGCCAGCATACGCTCAATCGCAAGGTGGGTCTTGCCGGTGTTGGTTGGCCCAAGCACAGCTGTGACCGTGCGGGAGCGGGCGCTCGGCGGTAATTGCAGGGTTTGGGGGCGGGACATAGAGGTGATGCGGTCAAAAATCTCAGTGTGTAGCGCGCCGTTCCGGCGGCCTGCTCTCCCAAGGCATATGCCCTGAACTCGGATGCGCGTATCTAGCATAGGCGTTGTGGCTCTGTCCTGCCCTTTTTCGATGCGCTCCCGCTATTCCTTCGTTGGATCTATGTACTTTCATAAAGTTGTGGAGAACGACTCTGGAACAAACCGGAACCGAATCGCGGACTCTCGGGGATTCAGGATTTGTTCTCTACGAAATGTGGATTTGAATCCACCTTCCAGTACGAAATGCTGAATCTGCTCAGGGATTTGCGGCAAATCACTTTGGGTCAGAATTTCAGAGCTGAAAACCTGTCAATCTCCAAATCGAAAAAATTTGTTTTTCGGATGTGGCGCACCTTTTGCCATTAACCATGGACACATGCAGAACGAATCGCTGACGAATCGGTGTTTTGATCATGTTTTTGATTTGTTCCTACTCGATCTGGTAGGTTGGTTCCTCGAAACACCAGTTGGGCTCCCAAAAGATCTCCCGAATGTTTACGATTTTTCACTTCGGTGACGGGAGAGTGTTTCAGTTTGGGGCGTGGTTTGGCGTTCGCACTGCTAAGTGAGACGGGCCGCCAGCAGAAAAATCTCCCATAAGTGCTCATCCCCTGGCGTAGGATTTGTGCCTATTTTTCTAAGGTTTATCGCCGTCAGGGAAAAAATATTTCGCTTTCGGGAAAAAGGACAAGCATGCTGCCCCTTTTCAATTGGCTTCGACGTAAGTAGAAATCTTGCCGAAATGTGCCTTGCATGTTGCGGATTATTAGGGGGAGTGGGCGTTTGGCGATAAGAAAAATTCTCGTTGCGAACCGGTCTGAAATTGCAATCCGGGTTTTCCGGGCTGCCAACGAGCTCGGTCTGAAGACCGTTGCGATCTATGCCGAGCAAGACAAATTGGCTCTGCATCGGTTCAAAGCTGATGAGGCGTATCAGGTCGGCAAAGGGCTTGGCCCGATTGAGGCCTATCTGTCCATCGACGAGATTATTCGTGTTGCCAAACACTCCGGCGCTGACGCCATCCACCCGGGCTACGGCCTTTTGTCGGAAAGCCCGGAATTCGTGGATGCCTGCGAAACAGCCGGGATCACCTTTATCGGGCCGAAATCCGAGACGATGCGCCGTCTGGGCAACAAGGTGGCCGCACGGAACCTGGCAATCGAGGCCGGCGTGCCGGTCATGCCGGCAACGGACCCGCTTCCTGAGGATCTGAATGAGATCAAGAAGCAGGCTCTGCAAATCGGCTACCCGGTGATGCTGAAGGCGTCCTGGGGCGGCGGTGGCCGTGGCATGCGGGTTATTCCGGACGAGGCGACCCTGGAAAAGGAAGTGCTGGCTGCCAAGCGGGAAGCCAAGGCCGCCTTCGGCAAGGATGAGATCTATCTGGAGAAGCTGGTTCAACGGGCACGCCACGTCGAAGTCCAGATCCTTGGTGACGGTGACAGTGTTGTTCATCTGTTCGAGCGGGATTGCTCGATCCAGCGGCGCCACCAAAAGGTGGTCGAGCGGGCACCGGCCCCTTATCTCGATGATGCCAAGCGCACAGAGCTTTGCGAATACGGCCTGAAAATCGGCCGGGCAGTGAACTACCGCGGTGCTGGCACGGTCGAGTTCCTGATGGATGCTGACACGGGCGCGATCTATTTTATCGAGGTCAATCCCCGGGTGCAGGTCGAGCACACGGTGACCGAAGAAGTGACTGGCATCGATATCGTCCAGGCACAGATCCACATCGCCGATGGCGAGAAGATCGGAACGCCGGAGAGCGGCGTGCCGGCGCAGGAGAACATCCGCCTCAACGGTCACGCGTTGCAATGCCGGATCACCACGGAAGATCCGGAGCAGAACTTCATCCCGGATTATGGCCGGATCACTGCTTATCGCGGGGCAACCGGCTTCGGCATCCGCCTCGATGGCGGGACCGCCTATTCAGGGGCGGTGATCACCCGGTTCTATGATCCGCTTCTGGAAAAAGTGACGGCCTGGGCACCGACGGCCGAAGATGCGCGCAAACGCATGGACCGTGCTTTGCGCGAGTTCCGGATCCGTGGTGTTGCGACCAATCTGGTGTTTTTGGAAAACATCATCGATCACGCCGATTTCCGCGCCCAGACCTATACCACCCGCTTCATCGACGACACGCCTGCGCTGTTTGAACAGACAAAACGCCAGGATCGGGCAACCAAGCTGCTGACTTATATTGCCGATGTCTCGGTGAACGGGCATCCGGAAACCAAGGACCGGGTCCGGCCACCGAAGGATGCAGCTGCGCCGGTCGTGCCAGATTTCGGGGACGAAAAACCGAAGGGAACGCGCCAGCTCTTGGATGAGCTCGGTCCGAAAGGCTTCGCCGAGTGGATGAAGGCGGAAAAACGGGCGCTGCTCACCGACACCACGATGCGTGATGGCCACCAGTCCTTGCTGGCGACCCGCATGCGCTCCCATGACATCGTCAACATCGCAGATGCTTACGCAACCGGTCTGCCGACGCTCTTTTCCCTGGAATGCTGGGGCGGTGCGACGTTCGACGTTTCCATGCGCTTCCTGACGGAAAGCCCCTGGGAGCGGCTGCATCAGATCCGCGAACGGGCGCCGAATATCCTGCTTCAGATGCTGCTGCGGGGCTCCAACGGGGTTGGTTACACCAACTATCCGGACAATGTGGTCAGGTTCTTCGTCCACCAGGCGGCCGAAAACGGCGTGGATCTTTTCCGCGTCTTTGACTGTCTGAACTGGGTTGAGAACATGCGCGTTTCCATGGATGCGGTCCAGGAAACCGGAAAACTCTGCGAGGGCGTGCTCTGCTACACCGGCGACATGCTCGACAGTGCGCGTCCGAAATATGATTTGAAATACTACGTCGATCTAGCGAAGGAACTGGAAGCTGCCGGCGCCCATATCCTTGGCATCAAGGACATGGCAGGCCTGTTGAAGCCGCAAGCTGCCAAGATCCTGGTGAAAGCGCTGAAAGAAGAGGTCGGCCTGCCGATCCACTTCCATACCCACGACACCTCCGGCATCGCGGCCTCAACCATTTTGGCAGCCGTCGAAGCGGGCGTAGATGCGGTTGATGCGGCTATGGATGCGCTGTCCGGTCTGACGTCACAGCCGTGCCTTGGGTCTATTGTTGAGGCGTTGCGGGGGACGGACCGGGATACAGGACTAGATGCGGCGACCATCCGCCAGATTTCCTTCTATTGGGAAGCTGTTCGCGCGCAATACCGAGCGTTTGAAAGCGACCTTCGGTCAGGGGCCTCCGAGGTCTACCTGCACGAAATGCCAGGTGGCCAGTTCACCAACCTGAAGGAACAGGCGCGGTCCCTCGGTCTTGAAACCCGCTGGCACGAAGTTGCCCAGGCTTACGCCGATGCCAACCAGATGTTTGGCGACATCGTTAAAGTCACGCCGTCCTCTAAGGTGGTCGGCGACATGGCGCTGATGATGGTGAGCCAGGGTCTCAGCGTTGCCGATGTCGAAGACCCGGCCAAGGACGTCGCCTTCCCGGACAGTGTCGTGAAGATGCTGCATGGTGACCTCGGCCAGTCACCTGGTGGATGGCCGAAGGCAATTCAGGAAAAAGCGCTTAAAGGGGAAAAGCCGATCACCGTTCGCCCGGGGTCCCTGCTGGAAGAGGCAGATCTTGAAGCTGAACGGGTAGCCGCGGCTGCTGCAACCGGTCACGACATCGATGATACGGAGCTGGCTTCCTATCTGATGTATCCGAAGGTCTTCACAGACTTTGACAAAGCGCAGCAGCAATATGGACCGACGTCCGTGCTGCCGACACCTGTCTATTTCTACGGTCTTAAATCAGGCGACGAGATCTTTGTTGACCTGGAACCCGGAAAGACACTTGTGGTCCGCTGTCAGGCGATCGGCGAAACCGATGAGAAGGGCGAGAAGAAGGTTTTCTTCGAACTCAACGGCCAACCGCGGATCATCAAGGTTCCGGATCGGGCGCATGGTGCTGCTGGGGCCGCTGCCATGCGCAAGGCCGAAGATGGCAATGCGGCCCATGTTGGCGCACCAATGCCGGGCGTCATTTCCACGGTCGCAATTGCTGCCGGTCAGGAGGTCAAGGCCGGTGATGTGCTCGTCTCGATCGAAGCCATGAAGATGGAAACCGCCCTTCATGCCGAGCGCGACGGCAAGGTCTCCGAAGTGCTCGTCGCACCGGGCGCGCAGATCGATGCCAAGGATCTCCTGGTGGTGTTCGAGGCATAAAGTACTGTCCTTGAATTTCGGTAGTGTATGGACATGGTTCACAGACCTGAAGGCCGCTCTTTGGAGTGGCCTTTGAGCTAGATGTGAAACCTCATTCCTCTCAATAGTCATCCTTGGTCTTGTGCCGACGATCCTTATTTTTAATATTTTATGGATGTTCGGAACAAGTCCGAACATGACGCTTCAGGGTGACTCAGACTTCTGGCAAAGCTCTGAACACCCGACGTCATTCTGGCCAAGCGAAGCGCGGGCCGGGATCGGAGAACTCAAAGACTTGATTTTTAACTATAAAATCGAGGCGCCCAAACTCGCCGATCCTGGATCGACGCGATGCAGCGTTGGGATGACCCATTGAGGGTTGGTCATCCACCTCAACCGTATTGAGGGGCGGCTTGGGAAGAGTAAGCCTTCTGACCCCAAGGCAAGGCATTTCCCGACTTTGCCTTATAGGGATTTGGATAATCCGATTTTATCCAGTTCGATCTGCAGAATGGGATCAAACCGCCGTTCCTGCCAGTCAATCTCGTACCCGCGATGCTGGTAGAGGCTGAGAGCGCGGGCATTGGCAGCCGCGACGTCGATTTTCGCGATCCGATATCCTTTGGCCGAGAGCCGTGTTTCCAACGTTTGCAGCAAGGCTGACCCTGCGCCTAGGCCTTCGCTGTCCGGATCGACCCAAAGGTCCGTGATGTGGTTGTCACCGTTTTCGCGGGCGGCAAGGCCGACTACGTGGTTCTCAATCTCAGCAACAAGAACATTTTCACCAAGAGCTGCTAAAAATGCTCGGAACGGGTTTTCTTCGCTGATGCGTTGGTAAACATCCTCCGGCACCAGCGGACCTATGCCTTTTTGCCAGGCTCGCAGGCCCGCCTCTGCGAGCCGGTCCAAGTCTGACGGGAGCGCTGGGCGTATTTTGAGCGATTGTTCCCGGAGCAATTGCGAGGACTTTATAAACCTAAGAAATTACAGAACTTCTGTTACTCGGCTGCTTTCAAGCGGTTGTGCTGAACAGGGGCTTCGGCGGTACCGATCCAAAGGTCCAGAAACCGGTCCAGCCAGGCGCGGACCGCAGTGTCATAGACGAAACGTCCGGCAAAATGATCGCGGCGTTGCTGCGCGCCGGGAAGTTCCATCCGCGGAGCGCCCTTTGTGGTCCATTTCACCATCATCTGGTGGGTGAGTTCCGGGTGAAACTGGATCCCGTAAGCTGCCGGTCCAACCCGAATGGCCTGATTGGGGTAGGTTGGGCTGGTCGCCAGGAGATCAGCGCCTGACGGCAGATCGAACCCTTCCCGGTGCCACTGGTAGACCTTTTTAGGCCAGTCCATCAGGTCCTTGCCCGCTTCCGTTGGTTTCAGCGGATAATAGCCGATTTCAACCAGCTCATCTCTATGGCCGGAAACCGTGCCGCCAAGCTGCTTCACCATCATCTGCGCACCAAGGCAAATGCCGAGAAACGGCGCTTCTTCTTGAAGCGGGACCTTGATCCAGTCGATTTCCTTGTGAATAAACCCGTCCGGATCATTAGCGCTCATCGGTCCGCCAAAGATGACGCTACCGGCGTGGCCGCGCATAGTGTCCGGAAGGCTGTCACCGAAGCGGGGTTTGCGAATGTCGAGTGCAAAGCCGCGTTTCACCAGTTCCTGCCCCACCCGTCCGGGCGAGGAATGCTCCTGGTGCAGGACAATCAGCACTTTGGGGCGATGCGTTCCGTGGTTCGAAGAAAAATCCATAAGTCCAATATTAGCGAGCGGCGTGAAAAAATCGAGTCTCTTGCGCGGGTTGGTTGCGCCCCGATTGTGGCCAGGCTTCAAGATGTCGGAGCATCAAGCCTCGTCAGCTTCCGGAGCGGTTTTGGCCACCTTGTGGCGCAGTGTCATCCGGTCCCGGGACGAAACGCCCAACAGCTCGGCAACCCGCCAGATGGTGTTGTCTTCAAATTCATGAACATGACCGTCCGCATAGACGATTTCCCACATCATCTCGATGATGGCGAGGCGCTCGGCTTCGTCTGTCGTGCGTTTCAAAACGGAGGTGAAGCCGTAAAGATCCACCGCTTCTTCATCGCGCTGTTTGGCAGCTGAGATCAGTTCGCTGGTCTCTTCGTCCGTGAGTTCATAACGCGCCTGCAGGATTTGCCGAAGTTTTTCGCTTTCGCTGTCTTCGATGATGCCATCGATGTCCACCAGGTGAAACAGCAGTGCGGCGGCTGCAAGCCGCTTGTCGTCCTCGGCAAATGTTTTCTTGCCAGTGTCTCCGAACGTGATCTCCCGGACGAAGCTCTTCAGCGCGTTCAGCATACGGTCAGTCCCTGTTGTTTGGCCGGCGGACCAGCCATTTGGCAGTGCACTTAGGTGTACTACGTAGTCTCGAACTCTCTCTTTGCCTTTTTTGGCCTAATCCCTGTTTAGCATCAAACAGTTGGGAAGCGGTTTAAAACTTTTGAATAGTCTAGAAAAGTAGTATTTGATCTTCAGCTTTTTTGGAATCATTCTAATCTATTGATTTTTCTCATGTTTATAACTTGACTTTTTGCTTCATGAAATGTTTTTCACTGTCCGGGCGGCGCGGGATTGCGCTGCGAATTTTTCAAAATTGCATGCAGATCGGGTCTCCGGCCGGCTGCAATGCCCCGGATTTAGGAACACTCCAATGAAATCCTTCACGCGCGCGCTTCTTGCGGCAACAACCCTTCTGGCAACGCCTGCAATGGCCGCAGCGCCTGCCGATGTCCTCGGCACCTACAGCGATATTGCCTACGCCAAGTATTCCGATTCTCTTGAAACAGCGAAAACGCTGCAGAGCGCGATCGACAAGCTGATTGCAGAACCGACCGACACCAATCTGGCTGCGGCGCGCAAAGCGTGGATTGAAGCTCGCAATCCCTACCAGCAGACAGAAGCTTACCGCTTCGGCAATGCCATTGTCGACGATTGGGAAGGCAAGGTGAACGCCTGGCCGTTGGATGAGGGGCTGATCGATTATGTCGACGTTTCCTATGGCGAGGATTCAGAAGAGAACGCCTTTTACGCAGCGAACGTCATTGCCAATCCAAGCCTGAAAGTCGGGGGTGAGACCATTGACGCCAGTGTGATCACGCCGGCCCTTCTGGCTGAATCCCTGCAGGAAGCCGGTGAGGTGGAAGCCAACGTTGCAACCGGCTACCACGCAATCGAATTCCTGCTTTGGGGACAAGACCTCAACGGCACGGATGCGGGTGCCGGCAATCGCCCGGCCAGCGATTTTGACACTGCCAACTGCACCGGTGGCAATTGTGAGCGCCGGGCGCAATATCTAAATTCAGCCACCGACCTTCTGATTACCGATCTTGAGGAAATGGTTGCAGCCTGGGCACCGGGTGGGGCTGCGCGCGAAGAACTGGGCGGCAAGGGTGAAGCCGGTGGTCTGGCGACCATCCTAACCGGGATGGGCTCTCTTTCTTATGGCGAATTGGCCGGTGAGCGGATGAAGCTTGGCCTCATGCTGCACGATCCGGAAGAAGAGCATGACTGTTTCTCCGACAACACGCACATGTCCCACTACAACGATGTTGTTGGCATCCGGAACGTCTATTTCGGTGAATACAAGAGCCCGCTCGGCAACGATGTGAAGGGCGCGTCCCTTGCCGAGATGGTCGCCGCGAAAGATCCGGCTCTGGCTGAAGAAATGCAGGCCAAGCTGGACGCCACGCTGGCTGCATTCGAAGCGATGAAAGCACGCGCCGAAGCTGGTGAAGCGTATGACCAGATGATCGGCGAAGGCAACGACGAGGGCAACGCAGTTGTTCAGGCGGCTGTTAATGCGCTGGTTGACCAGACCACGTCGATCGAGCGTGTCGTGAAAGTTCTCGAACTCGATGAGATTGCGTTCGAAGGCTCCGACAGCCTGGACAACCCGTCTGCTGTTTTTGAGTAAGACCTTTGTGGCGGGTGGCTATGCTGCCCGCCATTTTTTGCCCGTCGGAATTGGGGCTCTGGCGGGCCTAAATCAGGATGCGAACCTTATGATTGTCCCAGGACGAAGTGCCATATTGGGCGCTGTTGTTATATGTGCGGGCGTGATTGGCCACACCGCCTTGGCCGATGGGTTGCTAAGCCATCGCAATGATTTGTCGGAGCAGGACCGGGTCAAGGTTTTAAAGGTTCTCCCGCTCGCGGATGATTTTTCCAAGGCCGAAGCCTTCGAGCAGATGCAGGGCGGCGCCGGGACTTCCCGCAAACGCATCAACCGCGATGCTTTTTCTCATGCCACTGCCAATCTGACCTTCGAGCAGGAGCAGGACTTCAAGGTCGGCAACGGGCTTTTCAAGAAACTCTGGGCCTCGTCGCCCGCATCCACCAAAGCGTCCGACGGTTTGGGCCCACTTTACAACGCACGATCCTGTCAGGGGTGTCATTTGAAGGATGGCCGCGGGCGGCCGCCGCGTCCGGGCGATGAAGCGGTTTCCCTCTTCTTGCGCCTTTCCATTCCGCCACAAACCGATGAAGACCGGGTAGCCCTTGAGGACAAAAGCCTGCTCCGCATTCCTGAGCCCACATATGGGGGACAGTTTCAAGCATTTGCCGTCCCGGGTCTTGCCGGGGAAGGGCGCTTCGACATTGAACACGAGGAAATCGTCGTTCCGCTGAATGGCGGCGAGACGGCTATCTTGAAAAAGCCCAACTACAAGATCCGGGACCTCGGCTTTGGCGACATGCATCCCGAAACCATGATCTCGCCGCGGGTCGCACCGCCGATGATTGGTCTCGGATTGCTTCAAGCCGTTCACCCCGGGGACATTGAAGCCTTGGCGGATCCTGATGATCTGAACGGAGACGGGATTTCTGGCAAAGTCAGCCGGGTCCGGGATAGCCGCACGGGCGAGCTGACAATTGGCCGGTTCGGCTGGAAGGGGTCCAACCCGAACATCCGCGATCAGACGGCCGGCGCCTTTTCCGTTGACATCGGCATCAGTTCCCCGGACAAGCCGGACAATTATGGCGATTGCACACAACGCCAGATCGAATGCCGTTCATTGCCGCACGGTGAGCAGGCACAACTTGGGGTGTCAGAAGCGCCCGATCCGGTCATGGAGCTGGTGACGTTCTATTCGGAAAACCTGGCAGTTCCAGCCCGGCGTGATGTGTCTGATCCGGAAGTTCTGCGCGGCAAAGAGCTGTTTTATGAGGTCGGCTGTGCCAAGTGCCATCAGCCGAAGTTTGTTACGCGCCGTGATGCAGAAACAAAGGCGCATCAGTTTCAGCTGATCTGGCCCTATACGGATCTCTTGTTGCATGACATGGGCGACGGCCTTGCCGACGATCGCCCGGTTGGCGATGCGACGGGCCGCGAGTGGCGGACCCCGCCGCTTTGGGGCATTGGCTTGACGGAAACGGTCAACAATCATACCCGTTTCCTGCACGACGGCCGGGCGCGCAATTGGCTTGAAGCCGTTCTGTGGCACGGCGGGGAAGCGGAAGCTGCCCGCTATCAGGTGGTCGCCATGGAGCCGGACGACCGCACGTCTCTCATCCGGTTTCTGGAGTCCTTGTAATGAAGCGAATTCTTGTCTCCGCGGCTGCAGCCCTGATGGCATGGCCGGCACTTGCTGCTGATCTCACGCAGCCCGTTGAGAAGATGATTGCCGGTTACATTCAGCCTGAAGCTAGGGTATTTGCTGATGTTGCAGCCCGCTTGCCGGAGGCTGTCAAAGAGGTCTGCCAAGAGCCGGCCGATGAGGCAAAAGCTGATTTCAAGGTTGTGTTCTCAGATGCTGTTGGTCAGTTTGCCCGCATTCATTTTCTTCGGCTTGGCCCACTGATTGAAGAAGACCGCATTAGCCGTCTCGCCTTCCAGCCAGACCCTCGCGGCATTGCTCAAAGGCAGATCCGCAAGCTCTATGCGGTGCAGGATGAGAGCGTATGGACGGCCGAAAGCCTCTCGGAAAAAAGTGTGGCTTTGCAAGGGCTGACAGCGCTTCAGTTGATTGCATTCGACAAGACTGGCGCTGTCATACTTGGCGAAAAGGGTGAACGCAGGGACTTCACCTGTTCTTATGCGCTGGCGATCTCTGAGAATGTTGCCAGCATTGCCTGGAACGTCATGCTCTCCTGGTTCGATGCCGATGGCTTTTCGAATACTCTTCTGCAAACAGGCGGCAGCAACGTCCGCTATCAGACCGACACGGAAGCCTTGGAAGATGTGTTTCAAACGCTGTCCACGGCGCTGATCGTCGTTCGGGACCAAAACATTACGCCTGCATTGGGAAGCTCGGAAGAGAAGGTGAGGCCGAACCGGATCCCGTTCTCACGGTCCGGCAACGGTGTTGTGTTTCTGACATCTGAAATGAACGGAATCCTGGATGCAATCCGGAGCATGGATCTAGAACCCATGATGCCGGAGGAACACGCTTGGTTGATCGGGTCAATGACTTTCGAGTTCGAAAACGCTTTGAAAACCCTGAAAAAACTCCAACCGCCGTTGCGTGAGACATTTGAAGTGTCCGGCGCCTATGGCCAATTGTCACTCTTGGTCATTTCCTTGAACTCCCTTCAGCGGCTTGTCGGTGAGCGGGTTGCGGGCGCGTTGGGACTTGCCGGAGGGTTTAATGCCCTTGATGGCGACTAGGCCTGCAGAGTTTTCCAGACGCGGGTTTTTGTCTGCGCTGGGCGGACTGGCTGCGTTCCCGGCCTTTGCTGGATCCGGTCTCGGAGCGAGTTTGCTGAGCACTTCAGATGCGCCACTCTTTGCCAGCGCTTTCAAAAAGTCTGCGGGCGGGTATGGCGTTGCTGTCCTCGACGATCTGGGTCAGATCCAGGCGGAAATCTCACTGCCCGGGCGCGGTCATGGGATTGCTGTGTCTGAGACCAGGGAGTGTTTTGCCGCATTTGCCCGTCGCCCGGGAATCTTCGCAGTCGTTGCCTGGCCATTTTCCGGTCGGCCAATGCAGACCATCGTTGCCGCACCCGGCCGGCACTATTACGGGCACGGCTGTTTTTCCAAAGATGGGCGAATTCTCTACGCGGTGGAAAATGATTTTGAGGCTGCTCGCGGTGTTGTCGGCGTTTATGACGTGAGCGGAGAGACTAACGCCTGGCTGGGCGAGTTCGACAGTCATGGCATCGGCCCGCATGAGGTTCTGTTGAGCAAGGATGGCAATGTCCTGATCGTTGCGAATGGCGGGATTGAAACGCACCCCGACCACGGGCGCGAGAAGCTCAACCTGGAGACTATGTCGCCCACTGTGGTGTTTCTCGATGTGAAAACCGGAGACCTGCTGGCAGAACATCGTCTGGACAGTTCCCTGCATCAATTGTCATTGCGTCACATGGCTTTGGATGGGACTGGCCGGGCATGGGCCGGTGGGCAGTTTCAAGGCTCGAAGACGGATACACCGCCACTGGTTGCCATTATTTCAAGAGATGAAGCGCCGGTCTTGTTGGACTTGCCCGAGAAACTTGCGAGCCAGCTTGAAAACTACATCGGGTCTGTGACAGCCACCACGGATCAAAATGTCATCGCCACATCAGCGCCGCGTGGCGGCAAGACCTTGTTCTGGAATGCGGAGACCGGAGACTATCTTGGCCATCAGAACATTGCTGATGGGTGCGGTGTCGCGCCTATCGATCAGGGAAGTTTTCTGATCTCCGATGGGAATGGTGGCGTTTCCTATCTTTCAGAGCCCGGAGAGCGGGCGGAAATACTGGCCCGGCCCGCTGGTTTTGCGTGGGACAACCACATGACGGCTCTGCGGATCTAAGCAGGCCAAATAGGTCCTGCCAAACTTGCCTTGCAATGGAAATTCCTGATAAACCGCCGTTTTTCCACCTTTTGTCAAAATCTACCGGCATGTTGTCGGTCGGTTTGGTCTACATTGTGGCGATTCGCCACGAGGAGACATTGATATGCAACGGCTTTTGATCGGTCTGGGCAGCTTCCTGTTTCTGGTTGTCACCGCTCTTCTTGTGGTTCCGTTTTTCCTGCCTAAGGATCAGATCAAGCAGCAGGTGGTCCAACAGATAGACAACCGCTTCGGTTGGCGCGTGCGGCTCGATGGCCCTGTTTCCTTGTCACTCTTTCCCGGCTTTCAGTTGACGGCGGAGGATATTGGTATTTCCGGTGCCGCTGGCGCGGATGGCATTGAGTTCGCCAAAGCAAAACGCATGGACTTCGGTCTCGCCTGGTCCGGTCTGCTGTCGGGCAATGTGAAAGTCACCGGCATCGCGCTCGACGAACCGCTGATTTATCTCGAGAAAAACGCAAACGGCGCCACCAGCTGGGCACCGCGCCGGTCATTGGAAGTTCTGACCGGCGAAGCTGAAGAAACCAGCGCTCCGGAAAGCGCTAAAGCGCAGTCCGCGCCGGACAGCGTTGCAGAGAACAACGCGGGGGATTCCGGCGGTGAGGGATATCTGGAGAGCATTGGTGTCGACAGTCTCCAGATCACCAGCGGTCAGCTGACATACATTGATGCCACGGCAGATCAGAACTTTGTCATTCAGGCCCTCAACCTTTCACTCGCTGCACCGGACTTAACCGGGGATGTCCAGCTTACCTCCGATTTCCAGTTTCAGGACGTTCCTCTTGAGATTTCCGGCACGTTGTCCAACCCTCTGGGATTGGCGTCCGGCGACCAGGTGCCGGTCGATTTGGCTTTGACCTCGTCGGAAAACTCCATCACGCTCAAGGGGACCACGGGGCTGGAGCCAGTGCGTGCTGAACTGGAAATTGCGGCGTCAGGGCCCTCGTTGAAAACCCTGGCCGCGCTGGGCGGTCAGTCGCTGGATGCGGATCCCGGTGCCTTCCAGTTTGATGCAAAGGTGCGGGGCTCTGAAGCAGCCGTTTCAGTGTCAGATCTTCATTTGGTATTGGGCCAGCTTTCCCTTGGCGGTGCGGCCGATGCGGATCTCTCTGGATTGGTTCCGGAAGTCTCCGGCCGGCTTGTCCTGAAAGACGGCTCCATTGCGGACCTGTTGCTTCTCGCCGGTCAGGAGTTGCCGGCAAGCGGGCTGCTGAGCGCAGATCTGGCATTTGAGACGGTTGGCCTGACCGGTGAAGAAATGCTGGCCGGACTGGATGTCAACGGATCGGTCAACATCTCCGAAGGTGAAATTGGCGGATTGGGCCTTGCAGATGCTGTGGGCGGCGACCCGGAAGCCGACCGGATTACCGGACTGTCTCTTGCTCTAGAGATGCAAGGACTTGAAGCCCCACTGTCTGCAAGCGGTGCACTGACCTGGCGCGGAGAAGGGTTCAGTCTGACCGGTGAAGCCGATACGTCCACATTGTTGGCAGGCCAATCCGGCGCAGTTTCTGTTTCCCTTAAGGGCAATCGGTTGAGCGTCGGGTTTGATGGATCAGCTCAACTGCCAAGCACTGTGGATGGCGCTGCTCGGATGCAAACGGCTGACCTTCGAGGTTTGATGGCCTGGATGGGGCAGCCCTTGGCGGCCGGTGGTGGCTTGGGTGCGTTCAGTGCCTCCGGGATTTTCGGTTTTCAAGGCGACACGATTTCGTTCGAGGAAACACGCTTCACGCTGGATGAAACTTCCGGCGAAGCCAATGGCCGCGTGACCCTGGGCGGCAAGCCGACGGTGACGGCACGTCTTGATTTGCGCGAGCTCGTCTTGGACCCTTACCTTGGCGGCGGGTCGACCGGCGGACAACCTGCAGCTCAGTCTGGCAGCGTTAGCGGTTCGGCGCCAGCGGCAACAGCGCCCCCGGTGGCGGGCAAATCCTGGAGCACAGAGCCAATCGATTTTTCGGGCCTGAAAGCCGCGAATGTCGACTTCAAGGCAATTGCAAACGAGATCCGGATGGACAAGATCCGGATTGGACAAAGCGCCCTCTCGGTTGCGATCCAGGACGGCGTCCTGACTGCGGATCTTGAGAAACTGTCGCTTTATGACGGCACAGGCACGGGCTCCGTCAGACTGAATGGCGCCGCTGTTACACCTGAATTGTCGGCAAAGTTTGACCTCTCCGGCCTGAATGCCTATCCGCTTCTTCGGGACGCGGCGGACTTTACCTGGATCGATGGCAAAACGCTGATTGGCCTGAATGTAACAACGTCAGGTGCCAGCGAGCAGCAGATGGTCCAGAACCTCAAAGGCACGGCCAGCTATATGTTTGAAGACGGTGCAATCCGCGGGGTCAATATTCCTCAGATGGTGCGCAACCTCTCTGTTGAGACCTTGCTTGGATGGCAGGCGAGCCCCTCCGAGAAGACGGACTTTTCGTCGCTCGGGGCTTCTTTTCAGATCGAAAACGGAATTGCGACCACCAGTGACCTGTCTCTGATCGGGCCGTTGATCCGCAT
Organism: Roseibium alexandrii DFL-11; assembly: GCF_000158095.2. NCBI lineage: Bacteria > Pseudomonadati > Pseudomonadota > Alphaproteobacteria > Hyphomicrobiales > Stappiaceae > Roseibium > Roseibium alexandrii. The sequence continues at coordinate 4,159,260 of NZ_CM011002.1, forward strand.
GAGTGGTGGCGGTACCACGGACATGCCCAATCAACGGCTGTCCTGGCGCGTAGAGCCAAGAATTGTCGCAACATTGGAAGGCCAGGCTCCCATGCCGCGCCCGAAAGGCACCGACAAGAAGATGGCTGGGCTGGGCGTACCGATCGTGGTGGATGGGTCTTGGAGTGATCCGCGCATCTATCCTGACATTGCGGGCATTTTGGAAAATCCGCAGGCGGCCTACGAGCAGTTGGAACAAGTTGGTGGTGAACTGATCTCGATCCTGAAGGGCGAAGCGGATGTTCCGGAGAGTCTGACCGATACCGCCAATCAAGTGATTCAGCGGGCCACAGGCGGCCAAACGCAGATCGACATCGAGAAAGTGATCGAAGGCGACGTTGACGACGAAGAAGTGCTGAAGGCAGTCGAAGAAGGCTTTGGGCTGCCACCCGGCTTGTTGGGCAACGTTTTCGGGCGCCAGAAATCGCAAGAGCCGCAGCAGGGTCAGGGACAAAACTGAACCATTGGGCGGTTTCACGAGTGAAACCTTGCCCGAAATGGTGGCTAAGAGGCGTACTGAAGCGGAGCTTCTCCGTACTGGTTATCGCCTTTGGTTCCTGGTTGAACAAACCAGTAAAGCAGAATCAAAAATCCAACGATCGGGACGAGAATTAAGAGAAACCACCAGCCTGAACGGTCGATGTCATGTAGCCGCCGGACAGCGACGCCGAGACCCGGTAGAAGCAACGCGAGCGAGACCAACATCGACAATGGCTGGCCTGCACCTTCCTCGAAGGCTTGAAATCCGAGAGCCGGAGCAACAACGGCGCCATCGATGATCTGGGATACTATGGATACGATCACCACAAACAGGATCCACCACCAGTATTCGCTTCTGGAAGCGCGGCCGGAAAAGACCGCATATTTGCGAAGAACAGTTTGAACAGCTTCAATCATTTTGCACTCCATCCGTGCTGAAAAAACCCGCGCCGGGTTAAGTGTGCATTTGAAACAAGTTTAAACAAGAAAAATTGTGCCGGAACGTTACAGGCCGAGGGCGCAGAGCATGTCGGCGACGCCTTCCTCCGGAGTGCCAGTGTTTTCTATACGCACCAGATTGTCCACATTGTCCGGTTCCAGGTCAGCCCGTTTCAAACGTGCTTCAATATCCTCGCGGCTTTCCCGGCCCCGGGCGGCCAGGCGTTCTGCCAAGATCTCGACCGGCGCGGTGATCAGAAGGACGATCGCCGTTTCATATTTGTCTGAGGCTTCTTGCAGCACCTTGCGGGAGCCGTTGGCGATGACCGTTTTGCCGTCTCGAATTGCACGGTCATAAGACTGGGGCACAACATACCCCAATCCATGGGCTTCCCATGACAAGGCTACATTGCCGGCTGAGACAAGGGTCTCGAAGTCAGACCGGCTCAGTGTTTCGTGATCTTCAGAACTGGCATCGGCATCCCGAGTGACCGCGCGTCGGGCAAAAACAACGCTGTCATTGTCCTTCACTCGGTCCTTCAAGGCGGCCATGAGCGTGTCCTTGCCGGCCCCGCTCGGGCCGACAACCAAGATCATCCGGCCTGGGCCGACTTTGTCCTGGGCGTGCATTCGGGCGTCAGGCAACACGGCGGCCTTCGCGCCAGACACCGCGCACAATCGGCACATTGCCAACCAGCTTGACCTGAATGAGATCCGCCCGTTTGCCGGGTTCCAGCACACCGCGGTCGGAAAGGCCTATGGCTTTCGCCGGTGTCGACGTTACCGTTGAAACTGCTTTCGGCAGGGTGATGCCATCGATCTCGTCCGCAAGCTGGAACGCCGCCTGCAGCAGCGATGCCGGAATATAGTCCGACGACAGGATATCGAGGTATCCGGCTTCGGCGAGTTCACGGGCCGAAACGTTGCCTGAGTGGGAGCCGCCACGGACCACATTCGGTGCGCCCATCAAAACCGCCATTCCCGCTTCGTGGGAGGCTTTGGCGGCTTCCACTGTAGTCGGGAATTCGGCAATTTTGGTGTTCAGCGAAATCGCTTCATCAACATGGGCAATGGTCGCGTCATCATGGCTGGCAATTGCGATTGTGTTTTTGTCCGCATGTGTGGCAATCGCCTTACGGTTTCCAGGGGTGTTCTTGTCGGCCCTGGCTTTACGCATTTCAATGAATTCGGCCATCTGCTCGTCTGTGAAGCCGCGCTTGCCCTGGTAGTAACTGATGTAGGAATCGAGCGACACGAATTGGCGCTGACCTGGTGTGTGGTCCATCAGGGAGACCAGCCGGACGCGGTCGTCACCATCAAAGTAGTTGTAGGCCCGGATGACATCCGGCGCGGAGACTTCGCAGCGCAGGTGGATGTAGTGATCCGCGCGCAGCCGGTTTTCCTTTTGGCCTGTTTCAATCGCATCCGCGAGGGCCCGCATGTCTGCGACCTTCATGGTGTCGTTGCTGTCGTCATCCTCATCCATGCCGACGCGAAGCGCGTCAAACACGGTCGTGATGCCGGCACAAGCGATCTGGGCATCGTGGGCTTGAACGGCCGCAACCGGGTTCCAGCGGACCTTTGGCCGCGGAGCGTAATGAACTTCCAGGTGATCGGTGTGCAGTTCGATCAAACCCGGCAGAAGGAAGTCGCCTTCACAATCGTGCCCCTCAACCTCTGTTGCTGACCCGATATCGGAAATCAGGCCGTCCTGATCGACGGTCAGAGAGCCGTTGATCACGTCTTCTGCCAGTACCAGCTTGGTATTTTTGAAGAGTTTCGGATGCGTGCTCATGAGACTTCCTCGTTGGAGTTTGCCAGCGTGTTTTCAAGCGCAGTGATAGGGTTCTGCGGGCCCGTTAGTTCAAATATGCGGTGGACGTCAAACGGGGCGCCGCGCTCCGGTTCGACATAAAGACCGAAGTGGCGACAGGTGAATGCCGAATTAGTGACGGCTTCAAAATGCGTTTCCGCGCTCCGTGCCAAGAGCGCAGCTTCCTCCTTGCTCTCCAGCTTGTTGGACAGCGTCATGTGGAAGCGGAACTCGTCGAAGACATATGGATAGCCCCAGGTCTCGACATATCCGTCCTGTTTGGGTGTCAGATTTGCTTGCCGCCGCCGGTCCAGATCCTCGGCGCTCAAAGGCGCGCGGAACGGTTCAAACTGGCGAACACAAAGAGACGCAAAGGCTTCCAGATCTGGCTCCGGCTGAGCCGGTGTCAGCGCCAGAAACTTGCCCAGTTGATTGACACTAAGTTCCTGCAGTTCAAAAGGGGCAACGGTCTCTGCAAATCTGGCACTGGCCGCGATCAAGGCCTCTTCGGTTGCATCTTTCGCAAGCGAGAACGGGGCCTTCAACGTGCCATGAAATCCATAACGCCGGGGGCTGGTTGTCAGATCTTCGAAGCGAGCGGCGTCCAGGCCCGGAATGGACGGTTGCTGCAGGAGTGATCCCGTGAAGGGATCACGGCCCAACCAGGTGTTGCCCAGCTGTATGAGCGGTGCGTCAGCGTCGGCTGCGAAATAGATGGCGTAGCGCATGGAAATTATCGCGATTTAGGAGATCGGACTTGGCCGAGGCAAAGTCCATACCGGGGAGCGGTGACTGTTCTGTGACATACCACCGCTCCCGGCAAGTTATTTCGTTTAAGCAGCCACGTCGGCGCTAAAACCGGTGACGTCGATGATCCGGTCGGCGATTTCCTGCCGGACATCCTCATCGTGCAAGATTCCCACCATGGCAACGCCTTTGGCTTTCTTCTCTTCCACCAGGCGGACGACAACCGCGCGGTTCGCGGCATCCAGCGAGGCGGTGGGTTCATCCAGGAGAAGGATCGGGTAGTGCGCGATGAAACCGCGGGCAATGTTCACCCGTTGTTGTTCGCCGCCGGAAAAGGTTGCCGGTGGGAGCTTCCAGAGCCGCTCAGGGACATTCAACCGGGAGAGAAGACTGCGTGCCGTCTCGAGCCCTTCTGCTTCAGTTGTGCCTTGGGCAACCAGCGGTTCGGCAACCACTTCCTCGGCAGACACGCGTGGGATCGTGCGCAGGAACTGGCTGACATAACCGATTGTGTTTTCCCGCAGCCGTAGAACTTGGCGCGGCTCCGCATCTGCAATGTTGATGATCTCATCGCCAACATTCACCAGGATCTGACCCTGATCACAGCGGTAGTTGCCGTAGATCATTTTCAAGATTGAGCTCTTGCCAGCCCCGGATGGCCCTCCAAGGACCACGCATTCGCCGGCCTCGACAGAAAACTCGACGTTTTCGACAACCGGGATCACCGTGCCGCCCTGAAGGTGCATGGTGAAGGACTTGCCGACACTGTTCAGATAAAGACGCACTGGCATGATCAGACCTGCAAAATGGAGGAGACAAGCAACTGGGTGTAAGGCTCGCGCGGATCGTCCAAAACCTGATCGGTCAAACCGGCTTCAATCACCCGGCCGTGGCGCATCACCATGATCCGGTGTGACAGCAGGCGGGCAACCGCCAGATCGTGGGTGACGATCACAACCGACAGACCGAGATCAGCGACTAGACGGCGCAGAAGATCGAGCAGACGCGCCTGAACCGAAACGTCCAGACCGCCGGTCGGTTCGTCCATGAAGACCAGCCGCGGATGAGTTACAAGATTTCTGGCAATCTGCAACCGCTGGCGCATGCCGCCTGAGAACGAACGCGGATCATCGTCGATCCGGTCACTGGCGATCTCAACCCGGCCCAGCCAATCATCCGCGGTTTCGCGGATCTTCCCGTAGTGCCGGTCTCCGACTGCCATTAGCCGTTCACCGACATTAGCGCCGGCCGAGACGTTCATGCGCAGGCCGTCCGCAGCATTCTGATGAACAAATCCCCAGTCAGTGCGCATCAGCAAGCGGCGCTCGGCTTCTGACAGCTGATAGAGATTGCGCATTGACCCATCGCGCATGCGGTATTCGATTGCACCCGCAGTCGGTGCGAGGCGTGTCGACAGGCAATTCAGAAGGGTGGTTTTGCCTGAACCGCTTTCCCCGACAATGGCGAGCACTTCGCCGGGCCAAAGATCGAAGGAGACGTCGGTACATCCGATGCGGTCGCCGTAATAGCGGGTCACGTTATGGACCTGCAGAAGCGGGTCGTCAGCTCGAAACACGTTCATCGGGACGCCTCCTCTGCGTTAGTGCCGTGTCCACCGATGTGCTGGGACGCTGGGTTTGCAGCCATCGGTCCGACATGTCCTGCGGTGCGCCGTTCTTCGCAATAATCGCTGTCGGAGCAGACAAACATGCGTCCGCCTTTGTCATCGAGAATGACCTCGTCCAGATAGACATGCTCTGCGCCGCACAGTCCGCACGGCTTGTCGAACTTCTGGACCTCGAACGGATAGTCCTCAAAGTCGAGGCTTTTCACCTTTGTGTAGGGCGGGATCGCGTAGATGCGTTTTTCCCGGCCCGCGCCATAGAGCTGTAATGCGGCCATTTCGTCGATCTTCGGATTGTCGAATTTCGGCGTCGGAGAGGGGTCCATCACATACCTGTCATTGACCATCACCGGATAGGCGTATGTGGTGGCGATATGACCGTTTTTCGCAATATCCTCGTAGAGCTTCACGTGCATGAGGCCGTAGTCTTCGAGGGCATGCATCTTGCGGGTTTCCGTTTCCCGCGGCTCCAGAAACCGGAGCGGTTCAGGGATCGGGACCTGGAACACAAGGACCTGGTCCTCGCGCAGTTCCTTTTCCGGGATCCTGTGGCGGGTCTGGATGACGGTTGCCTCGGACGTTTCGTAAGTCGTCCGTACGTTTGCCGTCTTTTCGAAGAACCCGCGCAATGAAACCGCGTTGGTTGTATCGTCAGAGCCTTGGTCGATCATCTTCAGGCAATCATCCTTGCCAAGGATCGAGGCCGTGACCTGAACCCCGCCAGTGCCCCAGCCGTAGGGCATAGGCATTTCGCGCGAGGCAAACGGCACCTGGTATCCTGGGATCGCGATGCCCTTCAGGATCGCGCGGCGGATCATACGTTTGGTTTGTTCATCGAGATAGGCGAAATTGTATTCACCCTGATCGAAAATCTGAGCCGTGGCGTTCATTGTGAGGCCCTCCGTTCATCGAGAATTTTGCGATAGCTTTCGAGCCGCATTTCCAGTGTGCCGGTGTGCAGTTCGAACAAATGATTGTCGGTGTCGTAGAAATAGATGGACCGGCCTTCGCCTTCGACGCGGTCGCGCGGCGGCTTGAATTCAAGGCCGAGCGATTGGATCGCAGCGAGTCGGGCCTCAAAGTCCTGTTCTTCGATCTTGAAGGCAACGTGATTGTAGGTGCGCTCGGAAAGCGGCGCGCCTTTCATGATCGCGATCCAGACAGCACCGACCAGGAAGAACCTTTCCTCCGACAAGGAGAAGGTGTCCTGGCCGCTGTCGTAGACTTCTTCTGCTTTCAAGACATCCGTCAGGATCCGGGTCATCTTTTCCAGATCACTGACGATGAAAGTCATATGGCTGAGGCCACTGCTCATTCCGCAGCCTCTTTGGCAGTGGTTTCGGCTTCTTCGCGCGCCCGTTTTTCGAACCACTCCCCGCGCATGCGGCGCACCAGATCGAGTTCTGCCTGGAAGTCGACATAGTGCGGCAGCTTGAGGTGTTCGACGAAACCGGTCGCCTGAATGTTGTCGGAATGGGAGAGAACAAATTCACCGTCCTGGGCCGGGGCAACCTGTTCTTCGCCGAGTTCTTCCCAGCGCAGAGATCGATCGACCATGGCCATGGACATGGCTTTGCGTTCGACTTGTCCGAAAACGAGGCCGTAACCGCGCGTAAAGGCGGGCGGAGCCTTTGCCGATCCAGCAAACTGGTTGATCATCTGGCACTCAGTCACCTTGATCGTGCCAAGCGTGACAGCAAAGCCGAGTTCTTCCGCGAAAAACTCCACTTCGACCTCACCGTACCGAATTTCACCGGCAAAAGGGTGCGTGCGGCCGTAACCGCGCTGCGTGGAGTAGGCGAGCGCGAGCAAGAAACCCTCGTCACCCCGTGCAAGGTTTTGCAGACGCAAATCCCGGTCTGCCGGAAAAGATAGCGGGTCGCGGGTGAGATCGCCCACCGGCGCGTTTTCGTCAGCCGCCGGATCCGGCTCGATCAGGCCTTCATCTCCAAGGAGATCGGTGACGCGCGGCATCGGTTCGTCTTCGACTGGAGCCGTTTCCGCCTCAAAGTTCCCGCCTTCGTCTTCGGCGGCAAGAGCAAAATCCAGAAGCCGGTGGCTGTAGTCAAAGGTCGGGCCGAGCATCTGGCCGCCTGGCAAGTCCTTGTAGGTTGCCGAGATCCGGCGTTCGACAAGCATCTTGGCCGTGTCGACAGGCTGGCTGTAGCCGAACCGTGGCAGCGTCGTCCTGTAGGCACGCATCAGGAAAGCGGCCTCGATCAGGTCGCCGCGCGATTGCTTGATTGCAAGAGCAGCGAGCGTTTCATCGTAGAGCGAACCCTCTCCCATTACCCGCGCCACCGCGTGTGACAGCTGTTCGGCGATTTGCTCCAGTGTCAGCGCGGGAACGGAGGTGTCACCGCGGCGCCGCTTGGCGGTTAGCTTGTGGGCATTGCGGATGGCCTTTTCGCCACCCTTTACAGCAACATACATGGGCTCAGGCCTCCTTTAGAGTGACTGAGGTGGAGCGGGGAAGGGCTGCAATGGTGTCTTTGCCTGCGAAGATCAGATCAACCCCGCGTGGGAACTGGGCGTTGTTGGAAATGACCTGATCCCAGAACACTTGCGGCACTGGATCTGTTTCAAAAGTCTGCGTGTCTTTTATGCCGGGTCCTTCGAGCACAACACCGTCTGTGTTGTTCAGGTTTTGGCATGTCAGGATGAGTGTCGTGGACGTGTCCGGATACTCGGCCGAGCCCTGATTGAAGCTTGCAAGCGGCAGCATGTTGGCCGGATCTGCGATCAGGGCAAAGGCTGCCTCGACAGGTTCGTTGACAATTGGTGCGCCCGTGTGAAAGCGAAGGAAGGCCTTTACGCTCTCGGATTGTGCAAGCTGTTTGTCGAGCCAGACAGGTGTGTCATAGTCGAACAGGGTGAGGGCGATGGCCGCGGCTTCTGGTGTCAGCGGTGTTGGTGGTGTGAGATGGGTTTGACCAAGGACCTGAAGCGTTCCCGGTCTCGCCATAGCGTTCATAATGGTCCGGAAACACCCTTGTGCGTCGTGAACAGGATCAGCAAATCCGGCAGCAAGTGCAGTAGTTGCGGTCATCAGTTGTCTCCCCGCACCATCGTGAAGAAATTGACCCGCGTTGCTTCGGTTTCCTTGCGGACGGTGGTTTTGCGCTCTGTCTGGCTGTTCGACAGTGGGCCGAGGATGTCCGTCTCGATTTGTGCCCGCGTCGCACCGCGCTGCCATAGGGCATCAATGACGGCCGATTGCAGAGCCTTGGTTTTGTCGCGGCCAAGTGCGTAGGCGCTGCCGGTTTCTCCGCTGTCGAGGCGGATAACGCAGCGGGTCACGGTCACTTCTCCAAGGTTGAACGGGCTGCCGGTTCCGCCCATGCGGCCGCGGACCATCACCAGGCCCGTTTCCGGCTGGCGGACCAATTCGTAAGCCGGCGGCGCCAGGGAGTTGAATTTTTCATCCAATGCATCAGCTGGGGCCTGAGCGAGAATGGTAAGGTTCTTTTGCCGAGCGGCTTGGTCGCCAGCAATTGTGGAAGACGGTGTGGTCTCGGTCATGAGCACGCCTTTGTGTTGGTGGCCCGCTATTTGGGAGTTCGAGGCCTGTGCGTGAGCGGGTTGTAGACTCAATTTGTCTATTTGTATAGACAAATAAACTTATTGACTCTTGGGTATCGAAATTTGATGACGGGCGCATGACAGGACAAAGCAAACTGGACCGGGCTGCAGGCATTGCCGTATGGCGCCAGATCATGGAAATGCTGAAGGGCGAAATCGCCGCCGGCGGCTACGAAAAAGGCAGCCGACTTCCGCCGGAATCCGAGATAGCGTCCCGGTTCGGAGTGAACCGGCATACGGTCCGCCGGGCCATTGCTGCGTTAACGGCAGAGGGGCTTCTGCGCGCCGATCAAGGCCGTGGAACGTTTGTGGCGAGTGCTCCGCTCAGCTACCCCATCAATGCCCGGACACGGTTTTCGGAGATTGTCTCCGGCCAGGACCGATCGCCAAGTGGCCGCTTGATTGGATCAGAAATCGAAGATGCGGATGCGCTGCTGGCACAGCACCTGGAGGTTCCGTTGGGAACACCATTGATCCGTCTCAAGACCTTACGTGTCGCCGACAGTGTGCCAATGATGGTGGGAACCAGTTGGCTTGAGCAGGCCCGGGTTCCGAATCTGGTAGCCGATTACGCGGAATGCGGCACCATTACCGAAGCTTTGCGCCGGGGCGGCATCAAGGACTACAGCCGGCGGGAAAGCCGGATTTCTGCGGAATTGGTCGATACCGAAGATGCGCAGCAGCTTGGCATCGCTTTGGGCCACCCGGTTGTGGTCATTGAAAGTGTCAATGTCGATCCCGATGGCCGTCCGCTGCAGTACACCCGCACGCGTGCTGCCGCTGACAGGATCCAACTGGTCGTGAATGGGGAATGATGTAGGCGGCTGACTGGATCAAATTCCAGACCGCTTCCGTATCGCGCGCAGTTTGACCGAATAGAGCGGATAAGCGACTGTCTCGCGAAGACAGGCGTAGAGCCATTTGTTGAGTGGTGTGTTTGAAACGGAGCGCCCAGGGCCAGAACCTGTCGCTGAAAATCCGAGCGTTTGGAAACACAAAACTGCCCGGGGCAGATGATACCGGTCAGAGACGATCAGAGTGTTTTCGAGTTTCTCCCGTCTTAAGATCCGCGCGGAAAAGACAGCATTCTCCAAGGTGTTGCGTGACCGGGTCTCGGTGCGGATCGCGCTTTGCGGAACACCCAAAGCGATCAGCTCGCGTTTCATGACCTCAGCTTCCGCAGGAGGGTGGTTTCCGAGGCCGCCACATCCAACGATGATTGGTGCAGCACCTGCATGATAGAGTGCAGCGGCATGTTCGATCCTTCTGAGCAGTGTCGGGCTGGGGCGCCCGCCTGTCCAGACCGCAGCTCCGAGCAGGACAATTGCGTCGGCCGGCCTCTGTGGATATTTCCTCGATTGCATCCTTGTTTGACTACCTTGGTCGCAAACTTAGGGCAAATTTGTATGAGGTCAGTCTGCTCACGCTCTTTCGTCTCTTGAATATATAGGTACTGTTCGGCTTATCGCTCACGAAACCGTGAGGCTCAAGAATGGCTCAAGTCTTGGCCTTGGCCTCGGAAATGTCCCGATCTGCATTATATCCTCGGGTAATGCGCTGCAACAAAGTGCAGCGTCCGACTCTTTCTGACCGATAGGAGGATATTCATGGCAGCCAATTTCTCCCGCCGGACCGTTCTTGCAGCAGGCGGTGCAGCACTGGTGACCGGTGCTTCCGGACTGATTGTTCCTGCGCAAGCAAAAGGTGTTGCTCCGACACCGTCTATGCGTGGCGGCGCCAACAACTACCGGCCTGGCGCGCCGATCGTGGACCGGATTGGCAGCGGCGGTTTCTGGATGACGGGGACTGTGCGCAGGGCAGGGGACGGCGCGCCATTGGCTGGACAACGGATCCAGATTTGGGCTCATACGACAGAAGGACATGAACGTGATCCGGAGAGCCACGGCGCTACTCTAACCGACGAGAATGGCGTGTTCCGGCTCGAAATGCCCCAGATTGTGCCCGCCTTTGGCCAGCCGCACGGGCACCTAGCCCATGACAGCGGCGACTTTGAAACAGTGTTTTTGCGCCCTGTCATGCCCAGTTCTCAAGACAAGAGCCTTGAAGCACATTTTGTTTTGAACCCGGCATAAGCAGGCCGCGTTTGGAATGAAACCTTTTCAAAAGGCCGTTCTTTGGGGCCTCATCAGCGCAGTTGTGATTGCTCCGCTGCTTGCGGCCGCTTCGAGCCCTTTGCTGGCATGGCGTGATCCCGTTTACATTGCCTCCGGTTTTGCCGGGATCCTGGCGATGGCGTTGCTGGTTTTGCAGCCGCTCTTGGCGGGCGGATTGTTGCCGGGAGTGTCACTTGCAAAGAGCAGGGCAGTCCATCGCTGGGCCGGGACGTTGCTGGTCTTGATGGTGGTCCTTCACGTTGGTGGATTGTGGGTTACCAGCCCGCCGGATGTCGTCGATGCGCTTTTGTTCAGATCCCCAACTCCCTTTTCCGCATGGGGTGTCATCGCCATGTGGTGTATCTTCGCTGCCGGACTCGTTGCGGTGCTGCGGCGGCGCCTTCGCTGGCGTCCGAAAACCTGGCAGAAGATCCATTCAACACTTGCATTGGGTGTTGTGATAGGCGGTGCGGCCCACGCGTTCCTGATTGAGGGGACCATGGAGCCCGTCACCAAGGCAGTCCTGTGTGTTGCCGCGGTTGTCGTCACCCTCAAGGCAATCCGGGATCTCAGGATCTGGTCGGGGCGCGCGATTGCCAATCCCAACACACGGACCGGAAGCGTCAGATGATCCGGTAAAGCGTGTCGTCCTTGCGGATTACATGATGCATCAGGACCGCGCCGATATGGACTGTGAACAATCCAAGCAGTATCCAGGCGCTCCATTCGTGAACCGCCGAAAACACTGGGGCAATATCAGGGCTTTTCCCAATCGGGCTCCACACCTCTAAAATGCCGAACCACTTCAGCGGAAAACCATGCGCATTGGTGGCCAGAAATCCTGAGACCGGCATAATGATCAAAAACAGATACAAGAGACCGTGAACCGCTTCGGCGGCATACCTCTCAAGCGGGGGAGCCTCGTGGCGCGGCGGTCTGTTCATCCAGCGGTTTCCAACCCGGATCAGCATGAGCCACAAGACGAGAAATCCGATGCTTTCGTGCAGAAGATAAAAATCGAGCACGACATCTTTCTTGGCAAACCCAATCATCAGCCCCAACGGCCAGGTCAACAGCACAAGCAGCCCGATTGCCCAATGCAGCAACCTGGAGGGAGCCGCATAGCGGTTTTGGGTGCCGATGGCTGCCATGTCTCATAAATCCCGAGTTTTGAAAGTGCCTATCAAGTCTGGTGTTTGCATATCAGGCCGGATGCAAAACAATTGTGATAGACAACACGTTCATGGGACATGCTCGCCGGTATGACGTTGATGCCTCACGACCAGAACTTCGGCACATCCTTGGTCGCATCCCAATAGCCCCGGGCGTGCTGCCACATGGCTTGGCTCTGTGCTTCATGCCAGCCGATCGTGAACCCAATGGCTTGTCCGGCGGTCAACGCATTCTTGCCTGTCACATTGCTCATCTCGGGGAGACGTTCTGCCATCGCGACATCATTCAAATAGCCGAAGATATCCTGCAGGCGTTTCATCCGCTTGAGCAGCGGTTTGACGGCATCTTTCGGGTAAAGGCTCCCGAAAAACTCAATGCCATACCGCAGTTTCTTCATGGCCTTGCGCATCTCGTGACGCTCCGGAATGGTCAACTCGTCCAGGCGCTTTCCATATTTGTTGACTTTCTTCCACTGTTTGGCGAGGGCTTGAGCCGCAAAATCCTCGATCGGCTGCGCCAGAAGGCTGCTCTGGTCAAAGTTCTCCGGGTCGAGCCACCCCCGGCCTTCCGTGTATGCCGCCTGATCGAGCAGGAACGCGTTCACCTCTGCGGATTTTAGATGCGTCACCAGTGCGGTGCGGGTGTCCTTGCCGCGGGATGCATGAAGATCGGCGAGCAGGGCCTCAAAAGAAATGCTTTCCGGTGCTTTGTCCACGACCGGCTCGACGATCTCGTCAATCAGAACATCGAAATCGCGCAAGGCACCGGCCTCAGCCGCGACGGTTCTGGCCAGCTGGTCCAGCGGGGTCATGGTCGCCGGATTGAGAGCTGGCTTGAACAGCCGGAATGCACTGCGGAGCCGGCGCAGGCCAACCCTCAGCTGATGCGGCCCTTCCGGGTTTTCACTGGCGAGAACTGCTAGGCGGTTTTCTGCAATCTGAGTGAGACAGGAGCGCAGCACATCTCGGAAGGCATGTTCCACGGTGATGCCTTGCTCAAACACCACGTTTTCAGCGAAGAAGGGAACGGCTTTTCCGTCCGGTTGGCCCTCGGCGAACCGGTAGCCGCGTTCGGCCTTGCTGTAGGGTGAAAAACGGAACGGCACATCATTTAGAAGCTGTTTGGCAACCTCGAAGAGTGCGGCGCTTGGCCCGGCCTTCAATTCCATCTCCAGCTCCACCAGCGGATGGCTTTCCGGCCCGGCCAGAATGTTGCCAGTGTCGAAGGCAAGTTCGATATGGGCGCCATCGGTCTCCCGGGTCAACTGGCGCGTTGTGCGCTTCATGACCGTCTCAAAGCACTCAGATACGCTGGCGTCGCCGATCGTCTCGACAAGTTTTGCGCGCACGTCAGCATCTTCAATGACGGACAAATCAAGTGCGCGTCCGGAAACAGGATGTTCGGCTTCGATCGGGGAAGACAGGCCGCCCATCACGCCGGTTCCAAGCTTTGCGGTTTGCACCCAGCTGCGGCCGGATTTGCGCACTCGCAAGGAGATCTTGGCCTGGCGAAGGGCCTGATCCGGCGTGTCGAAATAAATGGACTGCAGGGTCTTGGTGACCGGTCGGGAGGCGGCAAAATCCTTGAGCGCGCCAGACCGTTTGATTTCGTCCTGCGCTGCCGGGTCCAGTTCGAGTTTGAGTTCGATTTCACGTGCTGATTTGGTCATGGTGAAGATGTATCGAAAGGCAAAAAGCTTGTCTAGAAAAAGCGCACAATTTGCACCTTTCTTCGCCGGCAAAATTTCTTGAATTTGGTCAAGCGCCTGCAATCAGCGCGTTGACCTGCGCAATGATGGATCACCTTGCGGCCCAAGATTGCGGTGTGGGCGCCAGAGCCAGAGCCTGTGCTTGTGTCTGCCTCCGTTTCGGATCTCTGATCAAGCGGGTCCAGTGCTTTTTCGCTTCAGATCTAAAGTTCAAACGGTGCAATGATGCAGCGGCTGGTCAGGTCAATGCTGACCTCAGACAGCCCTTCTAATTGATCGTGGATAGTTTGCGGATTTGAGGTGCATCTCTGCTTGCATCGGCACGGGGGCGGTGATATTCACCCTCCTCGGTGTCAGTTGCCCCTCTGGCGGAACTGGTAGACGCGCGGGATTCAAAATCCCGTTCCTTCGGGAGTGCCGGTTCGATTCCGGCGGGGGGCACCACTTTTTTCTCGTTTTCTTTCCTTTATTCGGCCGCTGCCTTCAGGCAGATGGAAACGTTTGAGCGGTATCGAAACCGAATTCGAATTTCCATACCAGCTGCAAAGAAAAAGGCCCTGAACATGTCAGAGCCTTTCTCGTCCGTTTAGTGGGTTGGTTTCAACTACGCTGTAAATCCAACCAACTCTACATTGTCCACGGCGATGCCACCGACAATGTCGACATTTGTAAACCAGCCATACCGGTTGCCACCGACTTCGGCTGGAATTGTGTCCGTTGCGCTGTTGCGAACTTCATTGAACAGCCAGTTACCGTCGGCATCGAAGATGCTCATGGCTACGTTCAAGGTCCCATCCTCACCTTCGAAGAAGAGATGTTCTAGCGTGTACCAACCGGAAGTATCAATCACGGCGTGATTAATGGTCTCCAAGTCTTCGCGTGGGTCGAAATTCGTATTGTTGCTCGCACCTACCAACAACTCTCCTGTGCTGGTATCCTTGGTGAAATGGAAGATGAAATCCCGTTGGTGATTTCCATCGGACCCATTGGCTGCGACCGAATAGTCGAATCCTTCACCCGACGCCCAATTGGTATCTAAGTAGATGTCGACTGTTGTTTTGAAGCCGTCTTCGAAGGTATCTCGATAACCATCAAATCTAGTGAAGGGGCCTGTTTCGCTGCCCGGTGTTCCTGCCTGAGTGACAATGGCGTGTGCAGACCCTGATGCGGATACAATACCGCCTTGGCCCGATGGTGCGGTTACGATATTGCCGTAACCTGCCACATCATCTGTATCCAAAATTCCAGCTGTGTCAGATTCGAAACCTTGTGAAAAGCGGCTGACAAAGCTGCTTGTGTCCCTGGTTTGCTAGGTTTCTGTTGTGCCACCGACAAAGACGAAGTTTTCAACGTTTACAACTGTATCCGTGCCATCTGTACCGACATTGTCTACGACGACAATAGAGCCATCCGCTTGCCGGGTCAGCGTAAAGTTTTCGGAACCTCCGCTGAAGATGGCTGAATCGATGCCGTCTCCGCCATCAATTCGATCATCTCCGGCCAGGCCAATCAGAATATCGTTCCCGTCGCCACCATTGAGAGTATCGTTTCCTTCCTTACCATTCAGCTGATCGCTGGAAGATGTCCCAGTGATGATCGTATCCACTGTGCCTTGGTTGGCAGACTTCTCGCCTTGGAATTCGGCGACAACGTCTGTCGTATTCGGGAACGTGATGCCATACGAAGAGCCGTCGATGTTCGTTTCTGTGACGCCGTCGATGTTGAACAGTTTCCATGAGGAAACCGCGCCGGAGAGATCTAGGCCGGTGATCGACAAGCCGTCGAGTTCGCCAAAATTGAAAATGCCGATCGGGTTCTTGTGATATTCGCCGCTGACGGTCACACCGTTGAAGGTCACAGTTCCGATGTCCGGAGAGTTTGCCGGAGCTGGATTTGCTGAGTTGGGAGCATTCAACCCGCCGATCAGTTCGATCGCATTGTCTGGTCGAGATCCGATCGCTGAACCACCGGATTGCCCTACGAGACCAATGTTTTCAAATGTGGCATTTCCGTTGAAGCCGAACAACTTGATATGAGCAGTATTCCCGCCGCCATCTCCATTGTCTGAAAGCGTCGAATTACTGACAACTAATGCGCCCATGGCCAGAAGATTTGTCGGGTCCGCATTATCGGTCGAGAAGATGCCGCGGTCAGTGAACCCATTGATTTCACCATTGGTAAAGGTCAACGTCCCGATGTTCGCGCCCGGAGTGACATCGATGCCTCTCGTGCTGGTGCCGTTGCCGACAAGATCCAACCCGTCGAGGGTCACGTCACCGTCCACACCGGTCGCAAAGGTAACCGCCACGCCGGATGCCGGGGCGATGTTGACATCCCCGCCGTTTAACGCCTTGATCGTGATTGCTTTGTCGATGACAAGATTTTCAGCGTATGTTCCCGCTGCCACATAGATAGTGTCACCTGCGTTGGCAGCATCAATCGCAGCCTGGATCGTTCCACCATTCACTTCTGATGCGTCCTCAACGGTGACTGCGATTACTGCCGTTGAAGTGTTTCCGCTGGCGTCCTGAGCCTGAACCTCGACCTCATAGACGTTGTTGGAGCCTGCATCTTGCGGGTTTTCGAAATCAGCAGCAGACGCGAATGATAGGGCGCCGGTATTGGAATTAATCTGAAACAGTGCCTGGTCATCGCCTCCAACGATTGAAAATGTCGATGCCTCGTTAGCTGTTATCGTGCCTACGTCGGTTTCGTTTTCATTGATCTCGAAAGTTGGTGAAGACGTGATCGTGGGCGGAGTGGTATCTGGCGTTACGCCGCCACCGCCGCCTCCAGCACCTGGTGCATCCGGATCTGCAGGGGAGTCGTCTGGGCTGTCGTTTGGCGTTCCGTCATTGCTGGGTTGGTCGATGGGGTCCCCGGATGTATTTTGTGCACCGGACCGGCTTTCATCAAACCCGAACAGGAGCCAGTGCTCATAGCCGCTGGAGAATGTTCCGTTGGCGATTGCGTCTGCGATGTCTGGATTTGCGGCTAGGTATGCTGCTTCGTCGAAGCCTTCGCTCGTTTGCGAGGCGACGGACGCATTTGGCGACCGGCCTTCGCTGGCGCCGTGATTGATGAAGTGCAGGAATGGACTAATGCCGGACGCTGCAACGTCCGGGTTCTGTTCCAGGTAATAGGTGGGATTGAAGATTGCGTTCGGACTGCGACCTTCCGTTTCACCAAATTGGTTGAAGTGGTTGAGCGGATTGATGCCGGCGGCGGCAACGTCGGGGTTTTGTTCCAGATAGAACGATGTGTCGAAATATGGGTTTGGATCTCGGCCTTCTGAAAAACCAAACTGATTGAAGTGTTGCTCAGCGCTCTCAAACAAACCTGCTTCAATCGCAGCAGCAACATCAGGATTTTGGGATAGATAAAAGTCAGAGTCGAATGATGATGTAATAGAAAAAGCCATGAATACCCCCTACTAGCTTTCGCTTGACTAAAAAACTCGGGTTCAAACGGGATGGTTGCAGGCTTGAATTATTAAATTTTTTATTAAAATTATCAATATATTAATTAACACGGTAATTACTGGTATTTTGTTGATGGAAATTAAGCTATTGAAACTATTGATAAAATTGCTCTTCTTCGCGTAAATTAATTTACTGTAAAGGTTAACGGCGAGCAACTTTGACGCGCAAAATGGAAAAAAATAGGTCCTATTATGTCACTAGTGCCAATAGTCGTGCGCTGATTGAAGTGTTCATCAAAATACTAAGGTTTCTTCTGTAATTTGTGAGCCGGTGAACAAGCGGCTATCCCTGGCTGTCTGAGTTGGCTGCCTGCAATCAGCTGATTGATTTCGACAGATTGGGCAATGTGCCGAGCGCTGAAATCCTTGGACCTTGCGATGCGAATGTCCCGTTGATGAATGAAGCTTTGGCTTTCGTCTGATGTTGCAGCCGGGTTCTGTCGAACCCAACCACCTCGCCTACCAGTTAACATCCAAGCATTCTCGCGCTGGCCGCCGCTGCCGTCCGGTTCATATGCCTAAGCAATTGTTAATGTAAATAACGAAAATTTAGTATTAATTTCAAGTTAATTGCATGTTCAAAAAATATTAATGACGATCAAACAAACCAAAAATACTGAGTGTTCGATTTAATAATTTTTACCACCTGCCGCGCATACTGCCCTCACAAGCAAATAACAAGCTAATGCGTCAAACATTCAAATAAACAGGGGCGGTGTATTCATTTCACCGAATGAAAACCTATGTGCGGACTTTGTCACAGTGCTCTTTGTGACGGGCTTGAGCATGCCCAAGACGGTACATTTGCCGCCGCTGCAGCATCCGGACCCGGTGGCACCACTTCCCTCAATTATATAATCGGGCAGTTGAACCGCGGTGATTACAGCTGGGGTGGCATTGCTGTTGTGACTTATTCTTTCGCCAAGGTTCTTCCAAGCTATGCGAAGGGCCTGGACGAGTACGACGGGTTCAACAGTTTCAATAGCCAGCAGATGGATATGGCGCGACTGGCTCTTGAGACATGGTCAGATGTCGCCGACATTACCTTTCAGGAAAGCAATTCGTATTTCGCGCCGATCCGGTTTGCCAACTCTGATACGTTGGCGGACTATTCGGCGGCCCATGCGTACCTGCCGGGCTTTTCCTCTTGGGCCGGTGATGTGTGGGTGAACAGCGACTACGCATACAATACGTCTCCGGAAATCGGGAACTATGGGTACAAAGTCCTGGTTCACGAGATCGGCCACGCGATCGGCCAGCCACACCCGGGTGACTACAACGCCAGCGGCGGAAAGCTGAGCTATCAAAACAACGCCGCCTATGCCGAAGACAGTGCTCAATATTCGATCATGTCATATTGGGATGAGAGCCATACCGGTGCTGATTTCGGAGATGCTTTTGCCCAGACCCCGATGCTTCACGATATCTTGGCTATCCAGGCAAAGTACGGCGTGAACATGTCGACGCGGACTGATGACACAGTTTACGGGTTTAACTCCAACACAGAGTCACCGATCTATGATTTCAGTCAGAACACAGCGCCGGTCTTTTCGATCTGGGACGCAGGTGGAATAGATACGATCGATTTCTCTGGCTATTTCGTCGATACGGTCATCAATCTGAATGAAGGTGGCTTCTCAAGCGCTGCCGGCCTTACCAACAATATCTCGATCGCCTATGGCGCTGTCATTGAAAACGCAATCGGTGGCGCGGGAGATGATGTCGTCATCGGTAACCAGTGGGACAATCTGGTCGACGCCGGCGCTGGAAGTGACGTGTTCGTCCTTAACCAAAGTAGTTCGTCAGCAGACACCTACGTCTTTGACAATGGTGAGACAATTGTGTTCAGCGATCACGGTACGGACCGGCTGACCAATGTCGAAATCATTTTTTATGCCGATGCTGAGCTCGATGTTATCGCGCAAACGCAGGTGTCTATCCTAGAGTATGCCGCGAGTTATGAGGATGTCGAAGAGGCATTCGGCACGGATGAAGAGGCACTCTTTGACCACTTTGTCGAGTTCGGTTTAACCGAAGGCCGGACGATCGATTTCTCCGCGCTTGATTACATTGCCTCGCATGAGGATTTGATCGAGGTCTTCGGGGCAGATGCTGAAGCGGGCGCCCGGCATTACATTGAGTTCGGCCGCGCTGAAAACCGGGAAATCACCTTTGACAGCGCGGCGTTCCTGGAGGCAAACCCCGAGTTGGTTCCGCTTCAGGGACAGGAGATCAATGCAGCGAAAATGTTCATAGAGCTGTAATCACCAGACTGGTGCCGCGATTGGTATTCGTTGAGATCCGAAACGCAGCTTGCACCATTTCGGTACTGGTTTGTTTACCCTTGGTTTCGAACCCTTCGCGGGCCGAATTTCGTTAGGTGACTTTTTGCGTTGCAGCAGGTATGGAGGCGATATGATCAGACGCCTCTATGACTGGACCTTGTCCCTTGCTGCCGGACCTCGCGCACCTACAGCGCTCGGGTCGGTTTCGTTTGTCGAAAGCTCGTTCTTTCCGATCCCGCCGGACATCTTGTTGATCCCGATGGTCATCGCCCGGCGCGAGAAGGCCTGGTGGTATGCGTTGCTGTGCACGCTGACCTCTGTGGCCGGCGGCGTGTTCGGCTATTTCATCGGAATGTTCCTGTTTGAACAGGTCGCACAGCCGGTGCTCGCGTTCTATGGCAAACTCCACTACGTTGAGGAATTTCGCCATATCTTTGCCGAGTGGGGCTGGTGGTTCGTGTTCATCGCCGGTGTGACCCCGTTTCCCTACAAGGTGATTACGATCGCTTCAGGAGCGGCCGGGTTAAGTCTGCCGATCTTTATTCTTGCGAGCATTGTTTCCCGGGGGATCCGGTTCTTCATTGTGGCCGGGCTCTTGTATTTCTTCGGCCCGCCCATCAAGGACTTTATCGAGAAACGCCTCAGTCTTATGTTCACCCTGTTCGTGGTGCTTCTGGTCGGCGGTTTTGCCGCGCTGAAGTTTATCTAAGCAAAGGGGATCCGATGTCCGCTGAAAAATTGGCTCAGTCGTTGACACTCCTTTTATTGGCCGGTGGCGTTGTGGTGATTGGAACGGCTTGGGGATATCAGGTGCTCGGCGGGTATGTCCCCTGCAAGCTGTGTTTGGAGCAGCGAATTCCTTATTATATCGGGTTGCCTATGGCTCTTGTTGCATTGGGTGCCCTGGTGTCAGGTCGCAAAGGGATTGCCGCGATCCTGTTGCTGGTAGTCGCGGCAGTGTTCGCCTATGGGGCTGGTCTCGGGATTTATCAGGCCGGGGCGGAATGGCAGTTCTGGGATGGGCCAAATGATTGCGGCGGCGGCACTGCGGCTCCGGCATCTGCTGCCAACATGCTGCAAGCCTTGCAATCGACCCGGGTTGTCAGCTGCACGGAAGCAAGCTGGAGGATGTTGGGCCTGTCCTTTGCAGGGTGGAATGCTGTCGCATCTGCCGGGTTGGCCGGCCTTGGAGTTCTTGCCGCCGGGATTTTGAAATTCCGGCGTAGCATGGCAAAGTCACCAGCATGAGCACATCAAAACACAAGGCCGATCAGGAAAGGCGCGACGAGGCGCTGAGAGCGATTGATCGCGCGCAGGTTGAAAGTGAAACGGTCGTTGGCTCGACCTTTGTCCGCATGGCCGATCGGGCACGCAGTCACATGAGCGCGGCCGATAAGGATGCCGATGACCACATCGAAGTCTGGGGCACGCGCATCGGCCGGTCGCTTGGGTTGATATTTGCAATTGGTCTGGTGATTTACCTTGCCGTTACCTACCTTTAGGTAATCTTCCAACTGAGTTGGGAGGCTCGCGAAAAAGGAAATACAGTGCTCACTGGAGCCTGGAACAAAATATGGCGTCAATTCATCCAATCAGCCGAAGCCACTGGACCGACCTCCAAGCGCCGGACCTGAAAGACTTTGAGGCAATGGCCAGTGAAACACTGGCAACCATGCCCGACGATCTGTTGCTTCGCTGCGGCAATTTGCAGATCACACTTGCCGAATATGCACCTGATGATGTCCTCGATGCGTTGTCGATCGAGGATCCGCACGATCTGCTTGGATTATTTGAAGGTGTCGGCTTGGACGAGGGCGAAGAGCTGTCCCATACGGGGCAGATGCCAAATCGTATCTGGCTCTTCCGCCGGCCCATTCTGGATTATTGGGCCGCAATGGACGAAACGCTCGGAGATGTGGTCGCCCATGTGCTTATCCATGAGATCGGTCACCATTTCGGTTTGAGCGATCAGGACATGGAGCGTCTTGAGGCCGCTGCCGACAGGTGATGCAGCGGCAGCAGCCTCAAGGATAGTGTGGGTCTGCGCTTATTCGGCAGCTTCCGTCTTGGCGCGCTCGATTGATTCCACAATCATGCGTTTTGCAGCTTCTGCACCTTCAATACCCGTCACTTTCACCCATTTTCCGGGCTCCAGATCTTTGTAGTGCTCAAAGAAGTGCTTCACCTGATCGATGGTGATTTGCGGCATATCGGTAATGTCGGAAACACCGTCATAGCGCTTGGTAATCTTGTGGCTTGGAACCGCAATGATCTTTTCGTCCTGGCCAGACTCGTCTTCCATCAGGAGAACGCCAATTGGACGGCAGGTCATGATGGCGCCGGGCACGACAGGCCGCTGGTTGACGACAACCACGTCGATCGGATCGCCATCGCCGCAAAGTGTGTGCGGGACGAAGCCGTAGTTCCCCGGATAGCGCATGGGCGTGTAGAGGAAGCGGTCGACATACATCGCGCCTGCTTCTTTATCCATCTCATACTTGATCGGTTCACCGCCAACGGGAACCTCAACAATCACGTTAATTTCTTCCGGCGGGTTTTTGCCAATCGGCACGGCGTCGATACGCATCTGTGAACTCCTGTTGGATCGTTGCGCCGTCTATCGCAATCCAAAGGCAGAAGTTCAAGTCTTTAGTTTTGCATTGCACCTAATTGATTAATGACCCGGAAGTGGCGCGGGCGCACCAGATCCTGTACTTGGAAATCACTACGGTGAAGCTGTCAGAGCGTTCGCCGCGGCCAGATGTATATGAGTAATTCGAGCCGCCTCCCGCCAATCCGGTGCCATGATTTCCCGGCGACCTGACCGCCCAACGCACGATAGAACTCCCTGGCAGGCGTGTTGTCGCTGAGCACCTGAACGGCAAGCCCTGAGCCATGTCGCTCCAGAAATGATGCCCGGATGTCTTCAAACAGCCTGCGGCCGAAACCAAGGCCCTGATACTCGGGTTTGAGATATAGTTCGTATATCTCGCCATCCATGCTGGTATTCGTAAGTCGGCACGGGCCAAAGGTGGCATATCCTGCTGGCACATCAGCGACGGATAGGATCTTGATGTTGACGCCGCGCGCCAAAGCTCCGCGCCACCAGTTTTCGCCCCGCCTTGAGACCATTCGCTGAAGGTCAAGGCCATGTAGTACGCCGCGATAAGCGCCGAGCCAGGCTTCGCT
The DNA here is from genome assembly GCF_000158095.2 of Roseibium alexandrii DFL-11. Taxonomy (NCBI): domain Bacteria; kingdom Pseudomonadati; phylum Pseudomonadota; class Alphaproteobacteria; order Hyphomicrobiales; family Stappiaceae; genus Roseibium; species Roseibium alexandrii. The sequence goes on from NZ_CM011002.1 coordinate 4,181,933, forward strand.
ATGGATGCTGGCGAGCGCTTCGCAGTCTGCTGGTCTCGCCGCACGAAGATCGATCAGATCAAGGGTCATCTTGGGCAGAAGAATACTACAAGCCGTCCGTAGGGGAAGCTTGAAACGTTTTCGGTTTGGGAAAACTGCCGGAATTCTTGGACTTGCCGCCAGAGGTGTCCGGTAATGAAAAGGGCCGGCGTGTTGCCGGCCCTTCAGTTGCCTTGATGTTTGACTCAAAAAATCTGGTCGCTCTACATTCACCACGGGGGGCTGGGGGGCTATTGCATACCGCGGTGCCCGTAGACCGTTCCCATCAAGGTATGAGAATAATATGGGTGTGCTTTTTGGCTGGCCAAGGGCTGGAATGCGGCGAAAACATGAAAATTTTGGTATTCTTTCTTGAAAAGTTGACCTAACGTCAGTTTTTGATGTTTTTCGGTCACGATAGGTGAATGAAAGCAACAGTTTCTCAGCTTTCTACCGGCCTGCACTTGCAATTCGCGGCGAACCGCGACCATCATGACATCTGGATGACTTCGCCGGGCAAACGCTGACAGCAGTGCATCGTGCAAGGCGGTTCAAGAGGGAGGCGGAATGAGCGAAGCCGATGACAGCGCATCTCAGCACAGCCGGAGCTTGAGCCTCAACGGATCTGGGCAAAAAGCTCCACCCTCCTTACCAGTGGTGTCGTTCAACCGCCGGGAACTTGATATCATCTTGAGGCTCTATGGCCGCATGGTCGCTGATGGTGAGTGGCGGGACTACGCAATTGACATTCTGAATGACAGGGCTGTTTTCTCGATTTTCCGCCGCGCCTCTGAAATGCCTCTCTATCGCATCGAAAAGGACCCTAAACTTGCTCGGCGGCAGGGCGCATATTCGGTCGTTGCGACCGGTGGCATGATCCTGAAACGTGGCCACGAACTGGCGCAGGTCCTAAGGGTTCTGGAAAAGAAAAAGCATCTCCGGGTCGTCGACGCCTGACAGCTTGACGCTCAGAACCAAAGCGGAGCTGTCCCCTTCGAAGTTGAAGTCGCTACGGACAGATTTTCGAGACCTAACCATCTGAGAATTGTAAGCGACATTTCTTGTCGTAAGACAAAAAAGCCCGGCTCAATGGCCGGGCTTTCTACGTTTATGATGGAGCGCAAATTATTCGCGGTTGCCGAACAGCTGCAGCAGCATCAGGAACATGTTGATGAAGTCGAGGTACAGACGCAGAGCGCCCATCACGGACTTCTTGGTGGCAACTTCACCAGAGTCGCCCTCGTAGTACATTTCCTTGATCTGCTGCGTGTCGTAGGCGGTCAAGCCAGCGAATACGAGAACACCGACCACTGAAATCGCGAACTGAAGCGCGGAAGATCCGAGGAAGATGTTCACCAGAGACGCGATCACGATGCCAATCAGGCCCATGAACAGGAACGAACCCCAGGCGGACAGGTCTTTTTTCGTGGTGTAGCCGAAGATGCTCAGCGCGCCGAAGGAAGCTGCGGTGATGAAGAACACGCGTGCGATCGATCCACCTGTATAGACCATGAAGATCGAGGACAGCGATACACCCATCAGTGCGGAGTAGATGAGGAACATCGTCCGAGCGGTAGACGCGCTCATGGACTGGATCCGGAATGAGAGCCAAAGCACCATGCCGAGCGGCGCCAGCATGACCACCCACTTGAGCGGTGAGGCGAAAATGGCGTTGCCGAGCGGTGTCAAACCTACGATCGAGCCGGCGTCGTTGGTCACGACGGACATCATGTAGGTGCCGATGGCAAAGAAACCGGTCAGCGCGAGGCCGAAGGTCATGTAGTTGTAAACGCCCAGCATGTAGGCGCGCAGGCCCTGATCGATGCCGGCCTCGGCACGAGCGCCGGCAACCGAGTAAGCGCCTTGAGATTGGCGGTCAAAGGTCGACATGGTCTTAAAATTCCCCTTCGTTCAAAACTTGTGCACGCAGGGAGTCCTGCAGCACAGCTCCCTCAACATATGGGAGAATACGGACCCTAGCACAAGATGACTTTCCTGAAAAAATCGCAATCTTTCTGCTACGGCCCGTATTTCTGGCCCTTATGATTAAGAAGAGTTCTTATTTCATGGCTTTAAGACGGCTTTCGATCTGCCGGTCGCAAGTGCCTTGTGGCCAGCGGAAAATTTCTTCTGCCTTGAAATCCATAACTTCTTTTGTGGTGTCGCGCATGACTTCCGGCGTTACGCCCGGCTTGAACCATTGAAGAACACCATAATCGCCGCCAGCATCCGTGAAAAACGCCAAGGGTTTGCCGTCTTCCATGATCCCGACACGGCCCACGCGAACATCTTCGACGGTCACATTGCGCGCGTTTCCATCAATGGTCAGCTTGGATTTGGTCAGGCGAAGCTTTTTGCCGGCAGATTGCGGTGTGCCGGCCCAGGTGCCGCCGGTCAGCCGGTTGCCCTTGTTTTCAACCGAAAGACAGGAATTCTTGTAGTTCGGGATCGACAAGCGATTGGCGGAAACCTCGATTGGATCCTTGCCCTTCTCAGAGATGGTGTATTTCATCTCATGCTCACCGGTGCGGTAAACGCGGATGCCAACCGGCGTGAAGCCACTATCTCCGATGGAACGGGTGAAGAAGTCGAATTGGTTGGCGTCGTTCGTTCCCGCACGCCGGTAAAGCCAGCGCTTCGGCAGGCCGTTTTCCCAAACCAGCCAGTCACTGACAACGAGGCCGCGCTTCCCGGCCGGATCATTCAGCTGCCAAACACCGGTGTGAAACGGGCTTTCAGCCTGAGCTGACGGCACGGCTGTCAGCATGGTCAATGCTGTAACCGATGCCGCAAAAGTGGTCTTAAACATGGATTTCAAACGATAGCCCGGCATTTCGGAGTGCCCCTTCAAGAGATAAATCTCTCTTCCGATATCCAAGATAACCGCATGACGCAAGGTGCGCCGGTTGCAATCCGGCGCACATTCGCGGTGAGTTTGATGAAATTTTTCTGACGGTTAACGCCGTCTTTGGCTATATCAGAGGTTTCTAAGAACCGGTGCAGGTTTTTCCCCGAGAACGCGCCATGTTCCGATCAGACCGAACCCGACGGTTAGCACAAGCGCAATCAGGGCTGCACTGAACGCTGTGACTGGCAGCAGCGTAAAGGTTCCGCCCATGATCGCAGTGATGACATACCAGGCTGCGATACCGCCCGCCAAAACGGCAAACACTGCCGTAACCAGGCCAAGGATCGCATATTCAAGGCCATAGGCCAGGATCAGCCGTGTTCGTGTGGCGCCAATGGTCTTCAGGATGACGGCGTCATAGATACGGCTGCGATGCCCGGCGGCCAGCGCGCCTGCCAGCACAAGTATGCTGGCAATCAGAGTGATGGAGGAGGCGCCGCGGATCGCCCATGCGAGCTGAGCCACGATATTGTTCACCTGAGAGATCGCATCTTTCACGCGGACGCTGGTGACGGTCGGGAAGCTGCCGGAGACGGTCTTCAACAAGGCCAGCTCGGTGTCCACGGGGACGGTGTCATCCCAGCCAAGGGTCATCAGATGCGCATGCGGTGCACCGGCAAATGTGTTGGGCGAGAACACCATGACAAAGTTGATTCCAAGCGACTGCCATTCCACGTCCCGCGTATTTGCGATCTCTGCGGAGATTTCGCGGCCAAGAACGTTCACCGAAACGGTGTCGCCGATTTTGAGGCCGAGGTCCGTTGCAGCTTCCGCATCAAAGGACACCAGCGGGGGGCCGGAATAATCCTGCGGCCACCAGTCGCCGGTCGCCAGTTCCGACTTCGGCGGAAGCGCAGCCTCGTAAGTGATGCCGCGGTCGCCGCGCAAAACCCAGTCGGACCCTTCTTGTGCCGGCACGAAATCATCGCTGCTGATGCCGTTGAGGCTGACAATCCGACCGCGCAACATCGGCACACTTTGAAGATCCGCGTTTGGCGCTTCTTCGCGCAAGAGGGTTTCAAACGCGTCGCGCTCGTGGCTTTGAATGTCGACAAAGAAGAAACTCGGCGCCTCTCCGGCGATGGTCGCGGTGAGCTCCCGGCGGAGGTTTCCATCAATCAGCGTCAGCGCGACCAGCAAGGAGAGGCCCAATCCGAGAGATAGAACGACGGATGGTGTCAGGGCACCAGGACGGTGAATGTTCGCGATTGCCAGCCGCAGCTCGGTGGAGCGGACCGGAGGCAGGCGTTTGGCGAGCCACATGATGATCCGTGCCACCACCACCAAAAGCACAAAAGCTCCGGCAGACGCTGCGATATAGATCGTGGCGATCCGCTTGTCATAGGCCAGCAAGATGGCGATGGACGCAAGGATGACAACTGTGAGAGTCGTGGCGAACAGATAGCGTTTGCGGGGCCATTTTGAGCCCGCGGCAACAATATCGCGGAACAGGGCGGTCGGTGGAACATCATGAGCCCGGCCAAGCGGCCAAAGCGCAAAAGCCAGCGCGGTCAAGAGGCCGTATACGAGGCCCAGGCCCAGTTCGCTTGGATAGATGCCGACCGCAAGTTTGACCGGAAGTACGTTTGAAAGTGCAGCACCAGCGGCAAACGGGATCATTGCTCCAATGACCAACCCGATTCCAATCCCGATCAGGGCAAGCGCCAGCATCTGAACCAGATAGATCTGGAAGACGAACCCGCCTGTTGCGCCCAGGCACTTGAAGCTTGCAATGACTTCCCGTTTTGTTTCCAGGAACGCCCGGACAGCATTGGCAACGCCAACGCCGCCGACGACAAGAGCTGTAAGACCAACAAGCGTCAGAAACTGCGCAAACCGGTCGATGCTGCGCTGCAGGCCGGGAGATGCGTTGGCTCTGGAGCGCACGCGCCAGCCGGCATCGGCTTCGGTTTGCTCTGCGTCTTCCTCGATTTGTTTGAGCTCGCCGATACTCGGCGCTGGGTCCATGCGAACCCGGTAATGCCAGCGGACCAAACTGCCGGGCTGAACAAGACCAGTTGCGCCGATGGCCTCGGTGGAGATCATCAGGCGGGGGCCGAACTCCATGCCGCCCGCGAGTTTATCGGGCTCAGTTTCAATGACGTCGGTGATTTCAACACTCGTGCGGCCAAGTTCCAGCGTATCGCCAACCTCAACATCAAGACGGGCCAGCAGGGCCAGTTCGGCCACAGCTCCCCAGCGCCCGTTGCGCTGCGCAAGAGCATCGACAAGGTTTTGCCCCGATTGAAGTTCGAGCGCGCCATAGAGCGGATAGACATCATCCACCGCCTTAAGCTCTACAAGCGCCTGATCGGCCGTGTCTGCGCGCCGGGCCATTGCACGCAACGTTGCAACTTCTGAGACCGCGCCGAGACTGCCGATATAGTTGCGCTCGTCCTCATTCACTTGACGATGAACCAGGCGGAAGGACAGATCGCCGCCCAAAATGGCTTGGCCTTCCTGGGAGATTCCTTCGGTCAAGGCTCTGGAAACCGAGGTCACTCCGGAGATCGCAGCAACGCCAAGCGCGATACAGGCGATGAAAATGTAAAAGCCCTTCAAGCCGCCGCGCAGTTCGCGCAAGGCAAACCGGAGGGCAAGGCGGAAGGTCTGGTTGTTGCGGCCGTGCTCGCCGGACACAAATCCGCTCATGCGGTCACCTGCTCTTGCGCGGCGGCCAGGTTTTGAGTGGTTTCTTCGATTTCTCCCGAGCGCACCCGGATGACCCGGTCACATTTTTCGGCAAGGGCCGGATCGTGGGTCACAAGAACCAGTGTGGTTTTGCGGTCGCGTTGAGCCGAGAACATCAGATCGACGATCTGCGCGCCGGTGCTGTCGTCCAGGTTCCCTGTCGGTTCGTCTGCGATCAGGATTTCCGGCTCCACGACGAGCGCGCGCGCAACGGCGACCCGCTGTTGCTCTCCGCCGGACATCTGCGCCGGATAGTGGTGCAGGCGTTTTCCAAGACCAACGGCCTCTAGCTCTGCCTGGGCTTTCTTGAAGGCGTCCGCATCGCCGGCAAGTTCGAGCGGCACTGCGACGTTTTCCAGCGCCGTCATGTTCGGGACAAGGTGAAACGACTGAAAGATAATGCCCACATTCCGGCCCCTGAAGAGGGCCAGCTGGTCTTCCGATAGTCCGCCGAGTTCTGATCCGGCAACGACAACGGATCCCTCATCGGCGCGTTCCAGTCCGGCCATCACCATGAGGAGGGTCGATTTACCCGAGCCGGATGGTCCGACCAGGCCAACGGATGTGCTTTTTCCGATCACCAGATCAATGCCCTTCAAGATGTGAACCTGTCCGGCCCCTTCTCCCAGGGTCAAGTGGACATTTTTCAGGGCAATGGCTGGTATCGTCGTCATCTTTGGGCCTTTATAACGGTCATATGTTGGCCGTTATGGCCATCACATGCCCTCGACAAGTGGTCACTTTGCGACCATATGGGCCTGTTGTGCCATGTCTTCCAGTCAGGAAAGTGTATTAGAGTGTATCGTTTCTTTCTGTTTTTGATGCTGCCTCTGTTGTGGTTAGGAACCAGCACTGCAAATGCCGCTGATTTAAAGCTCGTTGTGCTGGGAGACAGTTTGTCGGCCGGATATCAACTGCAGGCTGGGGAAGGCTTTCCGGAACAGCTGCAAAAAGCGCTAGATGCACGGGGGCATTCGGTAGAAGTGGTCAACGCTGGTGTTTCCGGTGACACTTCCTCTAGTGGACTGTCCAGGCTCGACTGGTCTGTAGGAACAGACGCTGACGCTATCATCGTTGAGCTTGGAGCCAATGATGCCTTGCGCGGCATTCAGCCGGACCTGACACGGAACAACCTCACACAAATCGTGAAACGCTTGGCCGAGAGGGACATTGCGGTGCTGGTTGCAGGCATGCTCGCCCCGCGCAACCTCGGTGAGGACTATGCTGCATCCTTCGATCCGATCTACAAAGACATCGCCGAGGCGCATGGCGCGTTGCTCTATCCCTTCTTTCTGGAAGGTGTTGCGCTGAACCCGGATCTCAATCTCGCCGATGGCATTCACCCGAATGCGGAAGGCGTTGGCGTTATTGTTGAAAACATTCTGCCGACGGTCGAAGAGTTGCTGTCACAAGCCTCCAAGAAGTAGCATTCGGGCATCTCCGATCCCGCCGAACACAAATTACCAATAAGCAAGGACATCCCTCATGGAACTGCGCACGCTTGGCCGCACGGATATAAAGGTCAGCGCATTGTGCCTTGGCACAATGACCTATGGCGAACAAAACACGGAAGCCGAAGGTCATGCTCAAATGGACTATGCCCTGGAGAAGGGGGTCAATTTTTTTGATACAGCCGAGCTCTATGCAATTCCGCCGAAAAAGGAAACTCAAGGGCGGACGGAACGCATCATCGGCACATGGTTTCAAAAAACCGGCAACCGGGACAAGGTTGTGTTGGCGACCAAGGTTGTCGGCCGAACCGGCATGGATTGGTTCCGCGAGCACGGGAACGGTGCCAGCCTGACACGTGCGGAAATCGAATTTGCGGTCGACCGAAGCCTGAAAAACCTCCAGACCGACTATATCGACCTTTACCAGATCCATTGGCCGGATCGGAACATGAGCAACTTCGGCGCCAATCCGACGCGCTGGGCTCCGCCGGAGCTTCATGAAGACGAGAACAGCATCGAAAGTACGCTGGAAGTGATGGCGGACCTGGTGAAAAGCGGCAAGGTTCGCCACATCGGGATCTCCAACGAAAGCTCCTGGGGCACCATGCGTTATGTGACGGCGTCCGAGCATCTTGGTTTGCCTCGGGTTGCCTCGATCCAGAACACCTACAATCTGGTCAACCGTACTTTCGAAACCGGATTGGCAGAGATTGCCCAACGCGAGAATGTCGGCTTGCTGGGATACTCCGCGCTCGCGCAGGGCTATCTGTCAGGCAAGTACAGGAACGGCGCATTGCCGGCCGGCTCCCGCAAAGTGCTGTTTGACCGCCTCCAACGCTATGAGCATCCGCGGTCGATCGAAGCCTATGACGCCTATTTCAGTCTTGCTGATGAAGCCGGACTCGATCCGGCGCAAATGGCCATTGCCTTTGCCAAGTCCCGTGACTTTATGACGTCCGTCATTCTTGGGGCAACGCGCATGGATCAGCTGGAGAATGACATTGCTGCGGCCGATGTGACGTTAAGCAGCGATGTTCTTGAGAAGATCGACACGATTCATCAGGATTTCGGCAACACCGCGCCGTAACTGACCGTCGCGGTTTCAAAAGAATCAAACCACGGTCTCCCCTTCGAGCCGGGCAAGGAATTGCCCGGCTCGAAATCTCTCTCCACACAAAAACTGCATTGTCTTCAAAGTGTTGGTTTTTTGTCTTGCCAATTTCATCAAGTTGATTCCTGATGGGGACATCAGCGTTTGGCGGAGGGAACACCCATGCCGCGGCTTTTTACAGGCCTTGAGATTCCGTCTGAGACGGCCCTCATGTTGTCCATGCTCCGGGGAGGCCTTCGGGGTGCCCGCTGGATCGATCCGGAAAACTATCACATCACATTGCGTTTCATCGGGGATATCGATGACCGCACGGCTGACGAAGTGGTTGATGCACTTGACCGGATCCGCCGCGATCCCCTTGAGATCAGGCTTGACGGTCTCGGGTCTTTTGGCAACGGCAAGCCTCACGCGGTCTGGGCCGGAGTACAGCTGACATCGGCTCTGTCTGAGCTTCAAAGCGAACAAGAGCGCATTCTGCAACGGCTTCACTTGCCGGCAGAGCGGCGCAAGTATGTGCCCCATGTTACTCTGGCCCGCTGTAAAACATCCAATAATGAAGATGTTGCCAAGTGGTTGTGTGAACGCGGTAACTTTCAGGCACCGCCATTTATTGCAGGCCGGTTCGTCTTGTTCTCTGCAAAATCAAGTGTTGGTGGTGGGCCATACTTGGTGGAAGAAGCTTACCCACTGGCAGCTTGAGTGTTTCGCGAAGTTACGATCTGCGGGTTTGCGGATCGGATGTCCAGCGGAAGCGCAAGATTTTGCCTCGACCCTGTGAGATCGCGTCAGTGACGAAGCTTCCGTGGACGCGAATTGTGACCGTCAGACATTTTCCGCTGAGTTTTTGATTGATAATTCGGAAATTGGTTTGCTGGCTTAGTATTTAACCGTATTCATCATCTTTTGGTTGTAGTTTGAAAAAAAATTCAATCGGAATACATTCAAATTTCCAGTTTTCAGAGATCAGTCGTAAAGGAAAATTAATTCGTTTTGCTTCTTCTGTACTTACCTTTCGTGAGTTGTGTAATGCATCTTACGGTAATAAAAAAGAGCCTGTGCAATCATGAAGTCAATCACCAATCTCTCGATCGCCGCGCGAGTGGGCAGTCTATCGGCCATCACCGTTGTTGCAATCGTTCTGCTGTTTTTTGTCGCCCGGCATAGCCAGGAGCTTGTCAGCACTGAAAATGATCGCCTCGCTGAATACTCCCAGATGGACTATTACGTGTCCCAGGTGCTGGCGAAGGCGCAAGACATGCGGCGGTTGGAAAAGGACTTTCTGCTGACGAAGGATGAAACGCTTACAGCCACCTATGAGGAGCGGTATGGCGAAGCTGTTGAATTCCTGAAGCTCACCGCAGAGAAACCGGAAGCTGCCGATCAGATACCATTGATTGAAGGCCTGAAAAACACATTGGCACTGCATAAGGCGGAATTCGACGGGATCGTTGCCCATTCGACAGAAATGGGCTTGGACGAAACGCTCGGTTTAAAAGGCGAACTGCGGTCTGCCGTGCAAAAAGTTGAAGAGCGTCTAAAAGCAGCGAACCTCGATGCACTGACCGTCAAGATGTTGATGATGCGCCGCCACGAAAAGGACTTCATGCTGCGTGGCGCCGACAAATACATTGGCCGGATCGATGACCGGCGCAGTGAATTTGCAGATATGCTTCCCAACAGCGGTTTGCCGGATGCAGAGCAAAAAGAAATCAGTGCGCTTCTTGACACATACCAGGCGGCTTTCAAAAAATTCGCAGAAAAAGCACAATTCATCGACGCACAAGTCGCAGCCGCGGACGAGACATTCGCGAAGATTATGCCGGATTGGGCAAAGCTGTCCGAAGCGGCCTATCTTGGCAAACAGGCCGCAAGTGCCGGTCTCGAATCTGCCCGCAGTTTTTCGAACAATCTCTTCCTTGTGATCGGGTCGATCAGTTTGATCCTGGCGATTGGTCTTGGTTGGCTGATCGGTCGTAGCATCACGCGCCCGATCAACGATCTGACTGAAGTCATGGAAGAACTGGCGGGCGGCAACAATGACGTGACCGTCGCGTATGCGGATCGCAGCAACGAAATCGGCAGCATCGCCCGTGCCGTGGAAGTCTTCCGCGCAAACGCTATCCGGACCCAAGAGCTTGAACAAGAGCAACAGGATCGCACAGCCCGGTCTGAGGAAGAAAAACGCGCGTTCATGGAGAACCTGGCAAGCCAGTTCGAAGCTTCAGTCGGTGCCATCGTGGAGCGTGTTTCCAGCACGGCGGCCAATCTGGATCAGAGCGCTCAGACCATGGCGCGTGTTTCGGAAAACACCAGCGAACGTGCCGAAGTCGCTGCATCTGCATCTGCCCAGACCACGGAAAATGTCTCTGTCGTTGCATCCGCTGCCGAGGAAATGACCGCGTCAATCAGCGAGATTAATCAGCAGATAATCCGAGCGTCTGCGGCGTCGAAGAGCGCTGCGCAGGACGTGTCGGGGACTGCCGCTCAGATGGAATCTCTGGCCAATATGGCCGACCGCATCGGTGAAGTCGTTTCGATGATTTCAGATATTGCCGAACAGACCAACCTCCTTGCACTCAACGCAACGATCGAGTCGGCCCGTGCCGGTGAAGCCGGGAAGGGTTTCGCGGTTGTTGCAAGTGAAGTGAAGGCGCTTGCCAACGAAACGGCCAAGGCTACGGAAAACATCTCGCAGCTTGTGACTGAAATCCAGCTGGAAACGAAAACCGCAGTAGGGTCGATCGCCAAGATCGGGGACGTCATGCGCGATCTCGACCAGTCTTCGACCGCGATCGCTTCCGCCATGGAAGAGCAGGGCGCAACGACCCAAAGCGTAGCTGAAAACGTAGCCCAGGCCGCGAATGGTACCCGGGATGTTTCGGACAGCATCAAGGTTGTGAAGGACGCATCGGTGGAATCGAGCGACGCCACGCATGCGGTGCAGTCCAGCATCAATGACCTGACCGAACAGTCCAATCTGCTGCGCGATGAAGTGAATCGCTTCCTCGGCCAGATCCGGGCGGCTTAAACGGTACGATCAAGAATCCAGCAGCTTGGCATAAACGTCGAGCGTCTTGGCGCACATTGTTTCAACGGTAAAATTCCGGCTCGCATGGGTCAGGCCTCGGCCTGTCAGTGCGAGCCGGTCTTCTGCTGATAGTGCAAGCGCAGTCTTGATCGCCGAGGCCAGTGCATCGCTGTCACCAGGCGGGACGCGCCAACCAGTACGATCTCCTTCAGAAACATCGGGCGGTGCCAGCACGGTTTCGGGCACGGCGCCAAGGTCAGAAACGATGACTGGAACACGGGCAGCTTGTGCTTCAACAGCGGCCCGGCCGAAGGCCTCTGGTTCGATCGAGGCAACAACGGCCAGATCCGATAGTGCCATGGCCGCCGGCACGTCTGCGCAATGGCCGACCAGCCTGACCTGATCCTGCAGGTTCCAATCGGCAATCAACTGCTTCAACTCAGCCACATATCCGTCCCGGCCTTGAGCGTCGCCGGCAAGAATGGCAATCGGTGCCGTTGGCCCCGAGGCCTTCAGCGTGCTCATAGCCTGGATCAAAACCTTCTGGCCTTTCCAGCTCGTGAGGCGGGCCATGTTCATTACGATCGGGCGGCCTGTGGGAACGCCCCAACTGTCTTTCAGGGCCTGCCGGCGCAAGGCACTGACATTCTCCGGTGCGAGACCTTTCAAATCGGAGCCGCGATGGATCACGGTGATGCGGTCTTTCGCAAAGGGATGCCGGTCGGTGATGAGACCGGCAATGTATTTGGAGTTCGCAATGACGGTGTCGCCGCGGGCCATGATTGAATTGTAAAGGCCTTTGACTGCATTCGATTGGCTGTAGCTGCCATGATAGGTTGTGACGAACGGAATATGTGTCCGCCGGGCAGCGAAGAGCGCAGACCAGGCCGGAGCCCGGCTTCGGGCGTGAATGATGTCAACGTTCTGCGCGCGGATCAGATCGCTCAACAGGCCCGCATTTTTCCAAAGCGTGATCGGGTTTTTCGATTTGACCGGCAGTGTGAAATGCTGGGCGCCGATATCTTCCAACTCGCGCACCATCTGCCCGCCCTGACTTGCTACGAGTGCGGTTCCACCTGCAGCGATAAGAGCGCGGGCAATGTCGACAGTCGTGCGTTCCGCTCCCCCCGAATTCAGATCGGGGATCACTTGCAAAACGGTTGGGGCGGTGGGCAGGGACACCAGCAGGGCTCCGGGCGCTCTTTTAAATGACGGATGGCTGTGCCAAAGGACACCAGCAGAAGAAACTGAAAGAGAGCCATAGTATGGGCGCGGCGGAACCGCAATTCATTGAGGTCGGAAAAAACGGTCAGAGGCGGAAAATCGCTGTCCGGAAAGATGCAGGAAGATCGCCTGGTCTCATGTGGCTGCCGGGTTTCAAGTCTGACATGAGCGGAACCAAGGCCGAGGCCCTGTCTGAATTTGCTCGGGAGCGAGGGCAGGAAGCGGTTCGCTTTGACTATTCCGGGCATGGGACTTCAGAAGGGGATTTCGAAGAGGCGTGCGTGTCCAATTGGCTTGAGGAAGCCGAGGCGGTGTTCGACACCTGCACGGGCGGCGAAACCATCCTTGTCGGCTCGTCCATGGGTGGATGGATTGCGCTTCTCTTGGCTCTCTCACGCAAGGAAACAAGCCGGATAAAGGGTTTGATTTTGATTGCGCCGGCGACTGATTTCACAGAGGAGCTGATGTGGAAAGAGCGGTTCTCGGACGATATTCGCGCAGCGATCTTACAGCATGGACGCTGGGAGCAGCCGTCCGAATACAGTGATGATCCTTATGTCATCACCCGCAAGTTGATCGAAGACGGGCGGTCTCATTTGCTGTTCGGCAGCTCTCTTCATGTCGGAGTGCCGATAACCATTCTGCAAGGCGCGTTGGACCCGGATGTTCCGCTGGGACACGCGGAACGGCTCGTGCAAGCCCTGCCGCAGGATGACGTTACATTTACGGTCGTGCCGGACGGTGATCACCGTTTGTCGCGGCCAGAAGATATCGAGCTGTTGATCCGTTCTGCCGGCTCCATGATTGAGGCCGTGTCCTCTTAGAGGCATTCGGCAAGCGTCCCGCGTGTTCAGAATGGCAGCGCCTAACGGCCTTGAATGACTTCCTTCTCGCAATCCAGAAGATGAATGGTCATCTCAGTGTAGAGGCTGAAGTCGCTCACCTTCGATGCACGCCCGCGCAGGAACATTTCAACATCATTGGATGCGTAGTTGGCCGCAGTGGTTTTTCGCAAGAAACAGGTGCAACGGGGCGCATCCATATTGCTTTTGCTCTCACACAAGGCGGTGTGTTCACTTGGCTGACTCGAGCCACCGGCCGTCCCGTCTGTCGTGCAAATTTGACGAAGTTCATCCAACTTGGCGAGTGCTTGCGCAGAGAGCCGGTCCGGTTCGTTGGCGTAGTAAAATGAGAGATCAACGTTGGAAAGATTTGTGTCCAGTGACTTGGTGAAAATGCAGCCGCATTGATCTGCCGAGAGGCCAAGTTCAGCCTGGCAGGCGTTCGACATCCGTGCCCATCTGTTTTCAGAAGCTGAAAGCGGTTCGCTGGCAAATGCGGGTGTGTGGAAAAACACAAACAGCATTGCGAAAATACAGACAACAGTTCTCATTGCATCATCAGGTTCTTTCTAGGGCCATTGTCATGAAGCCTTAGCGTAGAAGTTTTTACGGGCGATGTATCTCAGTTCGATGGTTTCCGATTAGACCGGCAGGGTTTCCTTGCCCTGTTTCTGAACACGGTACCAGGCCCATAACAACCGAGCTGCCACGCCTCTGTTCGGTGCCCAATCTGAGGCAATCCGGTCCAGTGTTTTGACATCCGGCTTCTCCCTCAATTCGAACGCATCGCAAACGGCGATTTGAAGGGCGAGGTCTCCGCTTGGAAAAATGTCCGGGTGGCCTGCGCAAAACAGGAGAAATATGTCGGCGGTCCATCGCCCGATCCCTTTGATCTCACACAATTGGTTGTGCGCGTCTTCGGCCGGGGCCGTTGCCAGACCGGCTAAATCGAGCCCATTCTCGCAGGCTGTTGTTACGGCGCGCAGGGTTCGGATTTTGGGTTTGGACAAGCCAACCGCGGCCAGATCTTCATCGCTAAAGCAGGCCAGGCTCTCAGCGGTCAATGGCGTGACCAAGGTCTGCAAGCGGGCAAAGATTGCGCTCGCGCTGGCGACGGAGACTTGCTGGCCGGTAATGATATGCGCCAGGCCTTCAAAGTCGGCTGGCCGACGGCGCAGGGGCAGCGACCCCGCCCTCTCGGAAATGCTCCGCAAGCGTGGATTCGCGGCGAGAAGCTCCGAAAGCAACCGGTTCAAGTCATCTTCTGTGTGAATTGGCCTCATCACGGGACTTCGACGATCTCCATGCTTGCGCAGGGGCTTTGGAATGATAGGAACGGTTAGCCGTAAAAGACCCGCAGCTTCCAATCAACCGTTCTCAAGCTTCATGACTGAGCCTGTCTTTCGTTTCGCGCCTTCTCCGAATGGTCATTTGCACCTTGGCCATGCCTTATCGGCCTTGCTGAATGCCCGGGCGGCTGTGGCGTTGCATGGCCGGTTCCTGGTGCGTATTGAAGACATTGATCAGACCCGGTGCACGCCTGACCTGGAGCGAGACATGTTTGAGGATCTGGCATGGCTTGGGGTGCCGCTAAATGAGCCTGTGCTGCGTCAGTCGGAAGCCTTTCCGCATTACCGGTCGGCGCTGGAAAAGCTTCAGGACCTCGGGCTGGTCTATCCAGCCTACCTGACGCGGGCCGAGATCAAACGCTTCGTCGCGGCCTTTGAAGAAAAGGGCATCCCTTGGCCACGGGATCCGGATGGCGCACCGCTCTATCCCGGAGACGATGTGGTCTTGAGCGAAGCGGAAATACAGGAACGGGCTCAGAGCGATGCGCCCTTTGCGCTCCGGCTTGATATGACGGCTGCTCTGGGCCGCATTGACGAACCGCTCACCTGGCAGGAGTTCGGGGCGGAAGGTCCAGCATTGTTCGAACCGGCAAAAACCATCGCTGCGGATGCTGCATCCTGGGGAGATGTGGTTTTGGCCCGGAAAGACACGCCGACGAGCTATCATCTCTCCGTTGTCATCGATGATGCGCGCCAGGGAATCACGGATGTGCTGCGAGGTCAGGATCTCTATGCTGCAACCAGCGTCCATCGCGTGCTTCAGCATTTGCTGAATTTGCCGGAGCCCCGATACCGCCATCACCGGCTGATCCTTGGTGATGATGGCCGCAAATTGTCCAAGTCAAACCAGGACACGAGCCTGCGTTCTTTAAAGGTATCCGGCGTGACGCATGTGGAGCTTCGCAGACGCATCGGACTTTAGCTTCGTCCACACGGCATGAGACTCACAAACTGAGGACGTACTCCAGGAACCAGATCCAAAGACTTGTCGTCAAAACGGCAAGTGCCGTGGTTACGGTGATCGCGTTCGCTGACATGGCGTGACCAGTGCCGTATTTGTTCGCGAAAACGTAGGCGTTGATCCCGGTCGGGCAGGCGGCAGTCAGGGTGGAGACCGCCACCCAGAGTGGGGGCAAGTTGAAGACAAAATATCCCAACGAGAAAACGGTTGCCGGCATGATGACAATCTTGATGGCCGACAGAAGCAGCCCGGGCAATATGTTACCGCGCATTCCATATTGAACAAGGCTCATACCCAGCGAAATCAGGGCGAGAGGCAATGCGGTTGCGCCGATCCGGTTCAGCAGGTCACTTGCCAAAGACGACATTTCAAACCCGGTCAAGCGCCAGCAGAACGCGGCGATGATGGTGATCACTAGTGGATTTCGGATCAAGCTTTTCGCGGCGCTTTTAATCAAGGTCAGCACCGGTGGGCTTTTCCCGCCGCTGTCATGGGCAGCGGCCCGCTCCATCACGATTGCCATCAAAACGGTCATGAAAGCCAGGTGGATGGAGACAATAAGCAGCAAGGGGACCAGGCCGTCATCCCCGTAAACCGCTGCGATCAGCGGCAGGCCCACCAGAATTGTATTTGCAAAGGCCGCTGAAATGGCCCCGATCGCACCTGCACGGGCATCGCGTCCGAAGCCTTTGCGAATGACGAGGGTTCCAAGAGCCCAGGCGCACGCGATCCCAAGAAAATAACTCGCCCAAAGCGCCCATGGCAGTCCTGCCGACAGATCCGCTGTCACAAGCGTCCGGAAAATCAGGATCGGAATGGCGACCACATAGACAAATTCGCCGAGCGCTTCGCTTACCTTCATGCTGAGGATTTTGGTTCGGGCCAGGCCGTATCCAAAGCCGATCAGCAGAAAGACAGGGGCAACGATTGTGAGTGTTTGAACAAACATGCCTTTGAAGGGGCTAGAGTATGGCTGGTGGACACCGGCCAACGGGGAAGGTAAGCAAGTCTGTCATACTGGTTCGCTGGAGATCGGGACGCAAGCCCCTGATGCTATCCGTTTTGAATTGGGGTTGCGCCGCATGGCTGAATACGATGAGGACAGTGTCAATCTTGCGCTTTTGGCGCATGATTTGCGCACGCCCTTAGGCGCCATGCGGTTAACTGCTGAGCTGATCGAAACAGGGCCTTTGAACGATGCGCAAGCGGAGCAACTGTCTGTGCTGATGCGGGCCATCGACTCCTTGGAACAGATGACAACGGAACTGATCACGGATGCAGCTCCTGGGGATGCGGGTGAAGATGCAGCCGTTTCAATATCATCCCTTGTTCACGATTGTGCGGATCTGTTCCGCGTCGCTGCTGAGAAAAAAGGTCTGAAACTCACGGTCCGGCTTCAGGACACGGCTGGCGCGTGCCAGACGGGTGCTGCCGGCCAGCTCAGGCGCGCGGCCTCCGCCTTGCTCGACAATGCTATCAAGTACACGAAGAGAGGCGGTATCAGTGTTGAGGTCATCTCCTGTCCGTTTCCGGAAAAGCAGCTTGGATCCACCGAGCAATCGAATGCGAGCACTGCAGACGCCTACTGGGTCAGTCTCTCAATCACTGATACAGGGCCGGGTATTGACCCTACGGAAAGGGAGGATCTGTTTCGCCCTTTTGTCAGGGGAAGGAAAGCTCAGGAAAACACTTCAGGTAGCGGCCTCGGTCTTTGGGGGATTGCTCAGACGGTCCGGCAAATGGGCGGTGTTTTGAACCACTCCTCCCCGGAGACCGGCGGCAGCCGGTTTGAGGTGCAAATCCCAGTTAAGCCAGCCGCACCCGGTCTCAAAGGCACCAAAAACGCTTCGAAAACGGGCGCTGAAGACAATGAACTTCCTGACCATGTCCTGATCGTTGACGACAATGAAACCAATTGCCGTCTGCTCGCAGCCTTGTTGGAGTCCTTTGGAGTTACCTCCGACATTTCCCATTCGGGCGAGGACGCGATCAAACTGGCTCTGGAGAGAGAATATGGGGCCGTTCTTCTGGATCTGCACATGCCCGGCATGGGCGGTCTTGAAGTTGCTCAAGAGTTGCGCAAGAACCGGCCGGCCGAGGAGCTGCCGCTCATTGCGGTGACTGCAGCTCTGGAAGCTTTTGGCGACAATTTGCTGCGCAAGGCTGGGTTTCTGGAGGGTTTGGGCAAACCGCTGGCGCCGTCTGCTCTTTACGATGTGCTCGTAAGAGCGAAGCAACTCAAGAGTGTTCACTGGATCTAGCCAGCCGCAGGGGGGCTGACCCACCTTACGGGCCTGCTCTAGGCTTTTGCGATCTCAGCTGCCATTTCGAGTGCATCTGCGAGGCGATCATCGCCCCAGAACAGTTCGCCAGTTTGAAGCACGAAACTGGGTGCGCCGAAGATGCCTTTTTCTTCCGCTTCGCCGACAGACGCGCGCAAGGCGTCTTTGATGTCAGGTGATTTTGAAGCTTCCAGGACTTCCTTGGCTGGAGCGCCAGCTTCCAGGAGGAGATGCGCCAAAAAGGCTTCATCGGAAATATCCTCGCCGCTGCCGAACTCGGCAACAAAAACGGCGCGCGTGAAGTCGCCGATCCAGGGCTGTGTCCGCCCCACCTGAGCAATTCGCGCAGCCAGCAATCCGGATTGAGGGAATGGATCCGGGATGGTGAGCGGCAGGCCATAGCGGGCGCATTGGCGTTCCATATCCCGCCACATGTAACGGCCTTTGGCCGGATAGAGGTTGAACGGCGAGGTGTCCCAACCGCTTTTTTTGAAAATCGGGCCGAGCAGGAATGGCCTCCAGGACAAACTTACCCCGGCATCCCGGGCCTGTGTTTCGATCCGCATTGCAGACAAGTAACTGTAAGTAGACCCGAATTCGTACCAGAACTCGATCGTTGGCTGCTTTGCTGCATGCAGTTGAACAATGTTTGACTGGAGTTTCGGGTCAGTGGTCATGGAACAATCGATGATTTTACGAAGAAGACCGGACAAAACCGGTAGGAAAAGATTGGATGGGCAACAGGGATGCGCTAAACAGCGGCCATGATCGACACGCGTTTGACAAAGCATATCCAGAACATTGCCTCAAGCAAAGCTGTTGCCTGGTGCATCGCACATCCGTTCTTGGCCACCATCGCCTATGTCGCGCTGGTGTCTGCGTTTTTTCTGGCCTTTCCCCAAACCGATTTGTGGGTAAGCGGTCTTTTCTACAGTCAAACGGATGGCTTTTGGGCGCAACACAATCCGTTCCTGCAAAAAGTCCGGCATCTTGGACCGTATCTGGTTCAAACGATCGCCATCTGTTCGGTGGCCATTTTGGTGATCAAGTTGTTGCTGCCGGGCCGGCCTCCAATCGTGCCGCTGCGAAAGCCGGTGTTTCTCATCTCCACATTGATCCTGGGACCGGGCATCCTGGTCAACTCGATCCTGAAGGACAACTGGGGCCGCCCACGGCCACGCTCGATCGAAGAGTTCGGCGGGGAGTTGCCGTTTCAACCGGTCTGGAAAATGACCGATTACTGCGAACGGAATTGCTCGTTTACGTCCGGCGAAGGGGCTGCAGGTATCTGGCTTGTGACGATGGCGTTTCTGGTTCCAGCTTCTTGGCGGAAGGCGGTTCTCGCGTTTGTGCTGCCGCTGTGTCTGATCCTGTCAATCAACCGGGTCGCCTTCGGCGGGCATTTCTTCTCCGACACCATGTTGTCCTGGGGGCTGACGTTCCTTGTGATCCTGAGCGTTTATTGGCTGCTATATTTGAAGAAACCGCCACTGATGACGGATCAGGGGCTGGACGAGTGGTTCACCCGAAACGGCCGTCGGCTGCGTCGTTTGGCAAAACGGCTTCTTGTCCGGTTACGTCAAGCCCTTCGCGGTTCCGGGAGCGCACAGTCGGAGAGCTAAAGAGCCCAACGGGTCACTTTTTTCTCGGCCGAGTGCGTTTGAGGATCCGGGCAAATCGCAATGGCGACCGGTCTTCCACCCAGGTGATCATGCAATTCAGGTGCGGTGCTGACTTGCGGCGTTTGCGCAAGTGGCGGGCTGCGCTCCGGCTTGTGCCGATGATGACGACACTGCCGAGCGCCAAAAGCGGTACGCCAGTCGGGATCGGCAACCATACGGTCGCCAAGCCGAGCACGATGAGAATAGCAGCCAACGACCACCACAGGATTTTCATTTCAGCGCCAGAAATTGAAACGATCAAACCCTGATTAGCGCGGCGACTGAGACGGATTTATGAACCCTATGGTTCACGTGTCACTATCTTTGTCTAAAGAGTTAAGCAGTGTCTGGCTGCCGCCAACAATCATTTCGTAGACCTGTTCAAATCCATCCTCGCCGCCATAATAGGGATCCGGCACATTGGTTGGCGGAGAGTTCAGGAACAAACGCAGGCCCGGATGGCCTTTCCTGGTGCGTGATTTAAGTGTGCTTAGGTTGTCTGAATCCATCGCCAGAATGATACTGAACTTCTCAAAGTCGCGATCTGTCACCTGACGGGCCCGTTGTGCGGTCAAGTCGATTCCGTGCCGTGCGGCGACCTCAATCGATCGCGGATCCGGAGGATCTCCCGCATGCCAACCGCCTGTTCCGGCTGAATCGATTAGGAACCGATCGCTCAATCCGGCTTTTTCCACTGTGGTCCGAAAAACCCCTTCGGCGAGCGGAGAGCGGCAGATGTTGCCAAGGCAGACGAAAAGTACTGAAGTCATAAGCCTATCAACCGGGCATAGTCGCCGCTGTCAAGCGGATCGGCTGCGATCCTGACATTTGCTGTCGGGAACACGTTTTGAAGTACATCCCTCAGAGTGCAAGGTGCCGTGTTTTGAGCGATCAGAACAAACATCTGTGAGAAGCAACGAATGAAGGCGTCGGGTTTGGCGGTGATCGAAAGACTACGCAAGGTCAAATGGCCCGTTTGGCTTAAGGGGCTGGCATCTGCCGGAATAAGCTCAACGGATCCATATGTCCGGCGCCGGCAAATGGTCGTCAACGTTTCGGCGCTGGTTGGCATTGCCGACAACCTGTTTCATACGATCCAAAACCTGACCTATGCATTTTATGAACTGATGCCGCTCAGCATTTATGGGATCATCATGATCTGCCTGTTTGCTGTGACCTCGCGATTGCATCGCTTTGGCGACAACGTTGCGGCGATCTATTTTGTATTGGTGATCGCGGCCGGAAACACTTTCGTGGTTTGGTCGCTGGGTCTGGAAAGCGGGACGCAGGCCTATTTTGCACTTGGAGGTGCGGCCTTCATCTTCTTTGGGGTGGGACATTGGCGCCTTTTCGCAGGCTGTTTCTGTCTTGCTCTGGTTCTGCTGGTCTCCACGTATGTTTTTGCGCCTGACGTTGGACCTGTGATGCCTCATGACCTTGCCTTTCGAAAGCAATTGGCAGCGCAAGTCATGGTCAATGTTCTGATCATCTCCAGTGTGTTGATTGTATATGCCTTGACGGCGTTGCATCGCGCTGAAGCTGCATTGGCAGCCGAACACGAGCGGGCCGAAACCTTGATCGAGACCATCATGCCTCGGGCAATCGCGGACCGGCTAAAAAAAGCGCCGGAAACTCGCATTGCTGATCGGCATGAGGCTGTGACCGTCCTCTTTGCAGATCTTGTGGGGTTCACTCCGGCTGCGCGGAACCTTCAACCGGAGGAGGTGGTTGGGTTTCTTGATGGCCTGTTTCGGGATTTCGATCATTTGGTTGAAGAGTTTGGCGTTGAAAAAATCAAGACGATTGGAGATGCGTACATGGTGGTTGGTGGCCTTCATGGTCCTGCTCATGATGCAGCGGTCGCGGTCGGTCATCTGGCGCTCAAGATGATGGGTGTGATCCAGTCCAGTGAACCGCTCAGCGGTGTGCATCTGAACCTGCGGATTGGTATTCATACTGGACCAGCCATTGCCGGTGTGATCGGAAAGCGGCGGTTTTCCTACGATGTCTGGGGAGATGCCGTAAACGTTGCGAGCCGTATGGAATCGCATTCCGTGGCTGGTGAGATCCAGGTGACAGACGCATTTCGTAGTATGGCCGGGTCAAATTTCGACTTTCAAGAGCGAGATGCTGTTGAAATCAAGGGTGTCGGCAAGATGCAGACAGCCTTCTTAAAGGGAGTGAAGCATGGTTGAAAAGCTGACGCCGGAGGAGCGCGCTGCTGGTTTGGAGAGCCTAGAGAACTGGCAACTCGTCAATGGCCGGGATGCAATCACCGCGACTTTCAAATTTGGTGATTTTTTGGAAGCATTTGGGTTCATGACACAAGTTGCCCTGGCCGCGGAGAAGATGAACCATCACCCTGAGTGGTTTAACGTTTACAACACTGTCGAGATCACTTTGGCAACACACGACGTCGGTGGACTGAGTGCCTTGGATTTGAAGCTTGCGAAAAAGATCGATCAGATCGCGGGTAAATAATCGCGCCGTGACGAATGTTCCGGCGTTTGGGGGCATCCAAAGAGCCGGCTCCGAACTCTGCGGTTCGTTTCCGTTTATCCAGTAAAACGGTTTAGCCCTTCCGGATCACGAAGCTGTGCCCTGTTTCGGTCTTCTCTTTGTCGACCAATGTATGGCCCTGTTCCTGACAGAAGTGCGGGATGTCAATTTCCGCCATCGGATCCGTCGTTTGGACAGTGAGTTCTGCTCCGGCATTCAGTCTTGAAAGTGCTTTTTTTGTTTTCAGAACCGGAAGGGGGCATTTCAGGCCAATCAAATCCAGGGTGTTTTCGGTCACGCGCAGAACTCCATTCACAGCACCTTGCTTAACTTGCATATATATCCTGGAAACGGGCGCCGAGAATACCCTGGTGGTGCCGTGAAAAGAGGATCCTTTGATGAGCGATGGTCTGGTAAGTCCGATAGACGTCCTGGACTTTTGGTGGGAAGCGGGCGCAGAGAAATGGTTTGCGCGCGATGATGGTTTTGATGCGCGCTGCCGGGACACGTTCCTTGCTACGATCAAGGCGGCACAGCAGGGCGACCTGGATGAATGGGCTGAAACGCCGAGTGGTGCCCTAGCTTTGATTCTTCTGCTGGACCAGTTCACCCGGAACGTCTTCCGAGGATCAGCAGAAGCATTTGCCGCCGATCCAAAAGCGGTTGCGATAGCAGAGGCGGCTGTCTCACGTGGATATGACAAGGCCTTCCCGAAGGCGGTTCGGGTATTCTTTTATCTGCCCTTTGAGCACGCTGAAGATATGCAGCTTCAGGAGCGTGCGGTGGATTTGTGCCAGCCGCTCGGAAACATGGAGTTTTATCACTACGCTCTGATCCACATGGATGTCATCCGCCGCTTCGGCCGTTTCCCGCACAGAAATGACGTTTTGGGCCGGGCGTCTACCGAAGCCGAGATCGCCTTCCTAAGAGCTGGCGGTTTCTCCGCCTAACCTTACGGCCTTCCATATTGCGTTTGCGGCAGATCTTCGGATCTGCCGTTTTTTTATGCGTGTGTGCGCTGCACAAAACCTTGCCTATTATTTAAACAAGTTGAGCTTGTCTGTTTAAATATTGTGCAAAATTGTTGCCTGAAAAACCATCACTACCCCGCTCGAAAATCTGCTCGCCGTTAAAATTCTTAACCGGTAAACGCCGGAAAACAGCCGTTTATTGAATCAAATCTTCAAGTTGGCACGGTCTTTGTAAAGAAGATCGCAACACCGGTTCGTGTGCCGATTGTCGGCGCCACCAAGATCCAGGGCCCATCCAGAGGGGAACAACGGACAAACAGGCGGATCGGTTGCGGAGCTTCTTCGCCGGGAAGGGGCACTAAAGAGGGGAATGGAACGAGCAATGAAAATAGTGATGGCCATCATCAAGCCGTTCAAGCTCGACGAAGTGCGTGATGCCTTGACCGGCATCGGCATCCAGGGGCTCACGGTTACAGAAGTGAAGGGCTACGGCCGCCAAAAGGGTCATACCGAAATCTACCGCGGAACCGAATATGCTGTCAGCTTCCTTCCGAAGCTGAAGATCGAAGTCGCCGTGGACGGCGGATCCGTCGACAAAGTCGTTGAGGTGATCTCCGGAGCTGCCAAAACCGGTCAGATCGGGGACGGCAAGATCTTTGTCTACTCCATCGATCAAGTTGTTCGCATCCGCACCGGCGAAACCGACGCCGAAGCTCTTTGACATTCAGGTAAGGAAACGTACTCATGAAAAAACTTGTCGCTAAGGGCGCGGCATCGCTGGCTCTCCTGAGCCTCTCCGCCTTGCCGGTACTGGCTCAGGATACTGAAGCCGCTCCGGCCGTCACGCCGGAAGTCGCCTATATCTTCAACACGCTGTTGTTCTTGATCGGTGGTTTCTTGGTCATGTGGATGGCCGCTGGTTTCGCCATGCTAGAAGCCGGCCTCGTTCGCTCCAAGAACGTCTCCATGCAGTGCTTGAAGAACATCTCCCTGTACTCCATCGCAGGTCTGATGTTCTGGATCACCGGCTACAATCTGATGTACACCGGCGTTGACGGCGGGTTCATGGGCTCCTTCGGGCCATATTCCTTCGATCCGGTTGGCGGCGACGCGCTGGACACCGGTTACTCCACCGCGTCTGACTGGTTCTTCCAGATGGTGTTTGTAGCAACCGCAGCGTCTATCGTTTCCGGCACACTGGCTGAGCGCATCAAGCTGTGGCCATTCCTGATCTTCACCGTTGTCCTTACCGGCTTCATCTACCCGATCGCAGGTTCTTGGCAGTGGGGTGCAGGTTGGCTCTCTGAAATGGGCTTCTCCGACTTTGCCGGTTCCACACTAGTTCACTCCGTCGGTGGCTGGGCAGCTCTTGCTGGCGCCATCATCCTCGGTGCCCGTAAAGGCAAATATGGTACGGACGGTGCCGTTCACCCGATGCCGGGTTCTTCCATGCCGCTTGCAACACTGGGTACCTTCATCCTGTGGCTCGGCTGGTTCGGCTTCAACGGTGCATCCCAGCTCGCAATGGGGTCCATCGGTGACGTAAGCGACATCTCCCGTATCTTTGCTAACACCAACATGGCTGCTGCTGCCGGTGTTGTCGCTGCGGTCATCCTGACCCAGGTCATGTACAAAAAAGTCGACGTCACAATGGCTCTTAACGGTGCTTTGGCAGGTCTTGTATCCATCACAGCTGAACCGCTGGCTCCGAGCGTGTGGCAAGCCGTCTTCATTGGTGCCATCGGTGGTGTGATCGTTGTCTTCACTGTACCGCTGCTCGACAAGCTGAAAATCGACGACGTTGTCGGCGCAATCCCGGTCCACCTGATTGCAGGTATCTGGGGCACGCTGATTGTACCGCTGTCCAACGACGGTGCATCCTACGGCACCCAAATCGTCGGTATCGTTTCCTACGGTGTGTTCACACTGGTTGCATCCGGCATCGTCTGGTTCATCCTGAAAGCTGCCATGGGTATCCGGGTCTCCGAAGAGGAAGAGGCTCTGGGTCTCGACAAAGTCGAGGTCGGTGTCGAAGCTTATCCGGAATTCGGAACCGGCTCTCAGCGCATGTAAATCGAACTTATGGACGGTCGCCAGAAATGGCGGCTTTCCGGCCTGGCGGGGTTTGGCTCAACATCTTTCCCCAGCCGGCCAACCGAAATCTCCCAGGCGGTCTATTGGCTCGGACCGCAAACTTGGACCCCCGGGGTTTTTCCCCGGGGTTTTTTTATGGAGATCGGGGAGTAATGCCGTCGGGCGAAGGTGAGAGAAGCACTTGGCTACATATTGCAGATCTGATTGCCGGGGCCGTCAGCTGAAAAAGGCCTTCAAGGTCTTCGCTTTATTACGCAACGAGCGCTCTAATTTGAGGTCTGCAGCAGTGAGTCTTGCGAGCGAAGATCCCAAATAACCTTTTGAGAGGATCAACGTTCCAATATCGACCCGGCCGCGCCAGAGCGGTTCGATCATGGAATGACCGGGGACAGCCAGAGAGTCCGCTTCTAGGATGTCCGGGCTTTTCAGATTTTGTTTCATGGAAATGGCTGCAATCTGGGCACCCGGTGACATCCGCCCAAACGTCTCGTTGAAAGCGATCTTCCAGGAGAAGACGTGAGACCCCTCAATGAAAAGGACGAGCGAGGCGATCAGGGATTCTCCGGCCCAAAGCTGATCAATGCGAACGCCATTGTTCAAAGAGCGGTTCTTGATCACGTTTCTGGAGAAGAGCGCCGTCTCCGGGTTGCTTGAGAGCGCGGTGCCCGCGCGCCCTTTCCAGCCTTCGGCTTCGAGCTTCAAAAACTTTTCGAAGCCTTTGATTGCCTCCTCACCAATTAGATGGGCGATCCGAATTGGGCCGTGATCCTCCAGCCGGCGCAATTGCCGGCGCATTTCCTTGCGGCGCTTTCCGGACATCGCGGCTTTGTATTGGGTTTCTCCAAGGTCTCCGGAGCCGTGGCCTGCGCGGGAAAGCTTCTCGGGCCAGCGGTTTTCCCAGCCGGTTATCTTTTTAGCCAGAGATGCAACCCGGCTGTTGCACGGCAGAAAGGGCATGGCCATGAGACGTGCAGATCCAGCCCCGACCTCGACGAAAGCGGCGACATCGTCAAGTCCGCCTGTGTCTCGCAAAAGCGGAGTTCCGAGCGGCGCGTAGTAAGATGTCCATGTCGTCTTAACCGGAACAGCAAGTCCTGCCCGGCGACGCCCGATAGGTGCTGTCATCCGCCAGTTTTTGGATCCTTTTTCTCGTATGACCAAGAGGCGGACCGTTGCTGACGGAAAGGCCCGCAGAAAAGGCTGAAGATACCCCGGTGTAAAGAAAGGATTTGGATCAACGGAGTTGTCTGCCAGATCCTGCCAATGGCCCAGCGGCGTTTCGGGCGCGAGTGGGTCAAGCCAGAGGACTTCCAGCTGATCCTTCCTATCCGATGGATCGGTCAAGCGGCGGCGTTCCTGGCTTGAAACATCAATGGCAAAATGAACGTTGTGATATTGAGCTTTCGTTTGGCTGCAAAAGCAAGAGCGGTTGTTTCAAATAAAATTGCGCAACTCGTGGCAACTGCCGCGCCCATTAAGCCAAGCCATGGGATGAAAATGAGATTTAGAACGACGTTTAAGACAAACGTTGTTCCATAAATGACCGCACAGGTTTTCTGCAGTCCGGTCATGGTCAAAAGTGCGTCGGCTGGACCGATAGAAGCACGTGCAAGCACGCCAACCATCAGAACAGCAATCAGCAGGTAGCCGTCTGCAAAACCGGATCCAAACAGTTCGAGGAGCCACGGGGCAATGATCAGCAAGCCGATGCCGGCTCCAACCGACGGCCAGAAGGTCCAGTGCACCGCCTGACGTACATAAGCGGCAAGGCCGGTCATGTCATCGCTGTGCAGATAGCGGGAAAACCGGTGCGCAGAGGCGGCACGCACGGCAAAATAAACAAAATGCACCAGAGCCAGTGTCTTGGAGGCTGCGAAGTAGATTGCGACCTGATCCGGTTCTTCAAAGAAACTCACCATGATGACGTCAGCGCTGGTGATCAGCTGCAAGAAGCCATCGACAACCAGCATCGGTAGGGAAATTAAAATCCAGAGCCGGATATCGGTCGCCTTGGGCCCTTTCGGCAAAACTGGTCTTAAACGCCGGTTGAGGTGAATGTGCTGGTAGGCGGCGACTAGAAACGCCGACAAGACCGCTGCCATTGCCGCAGTGGTTGCGGTTGCTTCACCGGCGAGCAAAAGAAAAATTAGAATGATTATCAGGAGTGCTGCGGGGCGCCAGATATAGGTTGGCAGCATTGCCAGGAACGGCCAATCATAACTGCGCGCGATGCCGTCCTGTGCCATGGCGTAGGAGAAAAACGGCAAGGCGAGCAAGGCGACGGACAACGGAACGACGTAACTTGGATCGATCACCGAGTGCAGCAGTGCGATGACCCCAATCCCGGCACCGGCTATCGTCGATCCGATCAAGAACACCGACCGGCGGCTGGTGCTGATGAAACCCCGAAGGCTGTCCGGATCTCCGGCCTCGCGGTACTTTGGAATGAACTTGCTGGCAGAGGAGGAAAACCCGCCACAGGCCATGACGCCAAGGATAATCACAAATGTCCAGGCGACGGCGAAGATACCGTAGTCATAGGCACCAAGCATTCGTGCGAGGACTACTTGAGACAGATATGCGAGTGCTGCTCCGCCAACACGAATTCCAAAAGTTGCGATGGCCATCCGCTGTGCGGCTTGATTATCCGTTCCGCCTGCCCCCAAAAGGCCAAACGCCCGCGTGGCCAGTTGTTTCACCTGCGCAGCAAGGCTCGCGTCCTGACCGGTTTTAGGCGTCGAGTTGTCCGGAGACTGCACGAAAAATTCCTTTTGCGTATTCTTCCGTATTTATGACATGGGGACATTAACATTCCGTGGCTTGCAGCTGCGGCATCGCCGAGACGACAACGTACAGATCAGAATGCAGAGCAGTTTGCTGCAGAGAGTGCGCTTGCCATTTCCCTCAAGATCGCACTAACAAGGCAGACGAGCTGTACGACTTTCCGGAGCGGTGTCCTGACCCTTATTGCTGAGAACCTGACAATTGATCGCGGCGGGCGCCGGGTGTTTCAAAACCTCTCCTTCACTCTGAGCCAAGGCACAGCCCTTGTGGTGACCGGCGCGAATGGTATCGGTAAGTCTTCACTGTTGCGCACCCTGGCGGGCCTGGTTGCTCTGGCGGGTGGCACGATCCGTTTCGATGGTGGTGAAGACGACAGTCCTGCGCATGAACACGCCCATTATTTTGGCCACCAAGATTCGGTGAAACCGGCATTGTCGGTTCTCGAAAATCTGGAATTCTGGCAGAGCTTTACGGCGCCGACAGCTGCAACCGGTTTTACCGGCGAGCTTCGTAAGCCGATGGAAGCTTTGGAACTGCTCGGGATTGGTCACACGGCACACTTGCCCGCTGCCTACCTGTCTGCAGGTCAAAAACGGCGGTTGTCGCTATCCCGGCTGTTGGTGACGTCGCGGCCGATCTGGTTGATGGACGAGCCGACCTCTGCGCTGGACAAGAACTCCGAAGCCCTGCTGCTGAGTTTGATGAATGGCCACCTGGAAACTGGCGGTTTGATAATTACAGCGACCCATACAGAGTTGGTGTTGGCCAAAATTCAAACACTGCATCTGGAAGCTGCGCAACCGGCTGAGCAGGTCCTTGAGGAGGACTTCCTATGACGGGCTGGGCGATGGCCTTGTTTCAACGGGACTTGAGACTGTCGGTTCGGGTGGGCGGAAGCGCCTTGGTCGGCGTTTTGTTTTTCCTGGCCGTTGTGACGGTCATTCCCTTCGGTGTCGGCCCGGATCTCAATCTGCTGGCACGGATCGGTCCTGCAATCCTCTGGATCGGGGCCTTGCTCGCAACGCTGCTTGGACTGGATCGCCTGTTTCAAGCGGATCGTGATGATGGAACACTCGATCTCATGCTAATGGCGGGCCGTCCCCTGGAGCTGGTTGTCCTGATCAAGTGTTTGGCGCATTGGACCGCGACGGGTTTGCCCCTGGTGGTCGCCGCGCCCGTGCTCGGTATCTTCCTCAATCTCGATCCGGTCTCTATGGCGGCGGTCACCGCAACGTTACTGGTCGGAACCCCGGCGCTTACCTTAATCGGCGCAATCGGCGCGTCGCTGACGGTCTCCCTGCGCCGTGGTGGCCTCCTGCTGGCAGTGCTGGTCGTCCCGCTTGCGATCCCTGTTCTGATTTTCGGCGTCAGTTCGGCTGATGCTGCGATCCGTGATCCTGTGCCTTTCCTGACGCCGTTCCTGATCCTGTGCGCGTTGTCTCTCATTGCGGCCGTTGTTGGCCCGATTGCATCTGCAACAGCACTGCGATTTGCGTCAGACTAACGCCATATTTATCGCCCTCAATGCCTCCTGCGGCAGACTTGTCCATTGAAGCAGGCAACGCTCTAGATTAGAACGGTTCCATGGCATTCTGGGATTACGCAAATCCGACGCGGTTTTTGAGGTTCGTGCAGGTGGTCCTCCCCTGGCTGACAGGGCTGTGTCTCCTGTTGTTCGCGGTCGGGCTTTACATGAGCTTCTTCGTCGCGCCGGAGGACTATCAGCAAGGGGACACGGTGCGGATCATGTACATACATGTGCCCGCCGCCTGGCTGTGCATGATGTGCTATTCGGTCATGACCCTGTCGTCGATCGGCACTCTGGTCTGGAAACATCCGCTGGCGGACGTTTCGGCCAAAAGTGCCGCTCCGATCGGTGCCGCCTTTACCTTTATGGCGCTGGTGACCGGATCCTTGTGGGGCAAGCCAATGTGGGGCACCTACTGGGTCTGGGATGCACGCCTGACGTCCGTCCTCGTTCTCTTCATCATGTATCTGGGACTGATGACCCTATGGCGCACGATGGAAGACCCTATCAAGGCCGGGAAAGCTGCGGCGGTTCTGACCCTCGTTGGAGCCTTGAACCTGCCGATTATCAAGTTCTCCGTCGATTGGTGGAACACACTTCATCAGCCGGCAAGTGTGATGAGGTTTGATGGCCCGACCATTCACCCGGATATCTTGTGGCCGCTGTTGGTGATGGCCGTTGCCTTCACGCTGATGTTCTTTGTTCTTCACTTGATGGCCATGCGCAATGAAATCCTGCGGCGGCGTGTCCGCGCTCTGCGGATGCGTGCAGCCAGTGCCGCACAGCCAGGTCCTGCCGGGGCCGCCCAACCTGCGGAGTGACACCATGGATCTTGGACCGCACGCCGGATTTATCCTCGCCTCTTATGGACTGTGCCTATTGACGATTCTGGTCCTGATCGCATGGGTGCGATTGGATAAGGCTGCGCAGGAAAAAGCTCTGAACGACCTCGCTGACCAAGGCATCAAACGCGCGCGGCCGGAAGACAGGAGCACTCAGGCCTTATGAGCACACTTGAAAATGGTACCGGATCTGAGCCCAAAAAACGTGGCTTTCCGGTCCTCGTCCTGCTGCCTCTGATTGTTTTTGCGGCGCTTGCCGGGCTGTTCCTGTTTCAGCTGACGCTTGGTGACGATCCGAGCAAGATCCCGTCCGCGCTGATCAATAAACCTGCGCCGGAGTTTTCCTTGGAGCCGCTGGAAGGCTTGTCTGAAAACGGCGTTCCGATGCCCGGATTTTCGCGTGAAGACCTGATCGGTCAGGTTTCCGTCGTGAACATTTTTGCGTCCTGGTGCGGCCCGTGCCGGCAGGAGCATCCGCTCTTGGAAGAATTGGCGAAGCTGGATGGCTTCCAGCTCCTGGGGATCAACTACAAGGACAAAGCGGCGAATGCGCGCCGTTTCCTTGGAAGTCTCGGCAATCCTTATGACCGCATCGGCGTCGATGACAGCGGACGGACAGCCATCAACTGGGGTGTTTACGGCGTTCCGGAAACCTTCATTGTCGATAAGACCGGCACCATCCGCTACAAGTTCATCGGTCCGCTCGATCCACAAAGCTATGAGACCGGTTTCCTTCCGGAGCTGCGGAAGATTATGGCCGAGGGGTGAGACCCTAACGCTGATCACGGCCTGTGATCCAGTTTTCACAAACGTGCGAGAAACCATTGGTGCGTGCGCTATCACCGCCACGTGACTCGCTCTTTACAAGGCGCCTACCTATCTTACTGAAAACAGTTACGGGAAGAGAGCCAATGGTGGGCATCCATACCCGGACAGCACGACACGCTGTCCGAGCGTGTTTCATTTTTATTTGCGGATTACTTGCGGCGGGCATTTCCTTGAATGCAGCGAACGCGGGACCGCAAAAAGTTGTTGAACTCTTCACCAGCCAAGGCTGCTCTTCCTGCCCGCCGGCTGACCGGCTTGCCGAGCAGTTTGTACAGGAAGAGGCGGACATCCTGACGCTGGTTTTGCCGGTCGATTATTGGGATTACCTTGGATGGAAAGACACGATGGCAAGCCCTGTCCACTCGCAGCGCCAGCGCGCTTATGCGCAAAAACGCGGCGACCGGTCGGTTTACACGCCGCAGATGGTGATCAACGGTGAGGAACATGTTGTCGGTAGCCGCGAGGCTGATGTCCGGGCTGCCTTGAAGCGCGCCGAGCCGCTAGCAACCGACGTGACGCTGAAAATCTCGGATATGGCCGTTGAAGCTAAGGTCAGCGGTGAGTTGCCTGCGGGCGCAAAAATGGCGACCGTTTATTTCCTCCGCGTGCAGGATGAAGCGACAGTGGACATTGGCCGGGGCGAAAATGCCGGTCGCGAAATCACCTATGTGAACGTTGTTCGCGATCTTATGCCAATGGGTATGTGGTCGGGCGGTGAAGAGACATTTCGCATGGCAAAGACGAAACTGAACCTGATTAGCGATGCCCGGTGTATCATCCTGATCCAGGTTGAGGACAATGAGGGGCCCGGCCAGATCATTGGCGCTGCGGCCATGGATTGGAAAAAGGGATTTTAGTCCCTGCTTCGAGCCGACCCGCACAAATGCGGAGAGATCGTCAGCCCCCCAAAAGTACCCCGGCCAACAGCCGGGGATTTTTTGAAGGCTTTCAGTCTAAGTGCTGTTTGAGCATTGATCGCTTATAGGTCCCCGGTTTTCACTTGATAGTCCCGATTGCCGGTTGTCTTGAGGTCAAAACCTGTTACCCCTTGCAGCGCTCAGAAAACCAGCGGGCCGCCGAGGCCTTAGGGGGGTCTTAATGGCGGTTGGCTTGCAGCTCCGTATTGCCTTTTTCAGCATTGCAATCGGTCTTGTAGTCCTTGGCCTGAAATTCGGTGCCTACTGGCTTACCGGGTCTGTGGCGCTCTACTCCGACGCGCTGGAAACAATCGTCAATGTCGCCTCGTCCTTCGCAGCTCTGATAGCGGTCTGGTTCGCCTCAAAACCTGCCGACAGCAATCATCCTTATGGTCATGACAAGGCAGAGTATTTCGCCGCCGTACTTGTTGGCGTGATGATTGTGCTGGCCGCCTTGTCGATCTTCAGGGCCGCCTGGATAGGGCTTGTTCATGGGGACAGTCCGGACTTTTCGCCGCTCGGCATTGGTCTGAATGTTCTGGCCGCATTGATCAATGGCCTTTGGGCCGCCTATCTGACGCGGGTCGGCCGTAAAGTCCGGTCACCGGCGCTTGTCGCCGACGGCAAACATCTTTTCACCGATGTTGTCAGTTCCCTCGGTGTTCTCATTGGCGTGGTTCTCGTTCTTTTGACCGGTTGGACGATTCTGGACTCGGTGTTGGCGATTTTGGTTGGCCTCACCGTCTTGTGGTCCGGTTGGGGACTGGTGAAAGAATCTGTCGGTGGCCTTATGGATGAGGCAGCCTCGGCCGATGTTCTTGAAAAAATCCGGCTGCAGATTTCCGAGCAAGGCGAGGGCGCGCTCGAAGCGCACGATTTACGAACGCGTATTGCTGGCAAGACGACCTTCATTGATTTTCATCTCGTGGTTTCCGGGTCCATGACCGTTGAATCTGCCCACGAGATTTGCGACCGGATCGAGGCAGCCATTAGTGAGGGTGTTCCGGGTGCCCGGATTACCATCCATGTGGAGCCGGAACACAAGGCGAAGCATTCGGGAATTGTTGTGCTCTAGGGTCAGGACCCATTAATTTGGATGAATTGGTAGGGATGAATTTGTTCGGATACGAGGCGCAATGCTGCAGGAAACCACCCGGTTTTCAAAGGATTGCAACGACGTAGCCGGGCTAATTCACTCTATTCCTCGGGAATGTAAAAACGGCTTCGATCCGCTACGTCAAACCGCTCAACCGGGCAGGAAGCCCGCTTGTCGCGCTTTTCCTTGCAGCTCATCGCCGTTTACTGCGCCAATTCTATCAAATAGATAGGTCCTGCCCCTAAGCCTTTTCAATTCGCCGCGAATGTGTCTACTCTCCGCGCTCTTTCTTCTTTTCCGGAACACTCTTGATGCCATCATGGCAGCGTTTTCGCGCTCAATTTGTTGACCATGTAATCCTGATAACCGGGGCTTTGTTCATGAGTTTGCCGGTTTACGCATTGTTTGCAGCGACCACGCATGCGCCTGGCACACGGATCGCACCGCGCTTGGACCTGGGCGGACATGGTCTTGAGAACTACACCGCGTTTCTCACGACAAATGCAGGTTTTTCCGGCGATGTGACGGCTGTCCTGATGCTTTGGAATTCCTTCATTTTCGGCGCTGGATTTGCTGCATTGAAAACCGTGCTCTCGCTTCTGGCGGCCTTTGCGCTTCTCTATTTCAGGGTACGGTTCGCGACGTTTATCTTCTGGCTGCTGCTTCTGACCTTGATGCTTCCGTTGGAATCCCGATTTTTGGCCACTTACGCTGTTGCCGCAGATCTTGGTCTCGTCAACACGCATGCCGGACTGATTTTGCCACTCGCAGCGTCCGGACTTGGAACTTTGTTTTTTCGGCAATTCCTGATGACGGTTCCCGACACGCTCCAAGAATCAGCGCGGCTGGATGGAGCGGGGCCCCTTCGGTTCCTGACCGATATCCTGGCGCCCTTGTGCCTGCCCACCGCATCTGCCCTGTTTCTGGTGCTTTTCGTCACAGGCTGGAACCAGTACCTCTGGCCGGTCATGATCACATCTGATGAAGCGTCCTACACGGTTGTCAGAGGGATGCAGTTTTTCGGACAGAACAGCCTCTCTGGCGTCATGCTCGCGGTTGTCGCCGTTTTGCCTCCCGCTATCCTTGTCATCTTGTTTCAAAGACAAGTGGTTAAAGGTCTCTTCGACGGCTCACACTAACAAATACGGAATGATATGACTTTTGAGGCAATCCTCTTCGACTGCGATGGCGTTTTGGTCGATTCTGAGAAAATCTATGTTGAGGTGGAGCGTGAGCATCTCGCCCGGATCGGACTGAATTATAGCCTGGACGACTACATGAGCCGCTTTCAGGGGCTTGGAAGCGCCGATTTCTGGGCCAAGTTGGATGACGACCACCGAGCATTAGGCAAGGGGCCTTTGCCCGAAACGTTTGGCCCGGAACTTGATGCCGCCACCTTGGAGCGGATTAGTTCCGAACTTGCAGAAATCGCCGGGATCAAAGCCTTGCTCGAAGCGCATGACGGTCCGCGTGCGGTTGCCTCATCGTCGCGCCTCCACCGCCTGATCCATAAGCTTCAGCACACGGGCCTTCACGACTATTTCGCACCGCATATCTACTCCGGCGAACAAGTGACCAACGGCAAACCGGCGCCGGATCTGTTTGTGTTCGCGGCCGAGAAACTGGGTATTGAACCTGCAAACTGCCTGGTGATCGAAGACAGTTCAAATGGTGTTTTGGCTGGCCTTGCTGCCGGGATGACCGTTTGGGGATTTGTCGGCGGCGGGCACAGTCATGATGGTCACGCGGAGCAGCTCAAAAGTGCGGGCGCGCACAAGGTGGTGGACAGCCATGCGGATCTCTCCGCCCTGTTGGCAGCCTGATTTCCCCAATTGAGGCGGTGCTTGTTTTACGCGACTTCTTCGCGGGCCTGATTGCGCAGTATTCTGCGAATAACCTTTCCCGTAGTGGTCATGGGCAGGTTGTCGACAAAGCCAATTTCACGCGGATATTCATGCGCGGATAAGCGGTCTCGAACGAACGAGCGAATACTGTCTTCCAGGGCGGGTGTCGGTTGCTCCCCGGTCTTCAGAACCACATAGGCTTTGACGATTTCGGTGCGCAGCGGGTCCGGTTTTCCAACTGCTGCAGCAAGCGCAACGGCCGGGTGTTTGATCAGGCAGTCTTCGATTTCCCCCGGACCGATGCGGTAACTGGCAGAGGTGATGAGGTCATCGTCGCGGCCGACAAAATGAACATATCCATCCTCATCCATCACTCCTTGATCCCCGGTGATCATCCAGTTGCCGATAAACTTTTCTTTCGTCGCCTCCGGCTTGTTCCAGTATTCAAGGAACATCACGGGATCCGGACGCTTCACAGCGATCTGGCCGAGCGTTTCCGATGGTACAGGGTTTCCAGCTTCGTCAATGATCGCCACGTCATGGCCGGGCGTTGCCCTGCCGATTGCACCAGAGCGGGTGACACCCAAGGCCGCGCTGGAGCCGAGAACGGCATTGCACTCGGTTTGGCCATAGAACTCGTTGACCTTGAAGCCAAATTCATCGGCGAACCAGTCGTAGGTCTCCTTGCCGAGGGATTCTCCGGCTGAACCCACGCTGCGCCAGTTTAACGCAAAACGGCTGGCCGGGTTCTCGACGGCCCGCAGCATGCGCAATGCGGTTGGTGGAATGAAAGCGTTGCGAATCTTCTGTTGCTCCAAGAGCCGGAATGCGAATTCCGGATCGAACTTCCGTGAAGCGTGGCAGACAACGGGAACCCCGAGCGACAGTGCTGGAAAAAGGGCGTTCAGCAGACCGCCCGCCCAAGCCCAATCGGCCGGCGTCCAGAAGAGGTCGTCCGGTTGCCCAAGGAAGTTCTGTGAGAGTTCGATCCCCGGCATGTGCCCCATAAGCACACGGTGACCATGAAGTACGCCCTTGGGCTGGCCCGTGGTGCCGGAGGTATAGATCATCAAGGCGGGGTCATTCGGCCGGGTCCGAACTGTTTGAAATGTGTCTGAAGAAAGCTCCTGCAAATCAGAAAAAGCGGCAACACCTTGCTCTGGTCCATCAACGGAGATAACCAAGTCCAAACCGGGGAGTTGGTCCCGAACTTCGCTCAGCTTGGCGAGGCCTGCGGTATCCGTCACCAAAGCATTTGCGCCGGAATCAGACAGCCGGTAGCTGAGAGCTTCCAAGCCGAACAGGGCGGCCAATGGAACCGCGATCGCACCGATCTTATAAGTCGCAAGATGCGCGATAGCGGTTTGCGGGATTTGCGGCAGGAGCAGCGCAACCCGGTCACCGGGCTTTACTCCGAGTGCCTGTAGGGCGTTCGCAAACCGGTTCGCCGCCCGGTTCAGTTCCAGGTGGCTCCAGTCCTCGGTCCGCCCGTCATCAAAAACACGCCGGATCGCCAGCCGATCCGGTGTTGCAGCTGCCCATTGATCGCTGACAACGGACGCCATGTTGAACGCCGCCGGCTGAGGCCACATGAAATTTCTAGTGAGTTTGTCGTAGGTGCTGGCGGGCTGCAGCATGTTTCCAAGTCCGGTGCTAAATTTTTAGGCAGCGGAGTGTAGGTGTTGCTTTGCTGCGGCGCAACAGAGGATTTGCGGTCTATTTCCGGGCCAGTGGATGAGCCGTTTCCACGAGTTCGCGCAACCGCTCATCCAGAACGTGAGTATAGATTTGCGTGGTGGAAATGTCCGCGTGGCCAAGCAGTTGCTGAACGACGCGCAGGTCCGCGCCGTTTTGCAAGAGATGCGATGCAAAGGCATGTCTCAAGACGTGCGGGGAGACTTTCGACGCATCCAGGCCTGCTGCAATCGCGAGGTCTTTGAGGTCCCGGCCGAAGTGTTGACGGGTCAAATGCCCGCTTCCGCCATGGGAGGGGAACAGCCACGGACTGTTTTCGTAAGCGCCTTCCGCCGAACGCAGCCCGACATACATCTTCATGGCAGATTGAGCAGCATGAGATAAAGGAACGAGGCGCTCCTTGCCGCCCTTGCCCTTGATCTCAATCAGCCGTGCGTCCCTCAAGGCGGCGGTGACCGGCAAAGCCACCAGCTCGGAGACCCGGAGCCCGGTCGCATAAAGCACCTCGATCAGGGTGTACATGCGCTGCGCGCGCAAGGCGGCTGCGGCTGATTTGTGAGATACTTTTGTTTGCTGACGTGCCGTCTCGATCAAGCGATCAACTTCGTCCATTGAAAGGACTTTTGGCAGGCTGCCGCGTTTCTTAGGTGCCGACAGCGTCCTGGTGGGGTCGTCCTGGCGGCTGCCCTCCGAATAAAGAAACTTGTAGAACTGCTTGAGGGCCGAGAGCCGCCGTGCTTGAGACGTTTCTGCGAACCCGCGGCGGGTTAGGTCGCTCATATAGCCCGAGATGTGGTCCGAGTTTGCCTCAGCCAGTTTTGTCCGGCCTAAAAAATCGGAAAAGTCCTCCAGGTCCCGCCGATAGCCTGCCAGCGTGTTTTCCGCCGCGCCCCGTTCTGCAGCGAGCATTTCCAGGAAGTTTTCCAGATCGAACCCGGTTGCCATCAGCGGCCAAACCCATCCTTCTTGACCCGCACGGTAATCTCGCGTTCGCGTGGTTCCACGAATGTCGCGAGAGAATAGACCGCGCCGTAGCCGAGTGCGCCCAAGATGAGAAGCACGATCAAGAGGCGTGTGAGCGTTGGCACGGTGGTCTCCGTTGGTGTCGAATCAGATTTGTTTGAATGGTTCCCCAAGCTGTTGTCTGTTGCAAGTTCGCTGCGCAGCGCAAGCGCTGATGTTTCCCGCTGTGCCCTCGTGCGTTTTGCCGCGAATATGGTAAAACGCCGCCATGAAGAAACACGAAAACACCCAGATGTCGCCGAACCCTGCCGATGGCAGGGGGGCAGACACGGTTGATCTGAAGCACCTTGTTGCTGCACTTGGCAAACGGTCAATTGTATTGGTCGGTATCATGGGATGCGGCAAATCAACGGTGGGCAAGCGCCTTGCTCAAAGGCTCGGCCTGGAATTTGTGGACGCTGACAGCGAGATCGAACGCGCTGCGAACATGACCGTTTCGGAAATCTTTTCAGAACACGGTGAACCTTATTTTCGCAGCGGTGAAGAGCGTGTGATTGCCCGGCTTCTCCAGGAAGGGCCACAGGTGCTGGCCACCGGGGGCGGTGCTTTCATCAGCGATGCGACCCGGTCGGAAATTGAAACAAACGGCCTGTCGATCTGGCTGAAGGTGGATTTTGAGACTGTCATGGCGCGGGTGCGCCGCCGCTCAACGCGTCCGCTTCTGCGCAATCCAGACCCGGAAGGCACCATGCGCAAGCTGATGGCCGAACGCGAACCGGTCTATGCGCAGGCTCAGCTGACAGTGACCTCGAAAGACGTGCCTCACGAGGCCGTCGTTGATCAGATCGTCCTGACCCTCGCAGACCACCTTTATGGACAAGGCTGACGCAGCCTTTCCTGACAACCATTGCAGTTTGGAAACCAAGCAAATGGCTAATTTGGATGCCGCTGACGCCATCACGCCGCAAGCAGTGCAAACCGTTCGCGTGGACCTCGGTGCGCGCAGTTACGACATTCGTATTGGACGGAATGTTCTGGAAACTGCGGGAGCGGAAATTGCCGTGGTTCTGCCGGGCGCCCGGCTGGCGGTGATTGTGGATGAAAATGTCGCAAGACTTCACCTTGAAGCTTTTGGTGCCAGCCTGGAGAAGGCCGGGATTGACTTCACGCCGATCACGGTACCGGCAGGCGAGAGCACCAAGTGCTTTTCACAGTTTGAGCGCTTGTGCGACGAAGTTCTGAACGCACGGCTTGAACGCAACGATGCCATCGTGGCGCTGGGCGGCGGCGTGGTTGGCGATTTGACCGGGTTTGTGGCATCTGCCGTGCGCCGGGGCATGGCCTTCATCCAGGTGCCAACGTCTTTGTTGGCGCAAGTTGATAGTTCCGTTGGCGGAAAAACCGGGATCAATTCGCGCCATGGCAAGAACCTTATTGGCGCGTTTCATCAGCCGGCGCTCGTATTGGCCGACACCGCGATTCTCGACACGCTCACCCCGCGCGATTTCCGTGCCGGTTACGCTGAAGTTGCGAAGTATGGCCTTCTCGGTGATGCCGATTTCTTTGCGTGGCTGGAAACCAACTGGCAGGGCATCTTTGCAGGTGGACAAGAACGGGACGAGGCTGTTGCCCGGTCCTGCCAGGCAAAGGCCGATGTTGTTGCTGCCGATGAGCTGGAATCCGGCCGTAGGGCGCTTCTGAATCTTGGCCATACATTCGGTCATGCGCTGGAGGGGGCGGTGTCCTATGAGACCGAGCGTCTGGTGCATGGTGAAGGCGTTTCAATCGGCATGATGCTGGCGCATGAGTTCTCAGAAAAACTCGGCCTGATTGGAGCAGACACCGTTGGTCGGGTTGAGAGGCACCTTACAGATGTCGGACTGCCAATCCGAATCACCGATATTCCGGGACAATTGCCCGGTGTCGACGTGTTCATGGATCTGATTGCACAAGACAAAAAGGTCAGCCGGGGTGCGCTGACCTTCGTTTTGACGAGGGGAATCGGGGACGCCTTTGTCGAAAAGGGTGTCGATCCCTATCTGGTGTCAGAGTTCTTGAAGGAAAAACTGAACCCATGACCGAGACAGCACTTTGGCTCTCCATTGCCGCCATCTTTTTTCTTCTGTTTTTGTCCGGCTTCTTTTCCGGCTCCGAAACAGCGTTGACTGCTGCGTCCCGCGCAAGGGTGCATCAGCTTGAGAAAACCGGAGACTGGCGGGCACGGGTTGCGGGGCGGTTGATTGCGTCGAGGGAACGCCTGATCGGTGCGCTGTTGCT
Source organism: Roseibium alexandrii DFL-11 (assembly GCF_000158095.2). Lineage (NCBI taxonomy): Bacteria > Pseudomonadati > Pseudomonadota > Alphaproteobacteria > Hyphomicrobiales > Stappiaceae > Roseibium > Roseibium alexandrii. Next base: position 4,221,797 of record NZ_CM011002.1, read on the forward strand.
GGGCAACAATCTGGTCAACATTCTTGCATCGGCCCTGGCGACGACTGTCTTTCTGGCGCTGTTCGGCGAAGCCGGCGTGGCGATTGCGACCCTGGTCATGACCGCGCTTGTTCTGGTTTTTGCCGAAGTTCTTCCGAAAACCTGGGCGATTTCCAATCCTGAGCGTTTCGCATTGACCGTGTCGCCTATCGTGCGCGTTGTTGTTGCGGTGTTCGGCCCCGTTGTTATTGGGGTCGAATGGATCGTACGCATGCTTTTGAAGATGCTCGGCGTCAACATCGGAGATGATGCATCGATCCTCTCCGCACATGAGGAACTGCGCGGTGCAGTTGATCTGCAACACATGGAAGGCGGCCTGGAAAAAGGCGAGCGGGATCGTATCGGCGGTTTGTTGGATTTGGCTGAGCTGGAAGTTTCTGATGTGATGGTCCACCGCACGAACATGGTGGCGCTCAACGCAGACGATGATCCAGCCAATCTGGTTGAGGCAGCGCTTGCCTCACCTCACACGCGTTTGCCGCTCTGGCGCGGAGAAAGCGACAATTTTGTAGGGGTTCTCCACGCCAAGGATCTGCTGCGTGCTCTTAACCAGGCGAACGGCGACGCCGCGAAAATCAACATCCTCGAAATTGCTGGGCCTGCCTGGTTCATTCCGGACACCACCAGTCTGCAGGATCAGCTGAATGCGTTCCTGCGGAAGAAAACCCATTTTGCATTGGTCGTGGATGAGTATGGCGAGGTCATGGGTCTCGTAACCTTGGAAGACATTCTTGAAGAGATCGTCGGCGAGATTGCGGACGAACATGATCTGGAACTGGAAGGTTTGCGTCCGCAAGCGGACGGTTCCGTCATTGTCGATGGCTCCGTGCCGATCCGGGATCTCAATCGTGCAGCGGATTGGAACTTGCCGGATGACGAGGCAACGACCATTGCCGGCCTGGTTATTCATGAGGCGCGGATGATCCCGGAAGAGCGTCAGATCTTCACGTTCCACGGGTTCCGCTTCACGGTTCTGCGGCGGGAGAAAAACCGGATCACACGGCTTCGGATCATGTCGCTCAGCAAAATCCGGGCGGCGGCTTCCGCTTGATCCGACTGAACCATGCCCGGCAGTGCCAGCTGCGTCAGCGCGATGTCTGGACTATAGCTTCGTCCGCTTGTTGGGGAAGCTGGCTCACCTGGATGGTTGTGTACTTGTTGATGATAGCATCCACTGCTCCGACCGATATTTTTTGGTCCAGCATCGCCTGAAAGGCTTTTGCAGCCTCTGCTCTTTCCTTTGGAAACGCGACGTACCGGGGAACAACCGCTAATGGTTCTTCTGCAAATTTGAACTTGCCGCTGTAGCCGAGTCTTGCCGCGAGAAACGCTAAGGTATCGCGATCTCCAACGATGGCGTGAAGCCGTCCAGCAGCAAGCTTGCGGACGTTCGTTTCGTTGTCGGTTGCCTCCTCCTTGGACACATGGTCGGCTTTGTCGAACTCTGGCGCATAGGCGTAGCCGCGAACTGTGCCAATGACGAGCCCCGTCAGATCGTCGACGCTTTGAAATTCAATATTTCTGTCCGCAGGAAACATGAGCGTCGTCACGCCGTTTCGGAAAGGGCCGACCATTCGAAATTTCTCAAAACGCTCTTTGGTACCGACAAACTGGTAGCCTAGGTCGACTTCATTGCTTTCGACACTTTGAACGACCCGCTTCCAAGGCAATTGGACGAAAACGGGCTTGTAGCCGAGTTCAGTGACAATCAACCGCACGATTTCAGTGTCGATCCCTTTGAACTGAGCGCCTTGGTAATAATTGTAGGGAGGAAAGTCGGTCTCAGAGGAGATGAGCCACGAATCCGCGCGTGCTGACGCAGTTTGCGCGAAAACGGCAACGGCCAGAACTGCCACAAGTCGACTAAATATCCGCATGAGCATCACCGCTGCTGACAGAATGGTCTAATCCTGTCAGTGAAGGGTGAAAGAACGCTTGCGGTAAAGGTATAAAGTCAGCTTCGGAGCGGGTTTTCGGTGCTTTTCGTTCTACGCTTTTTTGACTTCGATGGCCAAGGCGTGGACGCTGCTGGCAAGTTCGTCGGCCAGAACTTCATTGATCGCGCGGTGCTGTCCGACGCGGGACATCGACTGAAAGGCGTCAGCGGCAATCTGAACCCGGAAATGGGTTTCGCCGCCCTCGCGCCAGCCACCATGTCCGCGATGGTTTTCTGATTCGTCGATGACGTTGAGGTGGGACGGTGCAAAAGCGGCCGTCAGCTTGTCGGTAATAGTCTGTTTCATGCTCATTTCCGGACTTTGGGGAGCACGGATAAAAAGTTCAAGTCTAGGCGTGTGCTGAACAGCCTGATATTGTCTCAGGCTGTTTGATTTCCCGCGCCGGTTCCATCGTCGAAAAGACTCTGGAAGACGGCCAACTACCAACGTCACCGGCTTGCCCGGTGGATACAAGATCCCATAATCGACCCAATGAAACTCGATTCAAAAATATTCGACAGCATCCGGGTGAAGCCGGACAAAGATCGCAAGGAGCGGATGACCGAAGACCGGCATCCCGTTTGTGAACACCCGGGGTGCAAACGCCCTGGTACACACAAGGCGCCAAAAGGGCGGGACCGCGAAGGCCAGTACTTTCACTTCTGCGTCGACCACGTTCGCGAATACAATAAGACGTATAACTACTTCAACGGTATGGGTGACGATGATGTCCGCACTTACCAGAAAGACAGCCTAACCGGTCATAGGCCGACCTGGAAGATGGGTGTCAACCGGCAAGCGGCTGACGGACCTGACGGGTTTGACGCAAGGTCATCGATGCGCGGCAACGCGCAGCGCCGGGCCGAACAAGTGCGCCGCCCGCGCGAAAGAAAGCTTTTGACGCTTGAAAAACGGTCGCTTGATGTGCTCAATCTGCCGTACACAGCACGTGGAAGCGAAATCAAAGCGCGCTATAAAGAACTTGTGAAATTAAACCATCCGGATGCCAATGGCGGGGATCGCTCTTCGGAAGACCGCCTGCGGGAAATCATTCAGGCGTATAACGTTCTGAAAAAGGCCGGTTTCCTCTAAGCTTGCAGGGCCCTGCTTGCTTTTCCCAAACGACCCATCCCGGCGCTCCGGGACTGCGGAGGACTGATGACTGAGACGACGACTGCGGCCATGGCGATGCCGGACACTGAAATTTCTGTCGAAGAGGTGTTTGGCTTCAAGTCGGACCTGAAGGTCCCGGCCTTTTCCACGCCGTCAGAGCATGTGCCGGAACCCGATCCCGATTATCTTTTCGACCGGGCAACGACCCTAGCGATCCTGGCGGGTTTTGCGCACAACCGCCGCGTGATGGTGACCGGCTACCACGGGACGGGCAAATCGACGCATATCGAGCAGGTTGCCTCGCGTCTGAACTGGCCGTGTATCCGGGTTAACCTCGACAGTCATATCTCGCGTATCGATCTGGTCGGTAAAGACGCAATTGTTCTGAAGGACGGTCAGCAAGTGACCGAATTCAAGGACGGCATTCTGCCGTGGGCGTATCAGCACAATGTTGCGCTGGTGTTCGACGAATACGATGCAGGCCGTCCGGACGTGATGTTCGTAATCCAACGGATCCTGGAGTCTTCGGGCCGTTTGACGCTTCTCGACCAGAGCCGGGTCATCCGCCCGCACGCGGCCTTCCGGTTGTTCGCAACTGCCAACACGGTCGGGCTCGGCGATACGTCCGGTCTTTACCACGGCACGCAGCAGATCAACCAGGCGCAGATGGACCGCTGGTCGATTGTCACCACGCTGAATTACCTGCCGCACGACAATGAAGTCGACATTGTTCTGTCGAAGGCCAAGCACTTCCAGAACGATGAAGGCCGGAACACGGTTTCCAAGATGGTCCGGCTGGCCGACATGACCCGGAATGCGTTCATCAATGGAGATCTCTCCACGGTTATGAGCCCGCGGACGGTGATCACCTGGGCGGAGAACGCGGAAATTTTTGGTGATGTCGGTTTTTCCTTCCGCCTGACCTTCCTGAACAAGTGCGACGACATGGAGCAGTCGCTTGTGGCAGAGTTTTATCAACGCTGCTTCGGTGAAGATCTGCCGGAATCCGCTGTCAACGTTGTAATGAGCTGAGGTCCCTATGGCGCCGCGGCCAGGTAGCAACTCTCTTCCGGGCAACAAGCCCGCCCCGACGACGGAACCGCTGAAACAGTCCGTTGCCGGCACCATGCGGGCGATTTCGGGCGAGGCGGAGCTGGAAGTTACATTCTCCGGCGACCGGCCGGGCTTGTCGGGCCTGTCTGCCCGCTTGCCTGAACCGTCCCGTAAGCTGAATGCGCACGAGGTCGCGGTCACGCGCGGGCTCTCGGATTCCATGGCGCTCAAGATTGCCTGTCACGACAAGGCAGTGCACGCCAAGAACATGCCGCAAGGCATGGATGCGCGGGCGATCTTCGAATCTGTTGAACAAGCGCGCTGTGAAGCGGTCGGCGCGCGCCGGATGCAGGGTGTTGCCGACAACCTGGCCGTCATGCTCAACGACAAGTTCCGCAAGTCCGGTGCGCCGGATATCGCGAGCCGGGAAGAAGCACCCCTTCAGGATGCCCTGTCGCTGATCGTGCGCGAACGCTTGACCGGTGCCAAGCCGCCGGAAAGTGCGGCCAAGCTGGTCGACATGTGGCGCGACTGGGTGGAGAACAAGGCGGGCGCGGAGCTTGACAGTCTCGAAGCCGAGGTTGAGGACCAGAACGGGTTTGCCTCGCGTCTGCGTGACGTTCTGAAATCTCTCGATATGGCGGATGAGCTGGGTGAGCAGGACGAGGACCTCGATCCGGAGCAAAACGACGACGCCGGCAACAACGACGAAGCCGAAACCGGGGACGATACCGAAGAGGACAGCGGTGAGCAGGAAGCTGCACCCCAGGAAATGGAACTTTCCGGGGAGGAGCAGGACGCCGGTGACACGGAAGCCTCAGAAGCGGACTTCGACCAGATGGTCGACCAGGACATGGCTGACGATTCTGAAGAAGCTGGCGAGAGTGACCGTCAGGATCATCCCTTCTCCAACAAGCCGCCGGAATCCGATTATCGGGTGTTTACGACCCAGTTCGATGAAACAATCACGGCTGAAGAGCTGTGTGACACCGCCGAGCTGGATCGCTTGCGCGGGTTCCTCGACAAGCAGTTGACCCATCTGCAAGGGGCTGTTGCCCGTCTTGCCAACCGGTTGCAGCGCAAATTGATGGCCCAGCAGAACCGGGCCTGGGATTTCGACCTCGAAGAAGGTCTTCTCGATACCGCACGCCTGACCCGGGCTGTGACCGATCCGATGGCGCCTCTGGCTTTCAAGCAAGAGCGGGACACCAACTTCCGGGATACCGTCGTCACACTTCTTCTGGACAACTCCGGTTCCATGCGCGGCCGTCCGATTACGGTGGCAGCCACCTGTGCCGACATTCTTGCGCGGACGCTGGAACGGTGCGGCGTGAAAGTTGAAATCCTTGGTTTCACAACGAAAGCCTGGAAGGGTGGTCAGTCGCGCGAAAGCTGGATTGGTGCTGGCAAACCGCCTACACCGGGCCGGCTGAATGATCTAAGGCATATCATCTACAAGTCAGCAGATGCGCCCTGGCGGCGCGCCCGCCGCAATCTTGGTTTGATGATGCGCGAAGGCCTCTTGAAAGAGAACATTGACGGTGAGGCCCTGCTCTGGGCGCATGACCGGTTGATGGCACGGCCGGAACAACGGCGCATCCTGATGATGATTTCAGACGGCGCACCGGTTGATGACACGACCTTGTCGGTCAATCCGGGCAACTATCTGGAGCGTCACCTGCGCTATGTGATCGAGGACATTGAAACGCGGTCGCCGGTGGAGCTCATTGCGATCGGCATTGGCCACGACGTGACACGTTACTATCGCCGGGCCGTCACCATCGTCGACGCCGAAGAGCTTGCAGGCGCGATGACCGACCAGCTTGCGGACCTCTTTGACGACGAGGTCCAGATGGCCGCGCAATTCGGCAGAGGCCGTCAGCGCCGGGCTGGACGCAGGTGAGCAGGTTATGAGGGCATGAGCGCTTTCTTCTCTAAGTTTATAAGGACCGCTGCAGCCGGACTGGCTGCAGCGGTTCTCTCGTTTTCCGCGCCAGTGTCTGCCGAAAGTCTCCTGGATGAAGCTAAACAGGTCCGGGTGAAGACACGGCCGATTGAGACCTTCCATATCGGCCATTCGAACACTGAGTTCGGGAAGCTGACGTTTCTGGGCGGTTTCGAGATCCTGGCTTCTGATCGCAAGACCGGCGGATTATCTGGGGTGATCAGTCTTGATGACGGCAATCGCTTGCTTGCTGTGACCGACAATGGCCACTGGGTTGCCGCCACGGTCGAGCAAACGGACGAAGGTGCTCCAACTGGGCTGTCGGATCTGCGTTACGCGGTCCTGTTAGGTGCGGATGGAAAGTCACTCAGAGCCCGCTGGGGACATGACACCGAGGCGCTGACCCTCAATGCCACCGGTCTCTATGTGTCTGCAGAGCGCAATCACGCAGTGTATCATTATGAGTGGCCGCTCCTGACCGGGGATGAAAGAATGCTTGGTCAGCTATCCTTGCCGAAGGCGCTGGACAGGTTACCGCGCAACACGGGCATAGAAGCCCTGGCCGCAGGACCGGCAGGCGGCCTGCTTGATGGCAAGTTGATTGCGATCAGCGAAACAACACCTAGCGATGAACATGATTTCCTCGGGTTTATTCTTGGTTCGGACGGCGCTGAAGAGTTCTCTATCAAACGCCATGACCGCTTTGATGTAACCGATGCGGCTTTCTTGCCGGATGGCGACCTGCTCCTCATGGAGCGGCGCTTTAACATGAAGGATCTCATTGGTCTGCGCTTGCGGCGGCTTCCGGGCAGCGATCTCAAGGCTGGAGCGGCTTTGGATGGAGAAATCCTTTTGGAGGCGGACTTCAATTACCAAATCGACAATATGGAAGCCCTGGCCGTCCACCAGAATGCGGCCGGTGACACTATCCTGACGCTCTTGTCCGACAACAACCGTTCGCTGTTGCAACGCACCCTGCTTCTGCGCTTCCGTTTGAATGAACAATGAAAAAGGCGCCGCAATGGGCGCCTTTTGAAAGATTTATTGAGCCTTACCTTAGGCGGCTGATCCGTTTGGTTGCGGCTGGAACATGTTCAGCACAAACCGGTAGGGAGCGAGCAAAGCAACAGCAACCAGCATCTTGACCATGAAGTCGCCAACGGCCAGCGAAGCCCACAGCGGGACCTGGAAGGCATCGGCAATCCCGAGGAAGGGAACCGGGAACGCAAGCGAGCCGTCTTCCATGCCAAAAATGACGTCAATGAAGGCGAAGGCCGCGGCAAAGGCAATCCCGAAGAACAGGAGGGTGTCGATCATGGAGCCGATCAGTGATGAGGCGATCGGCGCTTTCCACCAGGTCAAGCGGCGGAGACGGTCGAATATCGTCACGTCGAGCAGTTGGGCAACAAGAAACGCTGTTCCTGAGGCGACGAGGATCCGGGGGGTCGTGAAGGCTTCGTTGAACGTCCAGAACACCATCGGGACAACAATCGCGATCACAAAGCCGGTTAGAACGACTTTCCGGGCCGCGGACGGGCCAAAGCGCCGGTTCGTCAGGTCCGTGACCAGAAACGCGATCGGATAGGTGAAGGCGCCCCAGGTAAGGAGGTCCGCCAGGTTAACTCCGGCCAGCGTGTGCTCGACCGGGAATTGGACCAGAAAATTCGAGGCCACAACGACAATCGCCATCGCGAACACCGCGATGGCGAGATCGGCCACGGAGAAACTCCGGGTTTTTTCCATTTTTGACCCCTTAAGGGTTAAGCAGCAGCAGCAGCTTCTTCCTGCTTGCGCTTGATGCTGACTTTGATCTTGCGTGCGTTGTCGGAAAGCTCAGCGTCGGAAGCTTTCATCAGGTACGCATCAAGGCCACCGCGGTGCTCAACAGAACGCAGAGCATGGGCGCTGACTTTCAGCTTAAATGTCTCGCCGAGCGTGTCGCTCATCAGGGACACGTTGCACAGGTTCGGCAGGAACCGGCGGCGGGATTTGTTGTTTGCGTGAGAGACGTTGTTGCCTGTCATCACGTCTTTGCCAGAGAGTTCGCAACGGCGAGCCATCATATCACCTTTTGTTTTTGTGGCTGGGCCGTTACAGGAACCCAGCAAGACCAACCGGAAGCGGCGCGGACCTGAGGTCCGGCGACATCGTCTCCGGCAATTCTCGGAAAAAAGTTGCCCCGCTATAAAGGGAGTGCGCGCGAACGTCAAGACATCTGCGCGCCTTTGATGCGATTCCTTACTTTTATTCCGCATTCGGCAATGCGTTAACCAGTGAGTTACCAAGATTGAGAAGAATTGACACGGTTCGCAAGGGTGATTTCATGTTATTGTTGACCTTGCGGAACATCCTTGGCGCGGGGGCGCGAACGCCGCCGGCAGTGCGGCGCGGAGGTTTTGAAGTGATTGGTATAAAGTCAATTGGACGGATTGCAGTTCTGCCTTTTTTGGCCGCCGCTCTCCTGGTTACTCCGGCGCACGCTAAGAAGAGCACCGTCGGGGGCGTCTATTCCATATCGATTGCCGGGTTCAAGGTTGCTCGAGGGACGCTCTCTCTGGTGATGCAGGGAAATGCCTATTCGGCCAAGGTCAATATGGAACCGGCCGGGATCGGAACGTTGTTTTCGACCGGAAAGGGCGGTGCGGAAGCATCCGGCTGGCTTGTCGGTTCCAAGGTGGTGCCGTCCAAGTACCGGATGGCCTCACATGCGGCCAATCTGGATTTCTACGTCAACCTGAACCAGGGCTCGGGTAACATCCGGTCCATGGAAGTGACGCCGCAATTCAAGCCGAATGCGGAGCGCATCAAGGTGACAAACCGCCATCGCCGCAACGCGATGGATCCACTAAGCGCTGCGTTGATGCCGGTCCGGCGGGCAAAAGACAGCCTTGGTCCGAAAGCCTGTTCGCGCAAATTGCCGATTTTTGACGGTTGGACCCGGTTCGACATCAAACTGTCCTACCAGGGCACCAAGGAGGTTTCCGGTCGCGGTTATGACGGCCCGGTCGTGGTGTGTAAAGCCAAATGGGTTCCGGTTGCAGGCCACCGTCCGTCCAAGGCGTCGGTGAAATACATGGCGAAGGCGCCGATGGAAATCTGGCTGGCGCCGATGGGCCGGGACAATGTTCTGGTGCCCTACCGGATCTCGATTGCAACGAAAAACGGCCGGTTACTCGTTGAAGCCTCGAAACTCAACATTGGTGGCAATGGCAGCGATCAGGCTGCACGTTAGCAACATTTTCGGGATCCAAACCCCGCTGTCCGATGGTCTTCTATTGAATGCCAAGCCAGTCTGTTGCAGAAGTTGATCAGGCTGGCGGGATCTGAGTTGCCGGGAAGGCTTGCACCACTTCCCGTCTCTTGATACAGCCCTCATCACCATGCCGATGGGACATCTGTGTTCCCGGTTCTTGATTTTCGGCTCCGCAGAAAGCTGCGGGTCCGACATGTTTCAGGTTAGCGAGTACATGCACAGCTATTTGGAATTCGAAAAGCCCGTCGCCGACATTGAAGGCAAGATCCAGGAATTGCGGGCTTTGGCCGCAGAAGATGGTGAAGCTGTTCATGTTGAAAGCGAAATCGACCGGCTGAAAACGAAGTCCGCGCAGACGCTGAAAGACATCTACGCGAAGCTGACACCGTGGCAGAAAACACTCGTGGCACGTCATCCGGACCGGCCGCATGCGATTGAATACATCACCGGCTTGATCGAGGATTTCATCCCACTCGCAGGTGATCGGAACTTCGCTGAAGACCATGCACTTGTGGCTGGCATTGGCCGGTTCCGCGGTCAGTCCGTTGCCGTGCTTGGCCAGGAAAAGGGCCACGACACCGAAACCCGGCTGAAACACAATTTCGGCATGGTGCGCCCGGAAGGATACCGCAAGGCCGTGCGCGTCATGGAAATGGCTGAGCGTTTCGGCTTGCCGCTGATTTCGTTTGTGGACACATCCGGTGCCTATCCAGGCCGCGGTGCCGAAGAGCGTGGTCAATCCGAGGCAATCGCCCGGTCGACGGATGCTGGCCTTGGCCTTGGTACGCCGTCTGTTGCGGTGGTGATCGGTGAGGGCGGCTCAGGTGGCGCGATCGCAGTTGCCACGGCCAACAAGGTCTTGATGATGGAGCATGCCATCTATTCGGTGATTTCACCGGAAGGAGCCGCATCCATCTTGTGGCGCGACAGCGCCAAGGCTCAGGACGCAGCAACAGCTCTCAAGATCACAGCTCAGGATTTGAAACAGCTGGGTGTCATCGACAGCATTGTCGATGAACCGGTTGGCGGCGCGCACCGTGCCCGCGAGATTGTCATCGACACCGCCGGATCGGCGATCGAGGAAGAGTTGAAGCAACTGGCGGGGCTGAGCGCCGATCAGCTGCGCAAGCAGCGGCGCGAGAAGTTCATCGCTATTGGCCGGACGCTCTCCTGATCCGTCTTTTCTGACGAGATTTTGATGAAAGGCCGCTGCTTGGCGGCTTTTCGCCATTGTGTGGCCAGATTCTGCCGTCACTGAGGCAGAACTGCGAAAAGAGCCAGCGGGATAGCTGTGTTTATCACCGGATTGTGGTTCGCTGCCTTTCTGCAGATACAGTAACGTATCATCAACCATCCTTGCCTAGCTTGGTCTTTGGGGGCGAGATGGGAGTTTTGGCCAGCCGATACACAAACGGCTGAACAAGATCCGATCAGTTTGGGACAGGTACATGATCTTCGGGCGTTTCTCGTCTTCAGCGGAAAACCGGCAGGCGGACCATCAACGCATGTATAAACGTGCGTGCACCCGTGTTGCAGCCGTTCTTTTGGCCGGCGTGTTGGTCGGATGCCAGGCCGATGACTTCGCCTCTGGTCCCAACAAGCACAAAGCTCCTGTGAGCGCGTCCATCAAGCGCAAGATGGCCGATCTCAACATGCCTTCCACATCACCGATCATGATCCGGATTTTCAAGGAAGAATCCGAACTGGAGGTCTGGAAGCAGACGCGGACGGGCAAATTCAAGCTCCTGGAAGAGTTCGAGATCTGCAAATGGTCTGGTAAACTTGGACCAAAATTCAAGGAAGGCGACCGTCAGGCTCCGGAAGGTTTTTATGAGGTGACGCCGGCCTTGATGAATCCTAACTCCAGTTACCATCTGGCGTTCAATCTCGGGTTCCCCAATCGCTATGACCAGGCCCATGGGCGCACTGGCTCGCATCTGATGGTTCACGGTGCATGTTCTTCGCGCGGCTGTTATGCCATGACCGATGAACAGGTGCAGGATATCTACGCGCTGGCTCGCGACAGCTTCAAGGGCGGGGCACGGTCTTTCCAGGTGCAGGCCTTCCCGTTCCGGATGACGCCCGAAAATCTGGCAAAGCATTACGACAGTCAGCACCTGGCATTCTGGAAGATGCTCAAGACCGGATATGATCATTTCGAGGTGACCAATACGCCTCCGGCGATTTCAGTCTGCGAAAAGAAATACGTCTTTGACGCGACGCCCTTGGTCGATGGGGTGCCGTTCCGTGCCAGTGCGAAATGTCCGGCTTATGAAGTCAGCCCGCGCATTGCCATGGCGGTTGCGGCCAAGCAGAACCGTGACAGCGAGAAATTTGAAACCATCGTGGCCCGGCTTGATGCCCGCGAAGAGCGCAAGCAGCGGTGGGAGGACCGGCAAAGCCAGATTGCCGAGGTCCTGAGCTTCGGCGACGAGGGTACGGAAGACCCCGTCGCAGCCGCATCAGAAGCTGCAGCGGCAGAGACACCGCCAACGGCCGTCTCAAATGCCGAATCTCCGGCAGAAAATCAACCGGTGGAAGCCGCCTTTGCGGCGAACAATGAAAGCCGGTCGAGCTCCACAGCCAATTTCTTCAAGCGCTGGGTGCCGTTCGGACCGAAGGCTGCAGAAGCTGGGGTCGGTCCAATCGCAACCGACGTGGTGCCGGCTCAAAAACCTTAAAATCCGCTTCTATTTAGCGAGCTTTGGTAGCCCGGTAGAAACACTCTCCTGGATGACGGCCGGATCATAGGCCTTGCGGTCAAAGACCTCGCGCACCATCGGCTCGAAGGTTTCCAGCGTTTCGCTTTTGTAGTCCGGATCGAAGGACGCCTGATCCCAACGCTCGCAGAAATCCGCGCACGCTTGAAAGTGCGGATGGTCCTTGAACCGGTCGCGGGCGTTTTCATCCCAGTTGTAGTGCTTTGCGTAGTAAAGCATCTGGAAGATGCCGTGATGTTCAACCACCCAGGCAACCTCGTCGCGCACGAACGGGCGGATGACTTCGGCGGAAAACCGGTCGTGGTTCTGCGGTGCCAAGCCATCACCGATATCATGCAAGAGCGCGCCGACTACCCAGTCGATGTCGGCACCTTCCCGGAGCGCACGGGTTGCCGACTGAAGGCCGTGCTCCATCCGGGTGATCTTGTAACCGGTCATGGTGTCCTCGCCCTGCCGTTTCAGCTCGGCGAGTATCCTGTCTGCGGTTGCAACATGAAACGGCTTTTCGGCCTCTGCCAGAAGATCGTAATCCTCCTTGGTGCCGTCCTTCATCTGTGTGAAAGAGACCGTTTTCATCAGCTTGCCTCCGGTTGGTATTTGAACCGGAACGCTCGCCGATTTGGCTTGGAAAGTCTATCCCGTTATTTCGGCATTAATGCCCAGTAGTCGAAGTCGAGAATGACGCCATCTTCGTACTTGCCGTCGGCATCCTTCAGTGGGAAATCGGCACAGGCGCGGTTTTTCGTGGCGACGAGCCGCAGCCGCAGGGCCGCAACGTCCGACCGGCCATCGATCTCTGCCTTTTCCAGAACTTCCGACCAGGCATAGACAGTGTCGCCGGCAAAGAGCGGGGCCACATGGCGGCCGCCGTTGATCCCGGCGACATGGAAGGCATTGGCAAGACCGTTGAAGGACAAGGCTCTTGCGAGCGAAATCACGTGCCCACCATAGATCAGGCGTTTGCCAAACCGGCTTTCGGATTCCGTATGCAGGTTAAAATGCACCTTGGCAGTATTCTGGTAGAGCCGGGTCGCCATCTGGTGCTCGGCCTCTTCCACAGTCATTCCGTCGACGTGGTCGATTTTTTCGCCGGTTTCGTAGTCGGCCCAGCGGAAAGGCGAGCCGGAAAGGTCATTTTCCCAGTGTACGGTATCAAGCAGCGGGACGGCGTTGCCGAGCGCCTGCGGGTCGATGGCAGCGGGCAGATCCGGCACAACAGCATCGGGCGGCGGGCTGGTCACATCGCGCTTCTTCACCATGACCCAACGCACATAATCCAGCACTTCCGTGCCGTCGTCCGAATAGCCGGTGGAGCGCACGTAAACGACGCCGGTTTTGCCGTTGGAGTTTTCCTTCTTGCCGATCACTTCCGAGACGGTCGACAGCGTGTCGCCTGGATAAACCGGCGCAAGAAACCGGCCACCGGCATAGCCGAGATTGGCAACGGCATTCAGAGAGATGTCCGGCACGGTCTTGCCGAAGACCATGTGAAACGTCAGGAGGTCGTCCACCGGAGCGTGGGCATAACCGAGCGCACGGGCGAAAGCGTCGGAGGACTGGACCGCGAAACGGGAGCCGTAAAGCGCGGTGTACAGCGCCTGGTCGCCGGAGGTGATTGTCCGCGGCGTGGCGTGTTTGATCACCTGACCGATTTGAAAGTCCTCGAAAAAATTACCCGCGTTCGTCTTGCTCACCCGTGCCTCCCGTGAAATTTGCGTTGGCCGGATTAAACCTGTTTGCGCCGCACAAGAAAAGGCCCCCAAAAGGCGAAAGGGCGCCGGGTGTCAGGAACTCGGCATCAGATGTTGGCAGCTCGGGCTTTGCGAACCTGTCCGGGCGGAATGTGAAACACCCGTTTGAAGGCCCGGTTAAAGGCCGGTTCGGACTGATAGCCGAGACTTGCTGAGATGGCGGCGATGGGCTGACTCGTCTCCAGGAGCCGTGCACGGGCAAGATGCATCCGCCAGAAGGTCAGGTATTCAATTGCCGGCATCCCGACGAGTTCTGTGAAACGGGCTGAGAAGGCCGAGCGCGACATGCCGGCGACGTCGGCCAGGGTTTCCAGCGTCCAGCTGTCGGCCGGAGCCCTGTGGATTGCCAGCACGGCCCGGCCGATTTGCGGATCGCGGGCGGCTTTCAGCCAACCCCTGTTGGCCTCTGGTGCCGTATTGATCCAGCGGCGGATCGCCTCGATCACCACAACATCGGCAAGCCGGGTGATTACGGTCTCACCACCCGGCCGCAGTTCCCGCGCTTCCCTCGCGATGAATTGCAGTGTGCCCTGCAACCAGCTACCGGCATCTTCAGTCCAGGTGTCGATCTTTAAGACTTCAGGCAGGAGCTGCATCAACAGCCCGCTGGCAGCATGATCTAGGCGGACGATGCCGTACATGATGCTGGTTTCCTCACCGCCGCCGCCAAATTCCAGCGTTTCATAGAGCTCCGTGACCTTCCGGATCGGCAACTCATCAAGTGTCAAAAGTGGGGCTTTCAGATCGCTTCTGAAGTTGAGTTCCTGCCCCTTGGTCATCAGCACCAGGTTGCCCTTTTCCACCTGAAACGGCTCGCCGCCACCGACCGTCATCCAGCAGCGCCCGCCTATGATCACGGCGAAACTCATCACATTGTCAAAGCCCGGGATCGCGACTCCCCAGGGCGCGGTGAGCCGGGACTGGCAATAAAACGTGCCGGTGAGTTTGAGAAGGTGCAGGATTTCTCCGAGGGGATCACCGAGCGGTTGTGCGATCGCGTTCGGGTCCGGCACATGCTGGTTGGCAGTCATCATCATGAGCAAGACTGTGACATAAAATTTTCTGTCCGTCCATATTATCTGGACGATCGGATAAGAAGTTTAGACGTTCAAGAATTGTTCGTCTGCCTGAAATCCATATCTTCGGGTTATCGAAACAGTTGATCCGGAGACGACCCATGCAAAACAAGACCATTCTCGTAATCGGCGCGACCGGCAAGACCGGCTCCCGCATCGCCAAATCGCTGGAAGACAAAGGCATTTCCATCCGCCGCGGATCGCGCAGCGCGCCGGTGCCGTTTGATTGGGACCAGCCGCAAACCTGGGGTCCGGCGCTCGACGGCGTCTCTGCCGCATATGTTTCTTACTTTCCCGACATCGCGTTCCCTGGTGCTGTGGAGCATGTCGAGGCGTTCACCAAAATGGCGAAAGACGCCGGTGTCGAAAAACTGGTGCTTTTGACCGGGCGCGGCGAACATCATGCCGAGCGCGCTGAAAACATTGTCCGCAAGTCAGGTGTCGCGTTCACCATCGTGCGCGCAGCCTGGTTTGCGCAGAATTACTCGGAAGGCGCGCTTTTTGGTCCCGTCATGGCCGGTGTTTTGCCGATGCCGGGTGGCGAAGTCCGCGAACCGATCGTCGATGTCGACGATATTGCAGCGGTCGCTGTCGCAGCTCTGACCGAGGACGGACATGACGGCGAACTCTATGAAGTGACCGGCCCGCGCCTGATGAGCTTTGCCGACATGGCGCAAGAGCTCTCCACAGCAATCGGGCGGCCGGTTCAGCATCTGCCGATCTCTTTCGAAGAATTCCATGCAGAAGTTGCCCGCTCCAGTGGCGAGATGATCGCCGGTGTCATCACCGAGATCGCCCGCGAAACGCTGGATGGCCGCAACGCCCACCTTACCGATGGGGTTCAGCGCGCCATTGGCCGCCCGCCGCGCGATTTTAAAGACTACGCCCGGGATGCCGCGCGCTCCGGCGCCTGGTCAGCAGCTGCCTGAATCTGAAGACAAAAGGAGATAGACCATGACCACTCAATGGTTTGACAGAGCAATCCTTGGCGTTGCCGGTGTGACGGCGCTCGGCGTCGGCTTTGCGATCACCGTCGTGCCGGCAGGTTTTTACGCCGCCTATGACATTGCGCTCGGCAGCAATCCGAGCCTTTTGAATGAGCTGCGCGCACCGGGCGCCAGCCTGACAGCGCTTGGGGCTCTCATTCTGGCCGGAGCCTTCCTGTCCGGTGTGAGCCGGTTTTCCGCAGCGCTTGGTGCCACCGTGTTTCTTGCCTATGCGTTTGGCCGCTTTGTCAGCATGGGGTTGGACGGCGCGCCGCACAGCGGGCTGGTGACGGCGCTGGTGGTTGAGCTGGTGATTGGCGGGCTGTGCCTCTTGAGTGTGGTCCGGCAGACCAATGCAGTGCGTTTTTCTCCACTCAAGCAAAGGGCCGCCTGACCGGCTACTTCTCCCGGGGCCTTGGTTCCGGCTCAAAGGCCGGGACGGCACAAACAGACACGGCGCAAACAGACTGCGCCAGAACCAAAAGCGCCGCGAGGACCTCCTCCGGCGTTTTTGCTGTATCGCCTCCTGTCCAGCACAGGAGTGGCGGGGCGCGCCAGGCTTTGCCTTGCGCTACTTGTTCAAAATGTTTCTTCGGCAAAAGCTGTCACGCCCCGCCCGGGCTGTTTCTCATGGCAATGGTGGATCCGACTTGCGAACAGACGCTTGAGTGTTGCCACCCCCGCACCGCGCCCTCCGCAGCCGCACCGCTCCACCCGGGTCTACGGTCCCCGGGATCATTGACCACCGGACCTGCCAGGAAAGAACCGTTACCTCTTTCCCCCAGCCCCGCCCGGCCTGTTCCCTTCCAAGGGACGGTCCCCCGGAAAGCCTGTTGAACAGGCACGGGAGAAGTATACGGGCAGGGGTGAGGGGCGTGGATAAGATTTTTGGACTCGCCGGCATCGCATGTGCGCTTGGCCGTCCCGGACGTGAGTAGCCTGTCCCGGCTCAGAGGCCGGGACATCGCGGACAAAGAATAGTCTCAGCAAAAACCCACTGGCGTCATCCCCGCCTCGTGCGGGGATCCATACCGAGACGCTAAAAACAAAAAAAAACCCGGATCTTGCGACCCGGGCTTTTCAAACTCATACCACTTAGTAAATCAGAAAACTTAGGCGCTTTCTTTTTTCATGGCGCGTTCGGCGCGCTTGCGCTCGTGCGGGTCGAGTTCGGCCTTGCGCAGGCGGATTGAATCCGGGGTCACTTCCACCAGCTCGTCGTCCGCGATGTAGGAGAGCGCGGCTTCCAGCGTCAGGCGGATCGGGGTGGTGAGCTTCACCGCGTCGTCCTTGCCGGCAGAGCGGATGTTGGTCAGCTGCTTGCCTTTCAGGACGTTGACTTCCAGATCGTTGCCGCGGGTGTGTTCGCCGATGATCATGCCCGGATAAACCTTGGTGCCCGGATCGATCATCATCGGGCCGCGGTCTTCCAGGTTGAACAGAGCGTAGGCAACAGCTTCACCAGTGCCGTTGGACAGCAGAACGCCGGTATGGCGCCCCTGGATCGGGCCCTTGTATGGCTCGTAGCCGTGGAACAGGCGGTTGAAGATCGCGGAGCCGCGGGTATCCGACATCAGTTCGGCCTGGTAGCCGATGAGACCGCGGGTCGGGGCGTTGAACACTAGACGGGTGCGGCCACCGCCGGACGGCTTCATTTCCAGGAGGTCGGCCTTGCGTTCCTGCAGCTTCTGGACAACCGTCCCGGAGAATTCTTCATCAACATCGATGATGACTTCTTCGATTGGCTCAAGGCGTTTGCCTTCGCTGTCATGCTGGAACACAACCTGCGGCCGGCCAACGCCAAGTTCAAAGCCTTCGCGGCGCATGTTTTCGATCAGGATGGCAAGCAGAAGTTCACCGCGTCCGGAAACGGTGAACGCGTCCGGCTCGTCAGTTTCCTCGACTTTCAGGGCGACGTTGCCCTCAGCTTCCTTCATCAGGCGTTCGCGGATAACGCGGGACTGAACCTTGGAACCTTCGGTGCCGGCAAGCGGGCTGTCATTGACGCGGAAGGTCATGGAGAGCGTTGGCGGATCGATCGGCTGAGCCTGCAACGCGTCGCTGACGTCTGGTGCACAAATGGTATCGGCCACGGTCGCCTTGGTCAGGCCGGCGATAGAGACGATGTCACCTGCTTCGCCTTGCTCGATCGGCTGACGCTCCAGACCACGGAAAGCAAGCACCTTGGACACGCGTCCGGTCTCGACCTGTTTGCCGTCGCGGCTGAGGGCCTTGATCGGCATATTGGGCGTGGCAGTGCCGGAGACGATGCGTCCGGTCAGGATGCGGCCGAGGAACGGATCGGACTGGATGGTGGTCGCCAAAAGCTTGAATGAGCCGTCTTCCGACTGCGGTGGCGCGACCTTGTCCAGAACCATGTCGAACAGCGGATCCATGTTGTCCTGCGGCCCGTCCGGCTCCAGCGCCATCCACTCCTGCTTGGCAGAGCCGTAAAGGACCGGGAAGTCGAGCTGGTCTTCGTTGGCATCAAGGGAGGCAAACAGGTCGAACACTTCGTCAAGAACTTCGTCGGCGCGCTGTTCCGGTTTGTCGATCTTGTTGATGGCAACGATCGGCTTAAGTCCGAGTTTCAATGCTTTGCCGAGCACGAACTTGGTCTGCGGCATCGGGCCTTCTGCAGCGTCCACCAGAAGGATTACGCCGTCGACCATGTGCAAGATGCGCTCCACCTCGCCGCCGAAGTCGGCGTGGCCTGGTGTGTCAACGATGTTGATGCGGGTGTCTTTCCAGACCAGCGAGGTGACTTTCGCCAGGATGGTGATGCCGCGCTCGCGCTCGATGTCGTTGCTATCCATCATGCGTTCTTCGGTGCGCTGGTTGTCGCGGAACGCGCCGGATTGCTTCAGAAGGACGTCGATCAAAGTGGTTTTGCCATGGTCGACGTGCGCGATGATGGCAATGTTACGCAGTTTCATGAGTTGGGCTCCAAAAGACATAGCGGGCCCAAATTGGAGCCCGCAGCATGTCTGGATTTGAATTTCCGTGATCGGCTGCAGTCCGTTTCTGCCGGGCCGAATTTGGCGCCTTTATACGCGCAGTCCGGCAATTGTGCAATGCAGTGGTAGTTCTGCGCATTGACAGAAATGAACCTCCGTCCTAATTAGTAAGGTAACCTTATTAATTTGAGCGGTTTATGACACTACCACCACCCAATATCGGTGTGACCATGCTGATTGTCGACCTGGCGCGCATGCTTCGCCGTCAGTTCGAGGCAGCCCTTGCCGATGTCGAAACAGGACTGACCGTTGGCGAAGCCCGGACGTTGTTTTATGTCTGGCGGATGCCGGGCAATCGGCAGGCGGTCTTGGCTGATGCCATGTATGTAGAGCCGATGACCCTGGTGGGGTATCTGGACTCGCTGGAAAAGTCCGGACTCATAAGGCGCCAGCCCGATCCGTCCGACAAACGCGCCAAACTGGTGCAGCTGACGGAAGACGCTGACCCGCTGCTGGAGCGCATAAGTGTTGCACTGGAGGGCGTTCGGGCGCGGGCGCTTGAAGGTGTGATGGGGGACGACCGCAAGGTGCTGGAAACCCTTCTTCAAAATATGAAGGATAGCCTTTTGCTGCTTTCGCCGAATGGGAAGGGCAAATGACAGCAGCACCCGCGACTTTGATGAGTGCCCGCAGAACGGCACTGCTCGGCGCCGGTCTTGTGGCCGTTGGGCCCATTTCCATGGCGCTTTATACGCCTGCCATGCCGGCGCTGGTTGAGTTTTTCGGCACAACCGACGGTGCGGTGAAGCTGACCCTGACATCTTATTTCGCAGGATTTGCCGCCACACAACTGGTGTGCGGACCGTTGACCGACGCTTTCGGCCGCAAGCCGGTCACAATCCTGTTTCTCGGCATCTATCTGATCTCCAGCGTGCTTGCGACATTCAGCCCGACGGTGGAGTTCATGGTGGCCGCCCGCGCCCTTCAAGGGGTTGGAGCGGCGATCGGGATTTCCGTGTCGCGGGCAATTGTGCGGGATCAGTTTACCGGTCAGGCGTCGGCCCGGATCATGAACACCATCGCCATGATGCTTGCTCTCGGACCGGCAATCTCGCCGACGATCGGCGGGTTTGTGCTTGAGCTCTTCGGCTGGCGGGAAGTCTTCTGGTGCATGGTCATTTACGGCGTTGCGCTGATGGTGGCCGTGACCGTTTTTCAGGTGGAAACGAACCCGTCTCCGGGCAAACATCACCTGAACCCGCGTCAGCTCGCCATCAATTACACCACGCTTTTGAAAGATCCACGGTTTCTTGCGCCGGCAATCCTAATCGGCTGTGGCCTCGGCAACATCTATGCCCTCGCAACTGTGCTGCCGTTCGTGCTGATCTACGAAGTCGGCCTGTCGCCCTCTGTCTTCGGCCTTACCATGATCCTGCAGTCCGGGTCGTTTATTCTTGGCACTGTGATAACTGGGCAGCTCTTGAAGGTAACCGACGCGCACAAGCTCGTGCCTTTCGGATTGGCCATGCTGGTTGTTGCCTCTGTTTTGATGTGCGCCATGACCCTGACACAAGAGCCCTCCGTAGCGTCCGTCATGGCGCCCGTTGGCTTGTTTGTTTTCGCCCTGGCGTTTGTTCTTCCGGCGAGCTTTACTGACTCCATGGCCCCGTTCCCGCACATTGCAGGGGCGGCGTCGTCCATGCTTGGCTTCCTGCAGTTTGGCGGCGGTGTGGCTGCCAGCCTGATCGTTGCCATGGTCGGTGATCCTGTTCTCGGGCTTGCTTTTGTGCTTCCGGCAATGCCAGTGGCGGGTGTTGTCTGTTACCTGCTGCTGCGCGGCCAGGATACCCAGCACGCCGCAGCCGAATAACCACGTCATGATTATCCCGTGTCCGTGGGGTTCATTTGCTTGACCTGCCGTCAAGAGCGGGGCATCAGACGAGGCTTCTGGTCCAATTGTTGGACGATGAAGGACGACTGATGGCCAAAGCTGCTGCCTACACCTTGCCGGAGAGACGCGCCCATGTGATGGGCATTTTGAACGTGACCCCGGATTCCTTTTCCGATGGCGGCCGGTTCGATGCGGCGGACGCAGCCTTGGATCATGCCCGGTCGATGATAGCCGATGGGGCCGACATTCTGGACATTGGTGCGGAAAGCACGCGGCCCGGATCTGAACCCGTTGGGCTGGAGGATGAGTGGTCACGTCTGGCGCCTGTTCTCGAACCTGTTTGTGAGCTTGGCTGTCCGGTCTCGATCGACACCTACAAGGCGGAGATCGTGCGCCGGGCTGGTGCTGCTGGTGCCGCGATCGTCAACGATGTCTGGGGCCTGCAAAAAGATCCGGCGATGGCTGATACGGTTGCCGAACTCGGTGTGCCGGTTGTAATGATGCACAACCGCGATCACGCCGATGCCGACATTGACATCCTCGCAGACATGGACCGGTTTTTTGAAACATCCATGGCGTTGGCCGAGCGGGCCGGCATCGCGAAAGAAAAGCAGATCCTCGACCCGGGATTTGGCTTTGGAAAAACCATTGATCAGAATTTTCTCATCCTGAACCGGCTTGAAACCTTGCAGAAGCACGGTCTGCCCATTCTGGCTGGCGCATCGCGGAAACGTATGATCGGTGCGGTTTTGGGCGTTGAGACCGATGAGCGGCTTTTTGGCTCCATCGCGGTGCATATGACAGCCGTTATCAAGGGGGCTGCTATATTAAGAGTTCATGACGTACGTCCACATGCAGATTGTGTGCGTATATCGCAGGCAACGCGATTGGAACGGAACCCTGTATAAATGACCCTCCATCAAACGAACCTTGCCGCAGCGGAATCGGCTGCACCGACACGATGTGCCCTTGGGCTCGGGTCGAACATAGGCGACACGGCCGCGCATTTGAAAAAAGCGCTGGACCAACTGGACGCCAGTGAGGGGATTACGGTTGTCGCCAGGTCATCTGACTACAGCACACCGCCTTGGGGCCCGGTTCCACAGGACGACTATCGGAACATTTGTGCTGTCGTCGACACTATCTTGTCGCCTCAGGACCTGTTGGCGCGGTGTCTGGCAATTGAAACCGAGCTGGGCCGCGTCCGGGACATTCGCTGGGGGCCACGGATCATTGATATTGATGTCCTGATTTACGGGACCAGAAGCGTGAACGAGTCCGATCTGGAATTGCCACACCCGCGCATGGGAGACCGTGCTTTTGTTCTGATCCCGCTCGCCGAAATCTGGCCGGATGCGCCGCTGGCGGACGGTCAGACAGCCGCAGAAGCCTTGAAAACCTGCCCCGATCAGGACGGCGTGGTGAAGCTTAGCGAGTAAACCAGTGCCCGCGGCGTGAGTGGCGCCGCCCCGGTCTGCCTTATTTTTTGTTTTAGGTTAATTGGTCATACGCCGCTGCCGTGAGACCGGGTGTTCCTGTGCCGATGCGCGTTTGTCGCCAGCGTCCGAATCTTACACGGAGAACACAGAATTTTGGTCCACAGATTTCCTGTCTCGAAGTGGCGCTAGGACGTAGTGATAAATTTCACACTGTAATTAAAACCATACTGTAGATTGAAAATACACAACCATTGGTAAGGAGTTTTTAAGATCCACTCCTTATGCCGGTGGTATTGCGTTTGCATCTATAGGTTGTTTTATGAGATTTAGAGTTCGTGCCTTTTTTCCAGAAAATCGCCATTGGAGTGCCGCTTCCTGGGAGTTCGCGATTCTTTCGGTCCTTATTCCAAACGCCCTTTATCTTGTAATGATGATTTACTTTTGCCCGATAAGGGATTTTCAAATCGGCCTGCTTGCAATGTCGGTTCTTCTCGGAACTATTCTAGGCAGATGGTCATTCTATCTTGTCATGGTTTTTGCGATGTCATTGGATGCGTTATTAGTCGCATCATCTTACTTTCAGATGCCCGTAGCCATGTTTTTCGACGCAACCAAATTTGTGTCGATGCTGCAAGTGCAGCACTCAGCGATGTACGTCATAGTATTTGGCGCAGTCATCATGTGCTTCTTTGCGACAAATATCGTTGTTCAGAGAGCAAAGCGACGCCGTAGTGAAATGAGCCTTTATCCTTTTGCCTTTTGTGTAATGCTCATGGTCTTCGCTGATGCACTAGCGAACACTACGCCCCAGAAGATGCAGGAAGTCATAAGTGTTGCTGTCGAGCCGTTTTCCGCTGTCGACGACACCGCAACAACTTATGCTGATCTGCAAGTTGTCGTAACGTCTTCGGAACAACCCAATCTGTTAGTTGTCATAGTGGAAGGTTTGGGGGCCTTTTCTAACAGTGAGAGCCAGGAATTGGTCTGGGGTCCCTTGTTGGGAAAAAAGGTCTCGGATAGGTATGATGTAAATACCGGCAATGTTCTGTATTCCGGATCAACGTCAACGGCCGAAATACGAGAGCTTTGCAACTTGTTTGCAGACTATCGGGATCTGCGTGATATCGAGCATCTTGATTGTTTACCTAACCGGGCCAAAGAAGTAGGCTACAAAACAGCCGCATTTCATGCGTTTACGGGCGAATTCTTCGAGCGTGTCCATTGGTATCCAAAAATTGGTTTTGAAAACATCTTCTTTTTGGAAAACCGTGCTGGTTTGAATCCGCACGTGCCGATCTCCCATTGCGGCACCACATTTCGTGGCATGTGTGATGCCGATGTCGCACGTTCGGTAGAAGCTTTTCTGTTATCTGACAGTTCCGATGCCAAGTTCGCCTATTGGTTGACTTTGAATTCTCATAAACCTGTTGGCCATCATGAAGTGCCAGATCGCCTGAATTGCTGGAATGGCGGTGTATTTGACGATCAAGAGCTGTGCCGGATGGCGGAGCACTGGTTGAACATATCCCATCTCGTTTCTGATATTGCGATGAACCCTTTATTGCGTGACACAGAAATTCTGCTGGTTGGAGATCACCAGCCGCCGTTGTTTACGCGTCATGGCAGGCGCCAATTTCAAGATGAACGCGTCGCTTGGTTGCACCTTAGGCCGAGGAATCCGAGCGAAAATAACTTTGACCTTGCGACAATTAATGCAACTTTCTTCACCCAATGAACCTTGGCGGGCAATTGGTTCGCCGCTCACGTTTAAAGGCCGAATAGCTCAGAGCGTGTATGCTCGTTGCCATTGCGACAGAGTCGCTTAGAACCGAGCACATTAGTGTCAGGCCGACCGATGCAGGCGCGCGCATTGGTCTTTCGTTCTGGCGCCAGCTGTTGACCAAAACGCAGTCACTGTGCGTTGCTGATCTCAGGCTAGTCCCACAAAACTTTTCATGTGAAACCGGCCATTAGCCTCGTCAGGCAAGTGGTGCTGGCCAACCGGACAGGCTTTGCGGGCCTGGCACCCGCTCCAGCATCCGGTATCTGGTGTTCTGCCGAGATACTCAAGGCAAAGCGGGACATCGTAGCCGGTGTCTAATTGAATGGCGCCGACCGGGCATGCCGTCAGACAGGGCTTTTCCTGGCATGTGACGCATGGACCAAGTGTTTCTCTGGGGGTGGGGATGTCCAGATCGTCGGCGGACAGAAAGGCGGCGCGGAGCCCGGCCCAAGGCCCATATCTTGTTTGCGTCAGAAGTCCAAACGGGCTCTGGGAGAACCCTCCACACTTCAAAGCCCATTTCTGAAACGGATGATAGGGCGTGCCGTCAAAAGGAAAGAGTGGCTGGAACCCAAAGCCGTCCGCAATTTTACTCAAGACCCGCCGTGTATACCGGTCCATTGGATCCGGTTGGCCGTCTTCTGCTTCCGGTGCCGACTTGAAGGCTGGCCAGAGGCCGGGGCCGGTGCTGCCAATGATCAGTAGGGTTTTGGACGTAGAACCGGTGCCGGTCTCCGGCACCAGGTCTGTGTGCTCCGGTTTAAAACCCCCGAACAAAAGAAAACCGGCCGCAACAAGCTTTTCGGAAAAGCGGGTTGCGGCGGGTGTGTTCATGGCTCAGCCGAGCTGGTTGCGCTTGGCAAGCGTGCGCAGGCGCAGAGCGTTCAGCTTGATGAAGCCTGCAGCGTCTTTTTGATCGTAAGCACCGTGGTCGTCTTCAAAGGTCACCAGCTCTTCTGCATAGAGCGAATAGGGTGATGCACGGCCGACGACGATGACGTTGCCCTTGTAGAGTTTCAGGCGAACGGTGCCGGTGACATGCTCCTGGCTTTTGTCGATCAGGGCCTGCAGCATTTCGCGCTCCGGAGAGAACCAGAAGCCGTTGTAAATCAATTCGGCGTAGCGCGGCATCAACTCGTCTTTGAGGTGGCCTGCGCCGCGATCGAGCGTAATCGATTCCATGGCCCGGTGCGCCTGCAACAGGATCGTACCGCCCGGGGTCTCATAGATGCCACGGCTCTTCATACCGACAAACCGGTTTTCAACCATGTCCAGGCGGCCAATGCCGTTGTCGCGGCCATAGTCGTTGAGCTTTGCGAACAATGTGGCCGGGGACATTTTTTCGCCGTTCAAAGAAACCGCGTCACCTTTTTCGAAGCCGATCTCGATTTCTGTGACAACGTCCGGGGCTTCAGTCGGGTCAACGGTGCGCTGGAATACATAGTTCGGCGCTTCCTCGTTCGGGTCTTCCAGAACCTTTCCTTCGGAAGACGAGTGCAGCATGTTGGCGTCCACTGAGAACGGGGCTTCGCCGCGCTTATCTTTCGGCACCGGGATCTGGTTCTTCTCGGCGAAATCGAGAAGATCTGTCCGAGATTTGAAGGTCCAGTCCCGCCACGGTGCGATTACCTTGATGTCCGGATTGAGCGCATAGGCGGAGAGCTCGAAGCGAACCTGGTCATTGCCCTTGCCGGTCGCGCCATGGGCAACCGCATCGGCGCCGGTTTCTTCGGCGATCTCGATCAAGCGCTTGGAAATCAGCGGACGGGCAATCGAGGTGCCGAGCAGGTAGACGCCTTCATAAACGGCATTGGCCCGGAACATCGGAAAGACGAAGTCACGAATGAATTCTTCGCGCAGGTCATCAACATAGATTTCCTTGATGCCCATCATCTCGGCTTTTTTGCGCGCCGGCTCCAGCTCTTCTCCCTGACCGAGATCTGCCGTGAAGGTCACTACTTCGCAGCCGAGTTCGGTTTGCAGCCATTTCAGAATGATAGACGTGTCGAGGCCGCCGGAGTAGGCCAGCACGACTTTCTTGATGTCACCATACGCCATTGAGGGAGGATCCAGTTCGTGAGTTGTGCGGAAAGGTCCGCTTCGTTGAAATTTTGCGGCAATTTAGCCGGTTCTATTCGCCGCGCAAGCCCCAGAAGTGTGCAAAGGACCGCCGTTTCAATCATCCTGTGCTTCAAACACGCTTGGAGCGGGCTGCAAAGAGGGTTGCAATTGCCAGCCGAGCGTTTGAGGGTGTCGGAAGGGCGAAGCTTAACCATGTGGGGGCTGGCGCGGAGGACCCATGAACCTGATTGATTTCAAGCTCGACGGCTATGATTACCTGACCTTCTTGATCGGTGTTCTGGCGGTTATTGCTTTCTTCTATGTCATGATCACGCTGGGCGGTCTTCCGGGCAAACTCGCGGAAAAGCGCAAGCACCCGCATGCTGAATCTGTGAAATTGGGTGGTTGGATCGGCCTGTTTACGGTCTTTCCCTGGATCCACGCATTGATGTGGTCCTACCACGACTCCTTGACGATCGACATTCGCAAGCTGCCGAAGGGCGGTCAAATCAAAACAAACGCGGACGCCGAGGATGGAGGAGGCGATATACTGTCAGCGACGCCGGCGCTGTCCGGTGCCTCCGATGAAACCGAGGCTCAGGTCGGCAAGCAACCTGAAGAGCAGCCCAAGCCCGGAGGCGCGGCATGACGATCGCCCTTCTGATCCTTGGGGCCTATGGCATCTTTGCATGGCTGGTTTTTTACAAGTTCAAGCTTCTGAAGTTCAATGTTGCATGGGGGATGGTGACCTTCTGGGTTGGCTTTCACGTCCTGTTCCTGTTGGTTGTTTTACTGCGCTTCTTCGCGCCTTACACAATTGACGGACATGTGATCCGCCAGACAATCCAGATCGCGCCCAGACTGCCGCATCCGACCTTGTTGCAAGACGTTTTTGTCACCCAGAATCAACCGGTGAAGAAGGGCGACAAGCTCTATCAGTTTGAATCAACGCTGTATGACGCCCAGCTTGCAGAGGCGCAGGCCAACCTGGTCGAGGCGCAGCAGAATGCACTGATCCTCCAAGAAGATGTCGTTCTTGCGCAGGATCAGCTGGCCCAGGCTGAAGCCAATGAAACCTTTGCCGCTGAGCAGGTGAAGCGCTACACGGATCTTGTTCCGAAAGGCGGCGCCCGCCAGGAAACGCTAGATCAATGGACGGCGCAATTGGCCGGGGCGAAAGCGCAAGTCGCCGAGGCCGAAGCGAATGTGACGAAAGCGCAGCTCGCGGTCGCGGCGCAAATCGATGGTGTGAATGCCCAGGTGGCCGCAGCTCAAGCCCAGGTGGAACAGGCGCAATATTATGTCGATCAGACGACGATCTTTGCGCCGGAGGACGGCCGGATCATCAGCCAGCAAGCGCGGCCTGGACTTGTTGTTGGCGGCTTCCGGATCGCGTCAATCGCAGCCTTTGTTGCGGATGCAAATCCCTATTTTCTTGCAACCTTCTATCAGGAGCACCTGAAATTTGTAGAGCCCGGCCAGCCGGTTGAAGTTGCGCTGGACATCTATCCCGGTCAGGTGTTTACCGGAAAAGTGAAGGCGATTTGGGAAGGAACCGGCCAAGGTCAGATCAAACCGAGCGGAAATGTGCCCAACTTCCTGTTCATGCATCCGCAGGGGCGGTTTGCAGTTGAGATCGTCTTGGATGAAGATCCGGCACTCAAGAGGTTCCCGGGTGGCGCTCATGGTGCTGCAGCGATCTATACGGGCGGTGGCGGAGAATGGGTGTCCGTGCTGCGCCGGGTCAATATGCGGTTGTACGCCTGGGTGAACTTCATCATCCCGTTTGATGTGTAGGTGATGCCGGTGAGCGTGTTTCGACATTTGGGATTGGTTGTAAGCCTTGCAGGCGCCGCTCTCCTTTCCGGATGTATGGTCGGTCCGGATTTTGAGCGTCCCGAGGCGCCGGTGCTCGACAGTTGGGGCAAGGGCGCAAACCTCTCCGTTGATCACCGCACCGGCTTTACGACCCGCAGCGCTGCCTCCGTGCCGTGGTGGCATGTTTTCAAGGATGAAGCGCTGAATGGCCTGATCGCTGAGGCGTACCGCCAGAACGTTGAGCTGCAGGCGGCGGGTGTCCGGGTGTACCAGGCGCGTGCTCAGCTCGGCATCGCGCGCGGCGAGCTGTTTCCACAGGTCCAGCAGTTGAAAGGGAACTCGGAGAACATCCGGTTCAGCACGCAGGATCCGATAATCCGTGATCTTGAGCGGGCCGGTCTGGTGGACAGTCACATCTCGCGTGTTTCTGCAGGGTTTGACGCGGCATGGGAAATTGACATCTGGGGCAAGATCCGCCGGGACGTTCAATCCGCCAAGGCCAACTTGAACGCCAACCTGGCGTCCTATGACGACGCGTTGGTGACGCTCACTGGCGATATTGCGGCGACATACGTTACCATCCGGGAGCTGCAACAACTTGCTGCCTCGAGCCGGAAAAATGCCGCGCTTCAGAAAAAGTCTCTGAACCTCACCCAGCTCCGGCTGGAGAATGGCGTTGCATCCCAATTGGATGTTCATGAAGCGACCGTCCTTTACAACAACACCCTGGCGGCCATTCCGGGCTATGAGGCCGAACTTGCGCAGGCCTACAACGCCATGAGCGTGCTGTTGAGCGAGCCGCCGGGCAAAATGAAAGCCCGTTTTTCCGGCCGTTCAGGCTTCCCTCGGGTGCCGGCGGAAGTCGCGATTGGCGTTCCGGCGGACATGCTGCGCCGCAGGCCCGACATTCGTCAGGCCGAATACATTGCCGGTGCCCAATCTGCACAAATTGGCGTGGCCAAGGCAGATCTCTTCCCGGCATTCACCATTTCCGGGGCGATCGGTGTGCGGGCAGATGATTTTTCAAATCTCTTTACTGGTGGGGCAACAACGGCTCTTTTCAATCCCGGTTTTTCCTGGAATTTCCTGAACTATGGCCGGATCCGGAACAATGTCCGGGTGCAAGACGCCAAGTTTCAGGAAGCCTTGCTGACCTACGAAAACACCGTGCTGTCCGCTTATGCGGAAGTGGAAAACGCGCTGACCGGGTTTTTACGATCCAAGCAGCAGGCGCTTTATCTTCGGCGGAGTCTGAGGGCGGCCCGCAGTTCTGTGGGCGAAGTTGAAGCTCAATATGAAGACGGCACGGCGTCCTACAATCGCGTGGTCGATGCGCAAAAGAGCCTGCTTGTGGCCGAGGAACGGCTGATTGCTGCTGAAGCGAACGTGCTCACCAACCTCGTTGCGGTTTATAAAGGGCTCGGCGGCGGCTGGGCGCCGGAGAACGTCCGCGGTCTCATATCCGATGAAACCCGGGCCCAAATGGCGGACCGCACACGCTGGGGGCAGCTTCTGGATAACCCTGTGGGACCCTCGGGGAAAAGCTAGGGTGAGGACCCTAGAGGCTGATCAAGCAGACTTTTTTGCCGCTTCAGTTTCAGGCGCAGCATATTGCGCCAGGAACAGATCCACGCTCTCTTTGATGATCTTGTCCATCTCATCCCGTTCGGCGACCCGATTGGCATAGATGTTCGGAAAAAAGCTGCGCGACTTGATGAGGCCGAGGAACTGTTCTGCCGCGACAGCCGGATCTTGAACCGAAAGGCGCCCATCGGATGTTGCCCGCTCCATGAAATCTGCGAAAATGCTGAGCTTTGTCATGCGGGCGTTCATGTCCGCTGCAAGTTCCGGGTCCCGGATCGTTTCACTCATGACCATGCGGGCAAGGTTCATGAAGCACGGCGAAACCATCAGCTCGCCCTCGGCCCAGCCGAGTTCGATCAAGGCATCACGGATCGGTTTGTCCCGGTCATAAGGAACTTCAAGCGCCGAGTTGACCTGGTCCGCCAGGCACTGGTTGATCGCTTTGAAAAGCGTTTCCTTGCTTTCAAAGTGATTGTAGACGGTCCGTTTGGAAACCTGCGCCCGTTCCGAAATCCGGTCCATGCTTGCACCGGCAAAACCTTTTTCCTGGAACTCGGCGATGGCCGCTTCGACGATTTGTTTCTTTTTCTGGTCGGATACCGACATTGTAAACCCAGCGCTTCTTATCGCTCTTTAATCCCAAAATTTGAGCCCTATGTAAACTAGTGCGTTTACAGATGCAGATCTACTGTTTACACTGCACAGTGTAGTTTACATCCTTCAGCCAGTCTAGGCCAGCCAAGGGAGACGCCTCCTCATGTCTGTAACTTTGAAAATTAACGGGGAAACGCGCACGCTTGATGCGGATCCCGAAAGCCCGCTGCTTTGGGCACTGCGCGACGAGCTCGGAATGACCGGCACCAAATTCGGGTGCGGCATCGCATCTTGCGGAGCATGCACGGTTCACTGGGACGGAATGCCGATTCGCTCTTGCCAAACCATGGTCGGTGACCTTGAGGGCGCCGAAATCACCACAATCGAAGGCGTGAACGGAAAAGCCGCCAAAGCCGTTCAGGAAGCTTGGAACGAGCTGGACGTGCCGCAATGCGGGTACTGCCAGTCTGGTCAGATCATGGCGGCCACGGCGCTTCTGACCGACACTCCAAAACCGACCGACGAAGACATCGACGCCGCCATGGACGGAAACGTCTGCCGCTGCGCGACCTACGCCCGGATCCGCAAGGCGATCCATGCCGCAGCCGACAAGATGGAGGCCTAAGTCATGTTGCATCTCCTTCAAAAACCTCTTGAAGCTCCAAAGCCGAGCCGCCGCACATTCCTGAAAATGTCAGCCGGTGCTGTTGGTGGCCTGATTATCGCAGCCAAGATGCCAAACGCGGCGAAAGCGGCTGCCGATGCGGGTGAATTTGTACAGCCGTTTGTGCATATCCGGCCGGACAACACGGTCGTCGTTTTGTCCAAGCACCTCGATAAGGGTCAGGGCACGGCAAACGGTCTGGCAACATTGGTTGCAGATGAACTCGACGCATCTCACGAGCAAATCGTGCTTGAGTTGGCACCGTCCAATCCGCAGCTTTATGCCAACAGTCTGTTCGGCGTTCAGGGCACGGGCGGGTCTACAGCCATGCCTAATGCTTTCATGCAGTACCGCCAGGCGGGTGCTGCTGCAAAAGCGATGGTTGTCTCCGCGGCTGCCAAGGAATGGGACGTCCCGGCAGGTGAAATCACCGTTTCCGGCGGTGTTGTTTCCCACTCTTCCGGTAAATCGGCAACGCTCGGTGAGCTGGCAGGTTTGGCAGCGAACGAAGATGTTCCGGCGGAACCGGCCCTGAAAACACCGGACCAGTGGGTCTATATCGGTAAGTCGTTCCCGCGGAAGGACGTCAAGAACAAGACGGTTGGTGCGCCAAACACCTACACCATCGACTTCAATCGCGAGGGTATGCTGACCGCAACGGTTGCACGTTCACCGCGGTTTGGCGGTACGGTCAAGTCCTTCGATGCGGCTGAAGCCAAGACGGTCGCAGGTGTCGTCGACATCTTCCAGATCCCGAATGGTGTTGCCGTGGTCGCTGAAAGCACCTGGCCGGCCATCAAGGCACGCGATCTTCTGGAGATCGAGTGGGACGACAGTGCGGCTGAAACCCGCTCCACTGATGCAATGATGACCGAACTGAAGGACATGACCACCAAGCCGGGCCTCAAGGTGCGCGAAGACGGCGATGTCGATGCAGCTTTGGAAGCATCCGCAAAGGTCATGGAGATCGACTACGATTTCCCGTTCCTTGCCCATGGTGCCATGGAGCCGCTGGATATTGTCGGTGAATTTGACGGCGAAACGGCACAGTTCTGGTTTGGCTCGCAAATCCCGACCATCGACCATAACGTTGCCTCCACCATCCTCGGCATTCCGTTCGAGAAGGTCAGCATCAACACATTGTGGGCCGGTGGATCCTTTGGACGCCGGGCGCAAGGGGATGCGCATCCCGTCTCGGAAATTTCCTTCCTGTTGAAGGCGATGCGGGAAGCCGGCATGGAGCCGCGCCCGGTGAAGATCGTGTGGACCCGCGAAGACGATATGGCCGGTGGGTACTACCGTCCGATGTCTGCGCACAAGATCAAGGTTGGTCTCGACGGCGACGGCAACGTCACGGCGGTGAAATACAACATCGCGGCGAAGTCCATCATCAAGGGCACGGCCTTTGAGCCGATGCTGATGCCCAACGGTGTGGACCACAACATGACCGAGGGGGCGTCCGACACCACTTATTCGTTCCCGATGATGAACATGGACCAGGCTTTCCAGGAAACGCCGGTGCCGGTTCTGTGGTGGCGGTCCGTGGGGCACACCCACACGGCCTATGTCATGGAAACGATGATCGACCGGATCGCCAAGGAAACCGGCAAAGACCCGGTGGCTCTGCGGCTTGAGCTTCTCAAGGACGATCCGCGCAAGACGAATGTGTTGAAGCTGGCTGCCGAGAAGGCTGGTTGGGACACGCCGCTGCCGGAGGGCCGCCATCGCGGTGTCGCCGTTCACAAGTCCTTCGGGTCTTATGTGGCGGAAGTCGTTGAGATTTCCTTCCGCGAGGATGGAACGGTCAAGGTGGAAAAGGTCACGGCAGCAGTCGACTGCGGTGTTCCGGTCAACCCGGACAACATCCGTGCCCAGGTTGAAGGCGGCATTGGCTATGGTCTCGGCGCCATCCTGCGTAACCAGGTGACACTCTCGGATGGGTATGTCGAAGAGACAAACTTCGACACCTACGAGTCACTTCGCATTTCCGACATGCCGGAAATTGCGGTGCACATCGTTCCTTCGACCGATTCTCCGACCGGGATCGGTGAGCCGGGAACACCGCCAATCGGTCCGGCTGTGGCCAATGCAATTGCGGCTGCGAAGGACGAGTGGATTACAAGCCTGCCGTTCACGAAAGCCGGTCTGGTTTAGAGCCGGATCCAATATAGAACGCGAAAGGCCGCCCTTGAGGCGGCCTTTTTGCTGTTATGGGCTCAAAGCACCGTCAAGCTTTGCGCAGGGCAACGATCCCGGCAACGGTGAGACCGTAAAGCAGGTGCCCAAAGAACGAGGCAAGTGCCAGATCCCCAAAACCCAGGAACGCTGGGAAACCGGCCACCAGATGTGCCATCACATACATGGCAAAGATCCAGAGACCGATGCCGAAACCGGCCCCGGTGAGAGGCCAGGGAAACTCGACCGGCAGAAGCCGGGCGATGGGTTGCGCGACAAAAAGGTATACGAGCGGATAGATGATGAGCCCGGTTGCTATGTGGATCGTCTCCGCCAGAAAACTGGAAGATATTCCGAAGCTGGATTTTATAAGACCGGCAGGCTCCAAGGGGCCTCCGATCAGAAGAGGTGTTACACCCCGCGCCCAAATTTCCCAGACACCGGTCGCAACCAAACCGGCGAGGAGCAGAGTGATGGCTGTGGCTGGGGTAAGCGGAGGCAGGAGGTGCGGCGTACTTGGCTCGCGGCGGCGGGAGCCGCTGTAATCAATACTTGTCATGACGATCTCCGGGAGTTTCTGTTCGGCAGAAAAGCCGGGATCACCCCCGGCAACCCGAGAAATGGGGATTGAAAGCGTCACGTTCAATTCACAGCTGAGTTAGGAACTGATCGGTTTGACTTCTTTTTCTTGATGTTTATGCACAAAGACCAATCCAAACCGCTGCCGGTAGCTGTTCGGGGTGAGGCCGGTCAGGCGATGGAAGACTTTCCTGAAAGCTGCCGGATCGGAATAACCAACGTCCCAAGTGATCTGATCAACCGTCTTTACAGTTAGTTCCAAGTGCTCGCGTGCTTTGCTGATCCTGACATTTTGGACATATTCCGTTGGCTTCAGGCCGGTTGCCTTTGCAAAACGCCGCAGGAATGTGCGGCTACCGAGGTTGGCAACACTTGATAGTTCTTCAAGACTATGTGGGTCGGCAACGTGTGCGTGAATGTGATGCTGGACGGATAGGATTGAATCGTCGCCGTG
Organism: Roseibium alexandrii DFL-11; assembly: GCF_000158095.2. NCBI lineage: Bacteria > Pseudomonadati > Pseudomonadota > Alphaproteobacteria > Hyphomicrobiales > Stappiaceae > Roseibium > Roseibium alexandrii. The sequence continues at coordinate 4,255,669 of NZ_CM011002.1, forward strand.
GTCAAACCTTGGAATGAATTGGCTGAAAGGTCGCTGTAGTTGGCGCGGGGGATCAATTAGCAGAAAGCGGGCAGTTGCGAGCATCGTGCTGGGTCCCATGAGACGGTCCACCAGTGTTAATCCAAGATCGGTCCATGCGAGAATTCCACCAGCAGTAATGATGTCGCCATCGTCTAAAACCATATGTTGATCTGCAACGCTCACCTCTGGGTACTTTGAGGCGAGTTCTTGAGCGAAGGCCCAATGGGTCGTCACTTGCCGGCCATCGATCAGCCCACTCTCTGCCAAAACGAATGCACCTGCACATACCGAACAGATCCGGCTGCCCCGCCCGTGCTGGTGAGTGAGCCATTTGGCCGCCTCTGGAACAGATTGCATCTTTTCCGGCATGGCGATGCTCGGCGGAACGATCACGTAGTCTGCCCGATGATTGGCACCGGGATGTGTATCGAAGGTGCAGGTAATCTCAGGGCTGTTGTTGCCTGCATGGGGTGCCCAGTGTGTGACCCTGATCCACCGGTCTGAACCCGCATCGGACCACTCGCTGGCGATGCGAAAAAGGTCCGTAAGCCCGTGCACGGCAGCAAGTTGGCATTCCGGATAATTCAGCAGGGCAATTTCTGCGATACAGTTACTTAGACGATTTGTCACTTATGCCTCGATGAAAGTCATTTACGCCAATTCCGAGCGTACGTCCAAACATCTATCTGTGTCCATGTCGAAACAACGACAGAGACCCAAGACCAATGACTGATCTTAAAACGCTCATCCCTAACCGGCGGCAAGTGTTGCAAGGCAGCGGAGCGCTGCTCGCGGTTGTCGCTGTACCTGGCTTTGCCGCAGCAACATCCAGAAACGAAGGAGACTTGAGAATGGCGACTTTCAAAACTACGGACGGAACTGAAATCTTTTATAAAGACTGGGGTTCGACCGATGCTCAGCCCATCGTCTTTCACCATGGATGGCCGTTGAGTGGCGATGATTGGGACAATCAGATGCTCTTTTTCCTGTCCAAGGGCTATCGTGTCATTGCGCATGACAGGCGTGGCCATGGCCGTTCAGAACAGACGGACCGGGGCCATAACATGGACACCTACGCCGCGGATGTTGCAGAGCTTGTCCGCCACTTGGATCTGAAAAACGCAGTTCATATCGGTCATTCCACCGGCGGCGGGGAAGCCGCACGTTATGTTGCGCGGGCTGAACCGGGCCGGGTTGCCAAGGCTGCTCTCCTCGGCGCCATTACGCCATTGATGTTGAAAACCGAAACTAATCCGGACGGCATTCCATTGGAGGTGTTCGATGGGCTGCGGGCTGCATTGGCGAGCAACCGTGCACAGTTCTTTCTGGATGTGCCTTCCGGCCCATTCTATGGCTTCAACCGGGACGGTGCGCAGGTGAGCGAGGGCCTCATCCAGAACTGGTGGCGCCAGGGCATGATGGGCAGCGCGTCTGCGCATTATCAGTGCATTGCCGTGTTCTCGGAAACCGATCAAACCGAGGATCTGAAAGCGATTGATGTCCCGGTCTTGGTGCTGCACGGCGATGACGACCAAGTTGTCCCGATCGCCAATTCAGCGGACAAGGCGATCAAGCTTCTGAAAAATGGTACTCAGAAAACCTATGCCGGTCTCTCCCACGGGTTCTTTGCAACCCATCCGGATGAGGTGAATGCCGATCTGTTGGCTTTCATCGAAAGCTGAAAAAAAGCGGGGCCCGATGTGGCCCCGCTTTTTTTGGGTCAATCTCATTCGGTCTGGCAGTTGTTTGTTCCGCGGGGCTTGGTCCTGGTCCACTTTTCAGTATGTTTGAATGATTCAAACACTTCAGGAATTGCAAATAGGTCCGGAATTGAAATTTCATCTCAATCAGTTAATCGAATTGCGGCATTGGCTGCATGCGCACCCGGAAGTCTCCCGGCAGGAGGCCGAGACAGCCAAGTACATGCGCCGGTTTCTTACCGACTATGCAGCGCCTGACGCTTTTGTTCCGCTTTCAGGGGCCGGATTTGCAGCGATCTATGATGGCGCAAAACCCGGCAAAACGGTGATGCTCCGGACCGAGCTGGATGCTTTGCCAATTCATGAAGTGAATCAGGATCTGCCCTACAGATCTGTTTACGACGGTGTGGGGCACAAGTGTGGACATGATGGACATATGACGATCATGGCCGGTGTTGCCCAAACGCTGGCGAAGCGGCCGGACAGTGGCCGTGTTGTTCTGCTGTTTCAGCCAGACGAAGAGACTGGAACCGGTGCCCGGACCTGTTGTGTGCATCCGAATTTTGAATCCATCCGGCCAGACTTTGCGTTTGCCTTGCACAATCTTCCGGGGTTCGCGAAAGGGGCGGTTGTCTGCAAGTCAGGGACGTTTGCCTCTGCAGTCAAGTATGTTGCCATAAAATACGCCGGCAAGGAGGCGCATAGCGCGCAGCCAGAAACAGGAGCAAGTCCGTCTTTTGCAATGGCGGAACTGACTCTCAAGGCCCGCGAGATTGAAGCACGCTACGACAACGCTGATACCTATGCGCTGATTGTGCCGATCTACACTGAAATGGGTGTGCAATCCTCGGGAGTTTGCCCTGGGAGTGGCGAGGTGCACTATACTTTGAGGGCCGCGGGGGGCGATGTGGTCGAACGTATGTGGCAAGAACTGTCAGCGGCTGCGGAGGCACTTGCTGAGACCTATGGTCTCACACTCGAGTTTGAAACCAGGGAAGAATTTGCAGCCAATTCCAACAGTCAGCTGGCGTTCGATATGATCAAGCGGGCGGCTACGGGCGCGAATGCAGAGTTTGTCTTGATCGACCGTCCCTTCCGTTGGGGAGAGGATTTCGGCGAAATCACTCAGCGGTACGAGGGCGGCATGTTCGGGCTCGGTGCAGGCGAAAACCAGCCGGACCTTCACAACCCGGACTATAATTTCCCGGATGACTTGATCGAGCCTGGAGTTGCTATGTTCTCAAATCTGATCCGCTTGGCGCTGACCGAAGTTGCTGGGCGTTGAGGTCAACGCTTCAAATCAATAAACCGCAGCCTTTTTTGCCGCCAATGCATCCCGGTCTTTTTTGCGCATGCGTTCAGAGGTTGACTTCAGCTGTCCGCAGGCGGCGAAAATATCGCGTCCGCGCGGGGTGCGGATCGGAGAGGCGTAACCGGCCCGGTTGACGATGTCGGCAAATTCCTCGATCCGTTCCCAATCCGAACAGGCATATTGAGAGCCCGGCCAGGGGTTGAACGGGATGAGATTGATTTTCGCCGGAATACCCTTGAGCAGCCGGACAAGCTCCAGCGCGTCTTCGTTGCTGTCGTTGATGTCTTTCAGCATGACGTATTCAAAGGTGATGCGCTTGGCGTTCGACAGGCCTGGATAGTTGCGGCAAGCGTCAAGCAGTTCCTTGATGTTCCACTTCTTGTTGATCGGCACCAGGATGTCGCGATCCTCGTCGCGAACAGCATGGAGGGAGATTGCCAGCATGCAGCCGATCTCGTCACCTGTCCGGAAGATTTCCGGAACCACGCCGGATGTCGACAGGGTGATGCGCCGTTTGGAGAGCGACAGTCCGTCGCCGTCCGAGGCGATGAGCAGGGCCTTTTTCACGTTCTCGAAATTGTAGAGCGGCTCACCCATGCCCATCATGACGATGTTGGTGACCAGACGGCCTTCGGACGGAACGATCGCACCTTGCGGCGTGTGCGCATCCGGAAAATCGCCAAGCCGGTCACGGGCAATCAGGATCTGGGACAGGATCTCTTCAGATGTCAGATTGCGGACCAGCTTCTGCGTGCCTGTATGGCAGAAAGTGCAGGTGAGGGTGCAGCCGACCTGTGACGACACGCAAAGTGTGCCACGGCCTTCTTCCGGGATGTAGACGGTTTCGACTTCGACAGGGTTCCCGGCCCCGCGCGGCGGAAACTGGAACAGCCACTTGCGGGTGCCATCGACGGAGATCTGTTCCGACACAATCTTCGGGCGGGCGATGGTAAACGCCTCATCCAGCTTGGAGCGCAGATCCTTGGCGATGTTCGACATTTCCGCGAAGTCGGAAACGCCGCGCACATAGAGCCAATGCCACAGCTGCGACGACCGCATGCGCCATTGCTTTTGCGGCACGCCGATCGTTCCCAGAGCTTCGCCAAGTTCCTCGCGTGACAGGCCGATCAGCGTCGGTTTGTCTTCGTCCGGCCCGGAATTCGGTGCGATGCCTGTAACTGTCTGCGCGTTGGGATTCTCCCGCGCGATGTCGAGCGTAACCGCCATTTTGTGATCCGTTTTTTGTCCGGCCACGAAGTCAGTCCGCTTGCCGAAGCAGCGTCGATGCCGGTTCACCTGTTTTTCTCAGGGAGATATTGACCGTCTCAAAACCACAAAGCGCCCGGAAAATCAAGTTTTCCGAGCGCAACGGAGCTATGCGTGGAGCCGCCTTTGAAGGTGACGGCAGCCGTTAGCGGCAGGCTTGTGCGGCAGTGTCGATCGCAGCCGTCACACCGGACAGCGAAAACTTGTAGGTTGTCCGTGTCCCCCGGCTGGATTCACCATTTACGGACATCTCACGGCCGGCCTTCATCGCTGCAACCAACTGAGCCTCCGTGGCCGCGTTTTCGACCCAGGCTCCGTCGTTGTTCGTGAACAAGGTGAACGCCTTGCCGTCCACATCCACACTCACAGAAGACTTGTCCTTGAAAGGATAGCCAACCAGCAGGCTTGGTTCAGAACTGACACCTTCGGCGGGACGGGACGTCACAAAGAAGAAGACATCGCCGTGGTTTCTGTCGCCGGGAAGCATCGTCGTTGGTTTGGTCAAAGCGTAGCAGACTTTACCGCTGCCACTTGTCAGCGCGTAGGCCGCCCAATCTCTGTGCTGTTTCAAAAGCGTCGGGGTCTGCGCGAACGCTACCGCAGTTGAGGCGGCGAAACCTGCCAGGGCCAGTACCAGCGTTTTTGCTTTCATGATCTCCACACCGTTTGGTTTGGGGTTCCGGTCAAATTTAATTCAATTGCCGACACACATATAAACGTTGCTTTAATGATAACTTAAAGCGGGTTACGAAAGGGTTGAAGCCCCAAAGCCGACAATTCCTTTCTTTAAAATGCAAAGGCGCGCCCTCGCGATTGTTCCGTATTGCCTCTCGCGAGAAAACAGGGCGACAGTGTGGCGATGTTGCTGTTCCCTCTTCCGAATTGCGCCGAACCTGCTAAACAGAGGGGACTGAAGTGGAGTTGATTGGCCTTTGGCACAAACGCAATATTTTTCCGATCTGATTGTTAAGGTCGCGACAAGCCGGGATAAAGCGGCTTTTGTCGAGCTGTTCGATCATTTCGCACCGCGTCTGAAAGGCTACCTGATGAAACAGGGCGCCGATGACGCCGTGGCCGAAGAAGTCGCGCAAGACGTCATGGTGACCCTGTGGCGCAAGGCTGACCTGTTTGACCCACGCAAGTCGTCTGCAAGCACCTGGTTGTTTCGTATTGCCCGGAACCGCCGGATTGACCGGTTGCGGCGGCAAAAAACCGCAGAGCTGGATCCGGAAGAGCCCGCGTTGCAGCCGACGCCGCTGCCAGATGTTGCCGACGAGATGGATGCACGGCTCCGCGAAGAGCGCGTCAGAGCCGCCATGGCCTCACTTCCTGAAGAGCAAAAAGAAGTCGTGCGCCTGGCGTTTTTCATCGGGCTGTCGCACAGCGAGATTTCCGACCAGACAGGCCTGCCGCTTGGAACGGTCAAATCCCGTATTCGTCTCGCCTTTGGCCGGCTCCGTCAGCTGATTGAGACTGACGAAGCTGTCGACGTGAACTGATCAGTTCCCAGGAACAATCCGCCCGGTCCGGCTGATCGGGCCGCCGCTGACATGCTTTGAGCGTTCAACGGTTGGTGCACCAGACGATACGGCCCTGTCTGCATAACGGCCCATTGCCCTGTGCCGGTCATACATCACGATAGCGCCTGCCATGGCGACATTGATGCAGAACTTCGTTGGAATTTTCACCACGTGATCGCAGCGTTCAAGCATTTGCGGCGACAATGACCCGCGTTCCGGGCCGAGCACATAGGCGGCCTGCAAGGGATGGCCAAAGCTTGGCAGGTCGATGGACTCGTCCGTCAGTTCGATCCCGACCAGCTGGCAGCCGCGCGGAAGATCCATGGTGTCCACGCTGTCCCAGTCAAACGTCGGCAAATGCCCCGGGCTTTTGGAGGTATCCGATTTTGGAGCCCTGCGGATCTTTTGTTCGGCGTCTACGGTGAAGAAGAAGCTCGCTCCAAAGGCGTGGGCGGACCGCATCAGCGTTCCAAGGTTCATCCGTTTCGACAGGCCTTCGGCACCGACCGCGAAATATCCGCGCATTTTGCTTCCGTTCGTTGTTTTTTGTGATGGGTTTCCGGTCTCATACCCGAAAGTTGGCGTGGTTTGAACCTTTGCCGGCTGCATCAAATGCCAACCTTGTCAGTCGTTACGACTTTTGAGCCAGTTTCCCTGTCTCCCTCGGCTTGCTAAGCATAGACAACTTTTCAGAGTTCCAGATTGAGAGAGTGCCCCGTGAAAGCCTGTATTTGCCCGTCCTACGGCCCGCCTTCAAATCTCGTCATCGAGGAACTCGCAGATCCGGTTGCCGCAGCTGGTGAAGTCGTCGTCGCCGTAAAGGCCTGTGCGCTCAACTTCTTCGATACCCTGATCATTCAGGGTAAATACCAGTTCAAGGCCGAGCCGCCGTTTTCTCCGAGCGCGGAATTCGCTGGAATTGTCGATCAGGTCGGCGACGGGGTCACCGAATTTGCCGTCGGGGACCGGGTGATGGGCTACATGGTCTTTGGGGCAGCGCGGGAAAAAGTGGTCATCACGCCGGATGCGCTGGTCAAAATGCCTGACGACATTTCGTTCGAGACCGCTGCCGGTCTTACGGTTACTTATGGCACGACGCTTCACGCGTTCCGCGACCGGGCCGACCTCAAGGCTGGGGAAATTGTCGCGGTCCTTGGGGCATCCGGTGGCGTTGGTCAGGCGGCCGTCGAGATCGCATCGATCATTGGCGCGAAGGTGATCGCCTGCGCATCCTCGGAAGAAAAACTCGCCTTTGCAAAATCACTCGGCGCTGACGAGCTGGTCGATTACTCCAAGGTCTCACTCAAGGATACATTGAAGGAGCTCACTGGCGGCGCCGGTGTCGATGTTGTCTATGATCCAGTCGGTGGAGACCTCGCCGAACAAGCGCTTCGGGCGACCGCCTGGGAGGGACGCTTCCTGGTGATTGGATTTGCCTCGGGGGATATTCCGAAAATCCCATTGAATCTGACCCTGCTAAAGGGCTGCGACATCCGGGGCGTGTTCTGGGGTGCGGCGATCAAGAAAGACCCGGACGGTCACAAGGCCAATATGAGCCAGCTTCTGACCTGGGTGAGTGAGGGCAAGCTCAAGCCTCATATTCACGCCGTTTATCCGTTTGAGAAGATTGGGACGGCTCTGGATGAAATTGCAGCGCGGAAGGTGTTTGGCAAGGTCATTCTCGTGCCGTAGTCTGGCGGAATTGCCATCCATCACACCGAAAGCTGCCCTCCATGTCCTCCACCGTCGATGTTCGCGTTACCATCTCAGATTTGTCCAACGGTGCCGCGTGGATGGGCGGCAGGCTCATGCCGATTTCCGAGGCCGCATTGCCTGTTACAGATTGGGGGCTGATCCATTCGGACATTACCTATGATGTGGTCCCGGTCTTGGATGGTGCATTCTTTCGTTTGCCCCATTATCTGGCCCGTTTCCGCCGCTCGATGGACGAACTGCGGTTGGACCCTGGGTTGAGCGATGAGGAGATGGAAGACGCCCTTCAATCGCTCGTGGCGGCGACGGGGCTGCGAAAGGCCTACGTGGCAATGGTCACTTCCCGGGGTGTGAACCAGGTGCCGGGTTCGCGCGATCCCCGGGACTGCAAGAACCAATTCTTTGCATGGTGCGTGCCCTATGTTCACGTCATCCGGCCGGAGATCGCGGAAAGAGGCGCCCATGTTCATATCGCCAAGACCGTGCACCGGATTTCGCCCGGCAGTGTCAATCCGAAGGTCAAAAACTACCACTGGGGTGATTTCACCAAGGGTCTGTTTGAGGCCAAGGACCACGGCGCGGAGACTGTCATCTTGCTCGATGATGATGGCAACGTGACCGAAGGGCCGGGCTTCAATGTGTTTGCTGTAAAGGGCCGAACGCTGGTGACGGCTGAAAGCGGTGTTTTGGAAGGCATCAGCCGTCAGACGGTGCTGGATATCGCGGCAGAACAGGGGCTTGAGATCGAGATACGGGCCTTGGCGCTTAGTGAGTTCTTTGAGAGCGACGAAGTTTTCATCACCACGTCCGGTGGCGGCGTTGCACCGGTCACCCGGGTGGATGACCGGATCTTTTCAAATGATGCGCCGGGTCCGATTACGACAGCACTTCACAAGGCCTATTTTGAATGGGCCGCCCGTCCGGATAACCGGACGGAGATTTCTTATCGGGATTAGGCCTCAAACACCGCAACAACAGGCGCGTGGTCGGATGGTTTTTCCCAGCCGCGGGCATCACGCAGCACTTCCGTGCTTTTGATGTGGTTTGATGCCGGTTCAGACACCCAGACATGGTCCAGACGGCGGCCCTTGTCGGCTGCCGACCAGTCTTTTGCCCGGTAGCTCCACCATGTGTAGAGCTTCTCTTCCATCGGTGTGAACTGGCGCATGGCGTCCAGCCAGCCGCCGGTTTCCCGGACGGTTTCGAAAAGCTCGGTCTCGATCGGTGTGTGTGAGACGACCTTCAACAGTTTCTTGTGAGACCAGACATCGTGTTCATAAGGGGCGACGTTCAAGTCACCGACCAGAACGGCGGGTTTGGCGGTTTCAGCGCCTTGCAGCCACTCTTGCATCTCGCCGAGGAAATCGAGCTTATGGCCGAATTTGTCGTTCTTGTCCCGGTCGGGTTCATCGCCGCCCGCCGGCACATAGAAGTTGTGGACCCTCAAGGCTGACCCGTTGAACGGCACATCGACGGCCACATGCCGGCTGTCGCCAACATTGCAGAAATCCCGCTTTTCAACGTTGGTCAACGGCAGCTTGGAGACTGTCGCGACCCCGTGATAGCCCTTCTGGCCATTGATCGCCATGTGCTCATAGCCGGCTGTCCGGAAAGCTTTTTCCGGAAAATTTGCGTCCGGGCATTTGGTTTCCTGCAGGCAAATGACATCCGGCGCCACTTCCTCGATCAATTGCTCGACAATCGGCATGCGCAGACGCACGGAATTGATGTTCCAGGTGACGAGTTTAAGCCGGTTTGTCATGAGAGCCTTGTCTGATACGGTGTGGCGGGACCTCCTTCTTAAGTGTTTTTGGATTTGGTGCAATCCGAAAGGCGAGGCAGGCTTGTTTGGTGATCAGTGCCCGATCTCGTTCGCCTTTCGCAGAGCGTGGGCCGTCAGCATTGGACCGATCAGCTCAAATACAATGGTGGAGCCAATTGCAATCGTCAGAATCTCCAAGCGCAGATGGGGCAAGGCTTCCGCGGCGACCAATGCCATGCCGACCGCGATCCCGGCCTGGGGCAGAAGCGCAAGGCCAAACAGGTAGCTCTTGGGGAAAGCCGGATCCGGATGCAATTTTCCGCCGAGCCATCCGCCCGCCAGCCGTCCCAGTGTTCGAAGGGCAACATAGGCGAGGCCCAGTCCGCCTAGCTTCAACAGATTTGCGGGTTCCAGCGACGCACCTGCAAGGACGAAGAAGAATATCATGAAGGGCCATTCGATGTGCTCGATTTCATGAAATGGCTTTGAATGGTGACGTCCGGAATTGATCACAGTCGCTCCGCAGGCAACGCCTGCCAGCAAGAAAGACACATCGAGCCACAGTGCGGAACCTGCCGTTAGAAAAACAATTCCGAGTGCTTCTGAAAGTGTCGGGTCTCCGGAGCGCAGCCGCCCTGACAAGTAGCCCGCCGGTATTCCGATCGTAATTCCCAGAGCAATCGCGCCGCCGATATCCCACGCCGCGTGATAAAGTGCATCCAGATTGCCAGTGCCGACCAATGCCTGCGCCGCCATCAAACAAAGGGCAAAGGCAACGATCCCCCATACGTCATCCAGGGCAACGATGCCTGCCAGCGTATCTGAAAATGGGCCTTTTGCATTGTACTGGCGGACGACGTCGTTGGTTGCAGCCGGATCAGTCGCAGTGGCAAGGGCGGCGAGGATCAATGCCAGGGCTGGGGGAAAGCCAAACAACACCAGCCCACCTCCGACCAGCACAGCCGTTGCCGCAACAGCCGTGATTGAGACCGTCGCGACGGTACCGCCGCTGTTCTCAAAATGAAGTTTCGACAATTTGCCGCCGAGCAGGAACGCCACCATGGACAGTGCAAGTATCGACAACGGCTCGTACAGCTGCGTTAGCACATGCGGCAGAAGATCAAGGGTGGCCGGTCCAACGGCCAGACCGCAGAGGATCAACAATGTAACCCTAGGCAAACGCGTTCGGTGGCCGACTTCATCGGCCAGCATGCCAATGAGAAGAAGCGCGCCAAGCGCGATGAAGGTGACCGCTGTTTCCATGCGTTAAGCGTTGCGCGTATTACCTCTCCTCGTCTTTGATCTGTCGCATTTCGGCCGCAGTCAGGTGATCGTGATCATTGCTACGTAATTTTGCTTGGATTTTCGAGTTTCGTCCACGTTCCGTTAGGAACTCCATTGCATTTTAGCGGTCGGAAAAAACCTTTTCTTAACCCTACCGAGGTTGCTGTGCTCGCAATGATCAAAACGTTTTGTTCTTTGGTCGGTTTCGCGTTTTTGAGCGCGTGTTCTGCCTATGATTTTCCAGATCCGACACCAGAGGACTTCGCGGTTCACGGGATTGATATCTCAAGATGGCAGGGCGATATCGACTGGGATCGAGTCCGGCAGTCCGGCGTCGCCTTTGCCTGGATCAAGGCCACCGAAGGCGGGGATCACGTCGATCCCCGGTTTGTCGACAACTGGATTGGTGCCCGGAAAGCCGGCGTGCGGCGCGGAGCTTATCACTTCTACTATTTCTGCCGGCCGGTCGAGGAGCAGATCTCCTGGGTCAAGGAAATTGTTCCGGTCGATCCGCAGGCCTTGCCTCTGGTGCTGGATATGGAGTGGAACGCGCATTCCAAAACATGCACCACGCGTCCGCCACGGGAACGGATCCTTCCGGACATGAAGCGCTTTCTGGACGAGATGGAGCGTCACTACGGCAAGCGGCCGGTGATCTATTCGTCCGTAGACTTTCACCGGGACCGTCTTGTAGGGACTTTCCCGGAGGAACACTTCTGGCTGCGCTCAGTGGCGACCTATCCGAACAACATCTACGAACAACGGGACGACTGGGTGTTCTGGCAATACACCGCAGAAGGCCGGATCCCGGGCATCAAGGGTGATGTCGACCGCAATGCCTTCTTCGGCACGAAGTCGCAGTTCCGGGACTGGCTGAACGGTGAGCTGAAGCGCTAGGTCCTGACTCTGGTCCGGCCCGCGGCGGCTGGATCAGTTTACCTTGATCTGGTGGGTGACATCCTTGCCGTTACTGACTGTGACTTGCTTGAAGCCGATCAGTTTGCAGAAATCGAGGAAGTTCAACTCTTGTGGCTGGTCGGTGCGGGCGAAGAGCTCGGTGCCCCGGGCCATGGAGGTCAGCGACGCCAAAAGGGCGCGCATCCGGTAGAGCGTGTCGTACTGACCGTCGCCCGTGGCGACGATGATCAGTTTTTCCAGCTCCGCGCCCTTGGCGAACAGGTGGTAACCAGGGGCATAAGCTTGCTTCGATTGCTGCGCGGCAAGACCGATGACAAATGCCGCTCTTGAACGCTTGTTTGCATCAAGGGCCGGTTCGACGTTTGAAATGTAGGGCTCACTTGTCTGAGGAGCTGGATAGTAATAGTCCGCATGCGAATCAAAAGCGCTGGATGGCAGCGTGCTGGCCGCCAGAACCGTTGCCACACATACAGCTTTAAATGCTCTGCGCGTGCAGGCCTTTAGAATAAGATGGATCACGTTTTGAGCCCCCCAAATGATAAGGCTCTATGAAGTCTGGACTTCTGACCGAAATCAAGGGCGAACATGATGCCGAATGAAGGCGGAAACGCTTGAGGGTGCTATACTTTCGCCACGTTATCGGCTCACATGGCCGATGTCTGGGCAGATAAACAGGAGTTTTTGAGGATGTTGAACCGCTTTGCGATGGCTCTGGCCGCTGCGGTCCTGACGATAACACCGGCTCTCGCCCAGTCCGGCGGCCCGGCAATCGCCTACACCACAGCCAATTTGAACATGCGCGCTGGGCCCGGAACCAACTATCCGGTGCTGACAACCTTGCCTCAAGGCGCCGGGGTCACCGTGTTCGGCTGTACGGCCGATTTTCAGTGGTGCGATGCGGCTTTCACCACTGTCAAAGGCTGGGTCTCGGGGAAATATCTCAGCTATGGCGTTCAGGGCCGGTATTACGGCCAGCCGATCCCGCGGTCCGGGATTTACGTGGGCGTGCCGCGTTATCAGCAGAACTACCCGGTCTATGGGCGTGGTCCGGTAAGGGTTCAGCCCCTGCCCGGCTACCGCCGGTACTAATCCAAAGATCGATACGGCAATGGGAGGTGCGCCCGTGTTTTGGCGGGCGCTTTCGTTTTGTAGCGGCCGCCATCCTCTCGAACCAAGCCGTTCTTTTGAGCAGTTTCAACGTATATCGGAAGCTATCGTTTCGTTGCTGTCTGTATTATATTTAATTCTTTCGTTAAGTACTTATGTGCTCTTTAGAAAACTGTGCTGGACTTGCAATATGAACTGTAGATGAATGGTTCCGTTGCAATTGGGCCATTTTGAATCTCCACATCACTGCTGTGTCATTGGTAGTTTTTGGAGAAAATATCATGTTGAAACAAGCAGCATTGGTGATGATGACCGCAGGATTTCTTGCACAGCCTGCAATGTCCCAGGCAAATGCATCAGTCGCCTACACTACAAGTGGGCTGAATATGCGGGCTGGGCCCGGAACCAGCTATCCGGTCATTACAACCTTGCCGCAAGGCGCGGCAGTCCAGATTTCAGGATGTACCGCCGGCTATGGCTGGTGTGATGCCAGCTACGGGAACGTGTCCGGATGGGTTTCCGGCAGCTATCTGGTTTACGGAACGCGGGGCAGCTATTACCGCCAGCCTATCCCAAGCGCGGGCGTTTATATCGGCGTGCCGATCATCAATCGGAACGTGACCATTTACAATCGGCCGGTGCGCCCGCGTGTTTATGCGCCGCCGCCCCGCGGCCCGCGTGGTCCGTATTATCAGCCGAGACCGCCGCGTGCTGTTGCGCCTATACTGCCGGATCGCCCGCCGCGGGCCCAGGTCAGACCGCCGCGGCCGCAGCATCCCGTACAGCCGCCACGTGGTCCGAGGCGTTCCTGACAAGGCCCTACTGAGTTGGAGCCGGAGCCGCCAGAACCAGCGACCAGAACACCTTGTGCTTGGCATTGGCAGAATAGGCTGTTGCGATGCCAAGCCGGGTGGCGGACTTTGCAAGAAGAACTTCGTTGTGTTTGGCAGACTCCCGCCATCCGGAAAAGGCTTCTGCAAAGGTGCGATAACCGGCACTGACATTTTCAGAAGCGGCGGTTTTGGGCTCGCCGATTGCTGCCATGCGGGTTTCCAGTTGCAGATTGGACGCAAGCGATGCCTGAACTGTTCCGGCGGATGCCATGGCGTTGGCTTGGGTCTGTGCGATGGAGGTCAATCGCGGGTCGGGTGTGACGGCCGCCAAGCCATTGTTGATCCGGTATTGCGAGATCATTTGCGCCGCTGTCGCCTGATCGACCTGACCGTCCGTTTTTGCCAGATCCTGATAGAACGGTGGCGTTTGCAGGCGATCGCCCATGCAGGCGGACAGTCCCAAGGCGGCGAGCCCAATGGGGATCAACAAAAATCTGGAAAGGGATCGCCGGGCTGTCGCACGCATGTTCAATAAGCGCCTGTATCTGGAGTGCATCGTGATTCGATGCAGGAACTGTGTCGGCGAATAGCAGCAGAATTGGGACTGGTTCCACAAGCCATGTGATGAATGCTGAGATTGCTGCCCACAGATGGGGGAAGTCTGACGGTGCCGGCCAAATAAAAAAGCCAGCCCGAATGTAGGGCTGGCAGGCTGCATCAGGCTCTAAGCCTTCGGGGAGAAAGGTTGATCTAGCGCTTTCCCGCTTCAATCACGTCTTCAAGGGTCCGCAAACCTGTGGCCGGTGCACAGACAAGGACGGACATGTTTCCGGGTGCGTGTTGGTTCTTCCACATCTTGGTGTGCGCTTGCGGGATCTGATCCCATGGGAACACTTCGGACATGTACGGGTCGATCCGGCGCTCGATCATGAGCTTGTTGGCGGCCGATGCCTGCTGCAGATGCGCAAAGTGCGAGCCTTGCAGGCGCTTTTGGTGCATCCACATGTAGCGGACGTCAAACGTGCAGTTAAAGCCAGACGTGCCGGCACAGATCACGACCATGCCGCCTTTTTTACAGACGAACGTCGAGACTGGGAACGTAGCTTCGCCCGGGTGCTCAAAGACGATATCGACGTTGTTGCCCTTGCCGGTGATGTCCCAGATCGCTTTGCCAAACTTGCGCACTTCCTTGAACCAGTCAGCATATTCCGGTGAGCCGACCTTCGGCAGCTGGCCCCAGCAATTGAAGTCCTTGCGGTTCAAGACGCCCTTTGCGCCCAGATCCATAACGAAGTCACGCTTGTCTTCATCGGAGATGACACCAATGGCGTTGGCGCCGGCTGCCGTGATCAGCTGGATCGCATAGGACCCAAGACCGCCGGATGCGCCCCAAACCAGGACGTTCTGGCCTGGCTTCAGTTCATGCGGGTGGTGACCGAAGAGCATGCGGTAGGCGGTCGCGAGGGTCAGCGTGTAACAGGCGCTTTCTTCCCAAGTCTGGTGCTTTGGACGCGGCATCAGCTGCTGCGCCTGAACCCGGGTGAACTGGGAGAAGGACCCGTCCGGGGTCTCGTAGCCCCAGATGCGCTGGGAATTGGAGTACATCGGGTCGCCGCCGTTGCAATCCTCGTCGTCGCCGTCGTCCTGGTTACAGTGGATGACGACCTCATCGCCGACTTTCCAGCGTTTTACCTTGTCACCGACGGCCCAAACGATCCCGGATGCATCCGAACCTGCAATGTGGAACGGGGCGCCGTGGCCGTCGAACGGGCTGATCGGCTCGCCAAGGCCGGCCCAGATGCCGTTGTAGTTGACACCGGCGGCCATCACGAGAACCAGAACCTCATGGCTGTCCAGTTCCCAGGTCGGCACGACCTCAAGCTTCATCGCGTCTTCCGGAGCGCCGTGACGTTCCCGGCGGATCGCCCACGCATACATGTTTTTAGGAACGTGACCGAGCGGCGGGATTTCGCCGATTTCGTAGAGATCTTTCAACGGAGCGTCTCCCCGCGTTTGGTTGTCATTGGCTTGCGCTGTTGCTGTCACTCTCCCCTCCCAGGGCTGTCTTTGGCGCGATTTTCTTTCGCATATGCAAAAGGCTCTGTCGGGGCAAAACCCCAATTTGCGCAACTATTGTTCAAAAATGGATACGTATCTATACGACTATTGCTTAACTTGCGTTTTTTGGCCAGTCGTATTTTGCATTGCAAGAGAAGGGTTTCGCGCGTGCGCAAACTCCGGCACACTGTTGGTCTTGGGAAATGGACCGGTAAATCAGGTGCTACAGGGAAAAGAAGACTGGCAAAATAAGGCCTTAGGAGGAGAAGCGGCATGAGCGCAGCAGGCGATGGCAAGGTAGAGCGGGACCGTCCTTGGATCTTCCGCACCTATGCGGGGCATTCCACAGCCGCCGAATCCAACAAGTTGTACCGGGGCAATTTGGCCAAGGGGCAGACCGGACTGTCCGTGGCTTTCGATTTACCCACACAAACCGGCTATGATCCGGATGATCTTTTGGCGCGCGGTGAAGTTGGCAAGGTCGGTGTGCCGGTTGCCCATCTCGGCGATATGCGGACACTCTTTCACGAGATCCCGCTGGAGCGCATGAACACGTCCATGACGATCAACGCGACCGCGCCGTGGCTTTTGTCGCTTTATATAGCCGCGGCGGATGAGCAGGGCGCAGACCGCAAGCTTCTCTCCGGCACAACACAGAACGACATCATCAAGGAATACCTGTCCCGCGGTACTTATGTGTTCCCGCCGGCGCCGTCGCTCAGTCTGACGACGGATGTCATTTCGTGGACCTATTCCAACATGCCGAAGTGGAACCCGATGAATGTCTGCTCCTACCATTTGCAGGAAGCAGGCGCGACACCGGTCCAGGAATTGTCCTTCGCGCTGGCAACGGCCGTTGCGATTTTGGACAGCATGAAGGCCAGCGGAGCGATCCCTGAGGAAGATTTTCCAAAGGCGGTTGGCCGGATTTCGTTTTTCGTGAATGCAGGCATGCGCTTTGTCACTGAGATGTGCAAAATGCGCGCCTTTACAGAGCTTTGGGACGAGATTTGCCGC
This sequence comes from Roseibium alexandrii DFL-11, assembly GCF_000158095.2. Lineage (NCBI taxonomy): Bacteria > Pseudomonadati > Pseudomonadota > Alphaproteobacteria > Hyphomicrobiales > Stappiaceae > Roseibium > Roseibium alexandrii. Next base: position 4,272,180 of record NZ_CM011002.1, read on the forward strand.
GAGCGCTACGGCGTGGAAGATGAGCGCTACCGCCGGTTCCGTTATGGCGTTCAGGTCAATTCGCTCGGCCTGACGGAGCCGCAACCGGAAAACAACGTCTACCGGATTCTTGTTGAAATGCTGGCCGTGGTTCTGTCCAAGAACGCGCGCGCGCGTGCAGTTCAGTTGCCGGCCTGGAACGAGGCGCTGGGCCTGCCGCGTCCTTTCGACCAGCAATGGTCGCTCAGAATGCAACAGATTCTCGCCTATGAGACCGACCTCCTGGAGTATGCGGACATCTTCGACGGGTCTGCGGAAATTACCCGCAAAGTGGAAGACCTGAAAGACGAAGCCCGTGAGGAACTCGCGCGCATTGACGCGATGGGCGGGGCGGTTGCAGCTGTTGAATCCAGCTACATGAAGCGCAAGCTTGTCGAGGCCAATTCGGCGCGCCTTGCCGGGATCGAAAGCGGTGATCAGGTGGTCGTGGGTGTCAACAAGTGGACTGAGACCGAGCCATCGCCACTGGCCGCTGGCGAAGACGGCGGCATTCTGACAGTGCCCGAGCATGTCGAGGGCGAGGCCATCGAGAAGGTCAAGGCTTGGCGTGAGGCGCGGGATCAGGCAGCTGTTGATGCGGCCATTTCCGAACTGCGCGCGGCAGCACAGGAAGGGCGGAACATCATGGAACCGTCCATTGCTGCGGCTAAAGCTGGTGTCACCACCGGTGAATGGGGCCGCACCTTGCGGGAGGTCTTTGGTGAATACCGGGCTCCAACAGGCGTTGGGCAATCCGTTAGCGACGATGCCGGTGATCTGGCCGCAGTGCGGGCGGATGTGGAAGCTGCATCAGAAAAACTCGGCCGGCGTCTCAAGTTCCTCGTCGGTAAGCCGGGGCTGGACGGGCATTCCAACGGGGCGGAGCAGATTGCCGTGCGGGCGCGGGATTGCGGCATGGAAGTCGTTTACGAGGGCATTCGCCTGACCCCGGCCCAGATCGTCAATGCGGCGGTCGAAGAAGACGTTCACGTGATCGGCCTGTCCATTCTCTCCGGATCCCATTTGGCGCTGGTGCGTGATGTCATGGATCTTTTGAGAATTTCGGGCGCGGATGACATTCCTGTTGTCGTCGGCGGTATCATCCCGGATGAAGATGCTGCGCAGCTGAAAGCGATGGGAATTGCTGCGGTCTATACGCCCAAGGACTTCCAGCTGACCGACATCATGGCCGATGTCGTCAAGATCGTTGGCGGTTCGGCTGAAAAGGCCGCGTGAGTTTATTCCACACAACGCCAGTTTTGCTCCTTTTGGAACAGTAGGTTAACTTAGCGTAAACAATTGTTAATGGTTCGAGGTAATACTCTTGGGAATCCGCCAGAAGGCGGTTAATCTGTGAAGGCCAGGAGGCCGAAATGGCGACGACGATTGAAAGGCCCATCGCGGCCCAGGTCGTGGCGCATGCGACAGAGTATCCCGCGGACCGGGACGGTGATGGCACCGGATATGGCCGCAAAAAACAGCGTACCGCAGAGCGCCAGGATCAAGATACCGGTTCCTCGAATGAAGACCCGGCCGTTCTCATTGACGATCATCACACTGTAGATCATACCCTCGACGGGATTGCTGCCTATAAGGCTGCAGCTCTTGAAGTTCTTGAGCCTGGCGTGGATCACGGACCTGTTCATCCGTTGCCCGGACCGGTCGACAAAGTGCCGCCGCAGAACGTCAGGCATGCCTATGAAGACCACCCGGACGGTGAAGAGCCACCGCACGCAGTAAATGTCGCGACTTGAGCCGCGTGAGGCTTAGTCAATCGGGTGCAATCAGGGCTGTTTTTCCTTGAAATCCGCCGGGAAACGCCTCATACCGCGCGGCGTAGGTGATCCTACGTATCTTTGAGCGTGCCGGTTGGCTCGCAAAAATCAGATCAAGCAGGGGCGACCAGAGGTGATCGAAACAATTCTTGGATTGGCGGCGCAGAACCTTTTGTCGCCTATCATCTTGTTTTTCGCGCTTGGTTTGGGAGCGGCTTTTGTCCGCTCCGACCTGACGATCCCGGAAGCGGCCGCCAAATCCCTGTCGATCTATTTGCTCTTTGCCATTGGCTTCAAGGGCGGGGTGAGCGTGAGTGCGCACGGTATTGATACGACCCTGATCCTGTCTCTGATCGCTGGACTGATCCTGTCCTTTGCGCTGCCGTTCCTGGCGTTCGCTCTTCTGCGTGGAATGACACGGTTAAGCACGGTGGATGCAGCTGCTGTCGCCGGCCACTACGGCTCAATCTCGATTGTGACCTTCGTTGCGGCAACCTCTGTCCTGCAAAGCCAAGGGATTGCCAGCGAAGGCTATTTGGTGGCTGTGGCCGCTGTGATGGAAGCGCCGGCTATTCTGTCCGCGCTTTGGATCGTTGCACGGTTCTCCTCCAGCGCGGAAGCCAAGGAGCGTGAACAGGATACGCAAGGCCTGTGGCGTGAGATCTTGCTCAATGGTTCGATTGTGCTGTTGGTCGGTTCGTTCCTGATCGGGTTCCTGACCGGCGAAGACGGTCTCAAGGAAATCGAGAGTTTCATTGTCTCGCCGTTCAAAGGCGTGCTCTGCCTGTTCCTCCTCGACATGGGGCTGGTTGCGGGCCGCGGATTGCGGGCCAGCGCTCACCAGCTGCGTCCAGGCTTGATCAGCTTCGGCATCCTGATGCCGGTGCTGGGATCGGCTGCCGGATTGATCGCTGCCAGCCTGATCGGTCTGTCGACCGGCGGGGCGGTTCTTTTGATGACCTTGAGCGCGTCAGCTTCCTATATCGCGGTGCCTGCGGCCATGCGTGTGGCCTTGCCTGAGGCCAATCCGTCGATTTATCTCACCATGTCGCTTGGAATAACCTTTCCATTCAATCTGACACTTGGCATACCGCTGTACTTAAGTGTCGCGCAGGCAGTGGGGGGATAAGCCATGGAAATGAAACAGGCCAAGCGGGTCGAAATCACGATCGAAGCACCGATGGAAACGCGTTTGACGGATGCGCTCGACCGCGCAGGGGTCACCGGCTATACGATTTTGCCGGTACTCGGGGGCAGTGGCCGGTCTGGCCGGTGGAGCCGCGAGGGGCAGGTGTCCCGTGCCGGCGGCATGGTCTCGATTATTTGCATCATCCGTCCGGAACGTCTGGATGAGCTTCTGGAAGCTGCATTTGGCGTGGTTGAACGGCATATCGGCGTAGTCTGCGTGTCCGATTGCCAGGTTCTGCGCGCCGAGCGCTTCTAAGGCCCCCGCACACCAGACCTTTAGCCACTTTTGCTGAGGGCGTGTACGTACTTCCCCTGATTGGGTGTGCCCGAGTGATCCCGTAAAACTGTTGAACTGCACTGCGTGCGCCAATGCTCAGGAGATCACGGCGATGGCATTCCCATCCGAATTGCTCAACGGATACAGCCGTTATCTGCACAAGGGCTTTTTGCGCGACAAGGAAATCCAGGAACATCTCGCGATATACGGACAGACGCCGGAAGTCATGGTGGTGTCCTGCTGCGACAGCCGTGTGACCCCGGAAGGCATCTTCGGGGCAGGCCCGGGTGAGTTGTTTGTCGTGCGGAACGTTGCCAATCTCGTACCGCCGTTCGAGGCCACCGAAGGCCAGCACGGCACAAGCGCGGCCATAGAATATGGCGTGACCGGTCTTCACGTGAAGCACATCGTGGTTATGGGCCATTGCAAGTGTGGGGGCATCCAGGCCTTCCGCGAAAGCGCCAATCAGGACCACGCGCAGAAGGGCTTCATTGGGCGCTGGATCAAGCTTCTGGAACCTGCAGCGATCTCAATGGCATGTATGCCGGTCGACAAGATCGAAGATCCGCAGTTGGCCATGGAATATGCGGGCGTTCGGCAATCGCTGAAGAACCTGATGACCTTTCCATTTGTAAAAGAAGCTGTTGAGGCAGGGGAGTTGAAACTGCATGGCGCCTGGTTCGACATCGGGTCTGCCGAGCTCCGGGTGATGGATCCGGTCACAGAGCGTTTTGAAACCGCAGACGGCCCGGAAGCCATGCCGATCCCGACGGTCGCCGCTGAATAGTACGGGTTGCTTGATTGGGCCTAGCCGGGTGAGCAGTTTTTTGGCATCAAGCGGTTCAAGTTCTGATACCTGCTCCAAGGCCATTCCATGACAACTGATATTGCGATCTACCAGCGTCTTGCCAAGTACAACACCTGGATGACGGACAAAGCCTATATCGCCGCTGACAAGATGAGCGATCCAGATCGCAGGGAAGACCGCGGTGCTTTCTTCAAATCCGTTCATTCCACGCTCAATCATCTGCTTTTTGGCGATCGCGCTTGGATGCGCCACTTCACGGGCCGGGATTACAAGGTCGGTGGCATGGGCGTCGATATCTTCGAGGATTACGAAGCCCTCAAGGCCGCGCATTTCGAGATCTGTGCCGACATTGAAGAATTTTCTGGTGGACTGACTTCAGAGTGGCTGGCCGGGACCCTGGAATGGACCAGTCGCAGTGACGGTCAGACCCGGATGCGGCCGCGCTGGGTGTGCCTGACGCACATGTTCAACCACCAGACCCATCACCGGGGCCAGCTTTCGACGCTCTATATGCAGGCCGGGATCGACATCGGCAAAACAGATCTGCCGTTCATGCCGGATCTGATGTAACTGACGGGGGCTCCGTCAGCCCCGGGTTTTCTCGGTGCTGCCGGAACCGGTCAAGGTCTTTGAACAAGAGATCGAGGAACTTTCGGACACGTGGTTCAAGGTGTTTCCTTTGCGGATAAAGCGCGAGGATAGGAATGGAACCGCAGGACACATTCGGTAGAACAGTTTCCAATTGACCATTCGCCAGTTCGTCTTCGACAAGCAGTCTTGGCAGGAGAACGATTCCCAAACCGGCCAAACCCGCATCTCGCAACGCGCTGGCATTATCGACTCGAAGTCGGGAACGGCCGGATACGCGGGTCCAAACGCCCTCTTCTTCACTCAGATGCCAGCACTGCTTTTCCGGATGTGTTCCAAAATAAATGAGATCCAGCGGTCCGAGTTGTTCGATGGATTGGGGTCGAGTGCGATCAGCAAAGTAACTTGGTGCGGCGCAGAGCACTGCTCGATCAATCAACAGTGTCCGCATTATCAGTCCCTGGTCCGGTTCGGTGACGCCAATCCGAAGGGCCAAGTCATAATTGTCAGCGACGACGTTTTCGACGCGATCTGAGAAGCTGATTTCGATCTGGATGTCAGGCCAATCCCTAAGGTAACGCTGAACGGTCGATAACAAGAGTTTTCGCCCCATCGCTCCAGGGGCAGCAATGCGCAAGGTGCCTCGCGGTGTGCCGGCCGAGTTTTGCAATGTGGTTTCTGTTTCTTCGATTGCAGCGCGTATTTGCATTCCGTGCCGATAAAGGTCCTCTCCTTCCGGTGTTAGCGATATCGCCCGGGTTGTTCGGTTGAGCAGGCGGGTTCCATAGTGATCTTCAAGTCGCGCAACTGCCTTGCCTGCCGTTGACCGGGTAAGGCCAAACGCTTTTCCTCCAGCGACAAAACTGTTCTTATCGATTACCGACATGAAAATCAGAATGTCATTGACCCGCGATCCAATCATATCTGCCTGCTAACTAGCGAAAAAATATCGTTACTATTGCGAAAATAAATCGCTAATGAAATCGCGTAAAGAGAAGCCCAATCGTATAAGCAAAGGGTTTCCAAATGTCAGACACACTTCAGCGCCTAAATCCAATCGAACTACCAGATGCCGGCAAAATCGGATATTCGCAGATTTCAATTGTCGAACCGAAACGACTTGCTTTTGTGTCTGGCCAAGTTGCCTGGGGCGCCGATGGAACACCAACCCCTACGACGTTTTCCGAACAAACAGCCCTTGTAGTTAGAAACTTGGAACGGGCCTTGGAGGCGATTGGCTCAATGCCCCATGACATTGTTCAGATGCGGATTTATGTTACCGATCTGACAGACGAAACGCTGTCCGAGGCCATGAAGCAGCTCACGGTATTTTTGAATGGAGCGCGTCCGAGCCTCACGGGAGTTGGCGTTGCCAAACTCGCAAGTCCAGACTTACAAATCGAAATTGAGATGGTGGTGCAGGCAGCGTAGGCGCCTTCGCGACGTTAACTCGCAAACAGCAACGCGCTTCCCACAACAACCAGGCTTGCACCGGCCCAGGCGCCAAGTGCCGGGATCTCCTTGGTGCGCCACCAGAGCATCGGCAGCATGAGGGCCGGAGTGGTTGCGGAAAGGGTCGCGATGATGCCGACTTCACCGCCGGACAGCGCGAACAGGATGAGCGTCATGCCGACGCCCATGCCCAGGACACCGGAGAGCGCAATCAGGCCAACGAGGGACGGGGTAAATTGGCCTGCCGGTTTCACCCAGGATACTGGAAGGCGGGTTAATGCCAGGAGGCAGAGCGCAGCCATTCCGACCCGAAGGCTGGAGGCGGCGACCGGATCGGCGCCGGTTTCCATCACCGGCCGGGCGATCAACGAGCCGATGGACTGCGACAGGGCCGCGGCCAGTCCCAGCAAGATGCCGGCCCACAGCGGCCCGCGAATGCTCTCCCATTGGTGCAGCTGGGATTTGCGTTTACCGAAGCGGATTGCCAGCAGCACGCCGCTGAAGGTGATGAGAATGCCGAGGATCTGTGTGACCGTCAGATCTTCGTTCAAGAGCAGCCAGCCAAGGATCGCCGACATCGGCGCATTCAGCGAAAACAGCATCGCGGTTCGGCGCGGGCCCATTCGGTTCAGCGTCAGGAAAAGCGCCGTGTCGCCCATGAAGATCCCGATCACGCCGGAGAGCATCAGAGGCACAATATGGTCGGCGCTGATTGATCCCCAACCGGTGGTGAACGCCACCCAGGCAATCAACATCAGCGCGACGAGCACCATGCGGGTGCAATTGAAGGCAATCGCACCTAAGTGCTGCGCCGGCCCCGCCGATATCAAGCCGGTCAGAGCCCAAAGGGCGGCGGCACCAAGAGCGGCAGCTTCATAGACAAACATTGTTCTTAAGACCGCACGGCAAGATCAGCCGGAAGAGTTGCTTCGCCCGTCCAGGCCGCGTCAAAAAACGCCGTTTCAAGCATGCTCATGCGGGTAAAGATCTCCGCCAGACGCTCCTGTTCCTCTGCGCCAAGCGGGCTACCAACGGCATCCATCTCTTCGCGGATCCAGTTGACGAAAGTTTCAAAGCCCTCGACTGCATGCAGATCGATCCATTCGGCGAGATAGAAGTGTTGCGGGCGTGGCTTTTGTGCTTCGCGCAGTCCCCAGGTCAGATAGGACCACTCCGCGCACAGGAGGCAGGCAAGGCCCTCGGCATAGGTGCCTTTGCCGGATGAGGTGAGAAGCATATCCGCGAACGCACGGGTTACAGGACCCTGTGCAGCTGTTTCATAGACGGAAGGAGAGACGCCAAGCGCTTCAAACGAGCGCAGGAAATAGTCGTTTTCTTCAGACGTCAGCAAAGCCAGGAATCCCGAGAGCCGCGCCTTGGAGCGCATGGAGGGTGCTTTGGCGACGAGATAGCCCAGAGTGGAAGCCAGATCGGTGATGAAGGTATAGTCTTCAATCAGATACCGGGCATAGGCGTCATCCGGCATGGTGCCGTCGCCGATGGCCCTGGTGAAGGCATGACCTGTGGCTGCGCTCCAGTGCGGTTCGGCGCGGGCGGCAAGCCAGTCGGTAAACCGGGCATCAGTTTTGGTTGTCAGGAAATCCTGAAAGGATCCGGAAAAAGCCTCGGGCATTGAGCCGGGCTCCTTGTTTTGAAAATTTCTGGCAGGAGAAGAAAAACGGGCGCCGGAGGGCGCCCGTTTAAAAGGATCAGGCTGCTGCCTTTTTCGGAGTGATCAGGCCGCGGTTCACCAGAACCTCGGCGATCTGTACCGTGTTGAGCGCCGCGCCCTTGCGCAGGTTATCGGAGACAACCCACATGTTGAGGCCGTTCTCGATGGTCGCATCTTCGCGGATCCGGGAGATGTAGGTCGCATCTTCGCCAGCCGACTCATACGGCGTGATGTAGCCGCCGTCCTCGTGCTTGTCGATGACGAGGCAGCCTGGAGCCTCACGCAGGATGTTGCGGGCCTCTTCTGCCGTGATCTCGTTTTCGAACTCGATGTTGACGCTTTCGGAGTGGCCGATGAAGACCGGCACACGAACCGCGGTGCAGGTCACCTTGATGGCCGGATCCAGCATCTTCTTGGTTTCGGCCAGCACCTTCCATTCTTCCTTGGTGTAGCCGTCTTCCATGAAGCCGTCGATGTGCGGGATGACGTTGAAGGCGATCCGCTTGGTGAACTTTTCCGGCTCGATCGGGTCGTTCACGAACACGGCGCGGGTCTGGTTGAACAGCTCTTCCATGGCGTCCTTGCCGCCACCGGAAACCGACTGGTATGTGGAAACGACAACGCGCTTGATCTTGGCATGATCATGAAGCGGCTTCAGCGCAACAACGAGCTGTGCGGTGGAGCAGTTCGGGTTGGCGATGATGTTCTTCTTGGTGAAGCCGGTGATGGCATCGGCGTTCACTTCAGGAACGATCAACGGCACCTCCGCGTCGTAGCGCCAGGCGGACGAATTGTCGATCACAACGCAGCCCTTTGCACCAATCCGTGGGGACCATTCCTTGGAAATGGTGCCACCAGCGGACATCAGGCAGATGTCGGTATCGGAGAAATCATAATTCTCCATCGCCTGGACCTTCAGCGTTTTATCGCCAAAAGAGACTTCGGTACCTTGGGAGCGGCGGGACGCCAGCGCGACGACTTCGTCCGCCGGAAAGCCGCGCTCTGCGAGAATATCCAGCATCTCCCGGCCAACGTTTCCGGTTGCCCCAGCGATTGCGATCTTGAAACCCATGTGACTGTCCTTGTCCGTCTCCCCGCTTCACCAGCTGCCCAGGTCATCAGGCATGCCAGCTTCCTGGCGCCTCCCATCCCCGGGGAGGCGGGATGAGCGGCACCTTAAGCGGTGGTCTTGGTAGTTTTTGTCGTGTGCTTGAATGTGGTTTTGGCAGGCGTCATCGTCCCGCCGCGCATGAAGGTCACGCTGGCAAGGGCTTCAGACATCATATCCAGAATGTCGGCTTTCAGCCGGGTCATCGGAAACTCACATTCGACAAAATTCGAGACGGCGCTCTTTTTGCCCGGAAAACCTTGAGAGTCAATACGCAAAGCGGCCAGATCCGGTCTTTAGGTTTTCGTTTGTTGCTGAAAGGCGACGGTTTGTCAGATCAATCGAACAGCTGGCCCGGTCCGCGCCCTTTGGTCTCAAGTCCGGCAAGCCGCATCATGTGCCAGGCGAGCGCTGAGTTGGAACTGATGACCGGCTTGCCCAGTTTTGCTTCGCAGGCTTTGAGAACCGGAAAGGTGCGCAGGTTGGTGCAAGAGGCGAATACGGCATCGATTTCCGGAGCACTGCCGACCGAGCAAATGGCTTCTTCAACCGATGCTGGAGAAATTCGGGCCACGACGGCTTCTTCTGATTGACCAAACGAGCCCAGGTTCACAACGGTAAGACAATTGTCTTTAAGCAGCGAAACAACCGCTTCGGAAACTTCGGCGATATAGGGCGTGACCACCCCGAGCTTTTTTGCGTTCAAGTGCTCCAGTGCGGCCAGCACAGCTGCGGCCGGATTGGTGACCTTGGTAGTCGGGTGGGCTTTTCGGACAGCTGCCGCAACGGCGTCCGAGCCGATGACAGTGGACGCCGAAGTGCAGGCATAGCCAATGACATCCAGATCACGGGCACCTGGCAGAAGAGCAGCAGTCCCTGTCAGTTGCGATTTCATGCGTATCAGGGTTTCGGAGGTGACCTCCGGGGCGCTTTCGATGCGCGTGTGATTGAGCGTCACGCCATCCTGATCAAACAGCGGCCGGAACTCGTTTTCGATGGTTTCGTCCGCTTGCAAAACGATCAAGCCGAGAGCCGCCTTGTGTGCAAGGCCTGCGTCTGTTTCGAAACTAAGCTGCATGAGGGTCTTCCTCTTTTTTGTCAAAGAACCGGGATGTCCGGTTCGGCAGGAGTGCTCAGAAATTCCGGTGCGCCGTCGCGTATGACGATGTTTTCCTCATGCACCATCATCTTGCCCTTCCCAAGATCAAGGCCCGGTTCCAGTGTCAGAACCATCCGCTCCTGAAGGACCGTTGTGTCGAATGCAGTGAGGGACGGTGTTTCCGTTAGCTGAATGCCGAGGCCATGCCCCATCCGTCCGACGCCGCCGTCTGATTGTCCAAGCACATCGGTCATGGCATTGAAAAGATCCGCGCAGGTTTTGCCCGGCCGGGCAATGGCGGCCGCGGCATTTGCCGCTTCGACAAGTTTTCGATGGGCTTGCCGGATAGCATCGCTGGCATGGCCGATCGCATAATTCCTGTCAAAGTCACAGAAATAGCCGTTCTTGACTGCGCCCGTGTCGAGCATAAGCACATCACCTGATTTAAGTGGTGCATCGGTGGGCGGCGAAATCACATCGCCATACCCTCCCGGGCCGGCGCCGCCGACAAGATACGGCACATCATCCGCACCCCGCTCCAGAAGATCTATCTTGAACCTTCGAAAGGCGCTCTTCAGGCTTTGGCCTTCGCGAAACAAGTTTGGCGCGCTTTCAAAGCTGCGCGAAGCGATCTGGCAGATTTCCCGGTGGATCGCGATCTCAGTTTCCGACTTGATGTGGCGCAGGGCTTGGACAAGCGCACTGGCGTCCCGGAATTCAGTGCCGGGAAGGGTGACCTTGATCCGTTCAAAATCAATGAGTGGCATGCGCAGGGAACTCTCGCGGCCCATCGGCATCCCGACCACCGCGTAGGGGTTGAGCGCATCGCTTAAGAGGCCGACACCTTCGTCCGTTGGGTGGGGCGCCGCAAAGGTCCTGATATCATCGACCCAGGTGCTTGCCATCAAATGCGCGCCGATTTGCGGGATGATAGCGATGGGTTTGCCGGTTCGGGGAAGTATACAGAACCAGGGCCGCGCCGGACTTTGCCAGAAGAGCGTTCGAAACCCTGTGAAATATCGGACTTCCGCCTCTGTGGTGAACAGGAGCGCGTCGAGACCCTGTTCACGCATCAAGCGCTGAGCCCGATCTGCACGATCTTCAAATTCGGTCACCGGGAAAACTGCTTCTGACATTCGGGCTTCTTTCGACTGTTTATTTCGCTGTCGAAGCAATGCGTTTGGGATCAACGCTTTGATTGTTGGATGAGATTGATCCCGATGAGGAGAGAGGATCAGTTCTTTTCAGTCGACTCAAGCGGTTTTTCCGACAAAGGCCTGCCGGGACAGGGTCGAACAAGCATGCAAAACACCTTGCCAGTCACTTATAAATCAATATATCATGATTTATGGATATAAATTTCGCATTGGGGGCCTTCGGCGCTCTGAGCCAGAAAACACGATTGGATGTCTTTCGCCTTTTGATCAAGGCCGGGCCGGACGGGATGAACTCCGGAGAAATCGGAGAGGTTTTGGGTGTCCGGCAAAACACCATGTCCGCAAATCTCAGTGTTCTGCTTCAGGCAGGACTCGTGAAGAACGAACGGGAAGGCCGCAGCATCCGGTATTTCGCGAATATGGACCGGACGCGCGATCTTCTGACGTTTCTGCTGGCTGATTGTTGTGGTGGCCACCCGGATTTATGTGCGCAGGTCATGGACATCGTGACCTGCCAAACCGAGACAACGTCAATTGAAGACCATCGGGAAGGTTTGTAATGACTGATAAAGCCTACAATGTCCTTTTTCTTTGTACGGGCAATTCCGCTCGCTCCATCATGGCCGAGGCGATCCTGAACCGCGATGGCCGAGGCCGTTTCAAGGCCTTTTCTGCAGGCTCCACGCCTTCCGGATCTGTACGGCCGGAAGCTTTGGCGCTCCTTGGAAAGATGAATTACAAAACTGAAGAAGTCCGCTCAAAGAGCTGGGACGAATTCGCGGCCCCGGACGCCCCGGTAATGGATTTCGTCTTTACGGTCTGTGACAATGCGGCCAAGGAAAGTTGCCCGGTTTGGCCTGGGCAACCGATGAGTGCGCATTGGGGGGTGCCCGATCCTGTGGCGGTGGAGGGCAACGAGACCGAACGGCAACTGGCTTTTGCCGAGGCTTTCCGGATGTTGAGCAACCGTATTTCGATTTTTACAAGCTTGCCGTTGACGTCGCTCGATAAATTGTCCCTGCAGAAAAAGCTGGACGAGATCGGCAGCGCCAGCTGAACCAAATCATTCGGCCGGGGCGTCTCCGCGGCGCGCCGGCCGGAATGTCACAAGCGCAAGCGCCAGAGTGATGATGGCGCAAGCTGCGATCGCCCCCGTCAGCGGCAAGGCGGTTCGATCAAAGAACGGTGTGCAGAGGCCGATCATCACACCGCCCGCCACCATTTGCAGCGTGCCGCCGAGCGAGGACGCCATCCCTGCATGTTCGCCGTGGTCTTCGAGAGCCATGACCATCGCAGGAGCGATGACCTGCCCCAGAAACGAGTTGGCGACGAAAAGCAGTGCCATCAAAATCGGAAGGCCATCTAACCCAGACCAGACCAGCAGAAACAGCGTTGTTGTTGCAGCGGTAAAACCGCCGACGCCGACGAAGGCAACACGGGCCATGCCGAAACGCTCGCCCAAGGGGGCGGCGAACTGAGATGAGGCAAAGAAGCCAACCGCATTGATGGCAAAGACGATGCTGAAACCGGTCGGTGTGAGCTCGTACTGGGTCATGTAAACCAGCGGTGCGGCGGCGATGAATACGAAGAAGCTCGCCAATGCAAATCCGCCAATCAAAGTCAGTCCCAAAAAGCGTGCGTCGCCGGAGAGATAAATCGTGCTGCGAACCAAAGCGGCTGCATCAATTTTGCTGCGCCGCTCGCGCGGCAGTGTTTCCGGGAGCTGGAAATAAATCATCACCATCGATGCGAAGGCCAGAACGCCAAGGGTCAGGAAAATCAGACGCCAGCTGCCGAATGTGATGAGCACACTGCCTGCCAAGGGCGCAAGCATCGGAGAGATGCTGAAGACCAGCATGACCAGAGCCATAAGACGGGTTGCCTCGGTGCCGGTATGCAGATCGCGGACAACAGCGCGCACGATCACCATGGGCGCGCCTGCCCCAATCGCCTGAACCAGCCGGCCGAGCGTCAAGGCATCAACTTCTGCAGCCCAGGCACACATCAAGGACCCGATAATGTAGACAACGAGACCGAGAAACACGGGCAGGCGCCGGCCATATCGGTCGGCAAGGGGGCCATAGATCAGCTGCGCCAAACCGAACGCTATGAAATACACGGTAAACGTAAACTGGACAGCCGCATCGTCCGTGTTCAAATCGGCAACGATCTGCGGCATGGCCGGCAGATAAAGGTCAATGGCGAAGGGACCAACAACGGCCAAAAGGCCCAGCACAACGGCCGAGCGCACAAATCCAATAGACATGAAAATCCAATCACAAAGCGCCCGGCAGGAAAGACAATGGCCGGGAGAGCTAAGAAACACTCTCCTACCCCGCTTGTCGAGCGCTTTTCAGAAGTGTGATTTTGCAATCTGGCTTTCAAGGCTCTGATCCTGTTTCCCTCAACGCTTTCAGGGTGTAAATGAAACGCATGTTTTTGCCGCATCAGTGGTTCGAAGAGTTTTCTGGCGGCATTGAGTTTGCTAAGGCAGCGCACTAGGTTCAGCGTCACTCTGTCTAATGGGAAACCGTCAATGCTTTATGCCCTGATCTGCACCGACAAACCCGGTGCCTTGCAAACACGTCTTGATAACCGCGAAGCACATCTCGCCTTCTTGAAAGGCATGGGGGATGGCCTGAAGGCAGCTGGGCCGTTCATGGATGACGACGGCAACATGACCGGGTCCCTTGTGGTGATTGCAGCGGCCAACCGGGATGAAGCGCTTGCGATTTCCGAAGAAGATCCCTACGCAAAAGCCGGATTGTTTGAGAGTGTCGAAATCCGTCCCTGGAACTGGGTCGTGAAAAACCCGGAGAACGCATAAGTGCAGTACTGGTTGATCAAATCCGAGCCGGACAAGTGGTCCTGGGAACAGCAAAAAGCCAAGGGCGATGCCGGTGAACAATGGGACGGCATTCGCAACTACCAGGCGCGCAACAACATGCGGGCCATGGAAATTGGCGATAAGGCTTTCTTTTATCACTCCAACATCGGCAAGGAAGTGGTCGGTGTTGTCGAGGTCTGCAGCGATATACACCCGGACACAACAATCGATGATCCGCGCTGGGAATGCGTGGATTTCAAGGCTGTTTGCGACATGCCGAAGCCGGTGACACTGGCTCAGGTAAAGGCGGAGTCGCGTTTGGAAAAAATGTCCTTGGTGACGTCCATGCGCCTTTCCGTTCAGCCCGTCACGGAAGAAGAATGGAAGATCGTCTGCGAAATGGGCGGAATGTCCAAGCCAGCCTGATCCGACACCCGGTCTTTGGAAGTGCTTTTGGCCAGAATTACCGATCCCGAAAAGTTTATCCGGGAAGAAACCCGGATACGGCCCGTGCCGCATACGGAAGAGATCTCTCTTCATGTTGCTGATGAGGCGATGGACCTTTGGCAAAAGACCGAAGAGGAGATTGGTGAGCTTGGTCTGGCTCCTCCTTTCTGGGCATTTGCCTGGGCTGGGGGGCAAGGCCTTGCCCGCTATGTGCTAGATCACCCTGAAGTGGTTTATCAGAAGCGCGTGTTGGATTTTGCGTGCGGGTCCGGCCTGGTTGCCATTGCGGCAAAAATGGCCGGTGCGGGCTCTTGTCACGGGGTCGACATTGACCCATTTGCGATCGCGGCGGCCCGGCTTAATGCCGAACTGAACTGTGTGGTCGCAACGTTTGCCGAAGGGGATATCACCCGGTCTTCCGTTCCAGATGTCGATGTCGTGTTTTGCGGAGATGTGTTCTACGACCGGCATATGGCTGATGAGGTCCTGATATTCTTGGATAAGCTTATGGCAGCCGGAATTGAGGTATATGTCGGTGATCCCGGCCGGTCCTATCTGCCGAACGAACGGCTCAAGGAACTGTGCGAATACCAAGTGCCTGTTGTTGGTCAGTTGGAGGACAACGAAATAAAGAAGACGCGTGTCTACAAGGTGGCGGAAAATCAATCCTGAAGTCCGGTCCAGGCACGGAGATCCTTGCCAAACCGTTCGCATGTGTGACATTTTCCATCAACTGACAGTTTCTTCCGTTTTGGCCGCACATCATGCGCCGACGCGGACACCCCTTCAAAATTGAAGTTTTTCAAGGAGTTCTTCATGCCCATCGTAAATCGCCTCGCAGATCTGGCTGATGAGATCACAGCGTGGCGCCGCGACTTCCACGAAAATCCGGAAATCCTCTACGAAACGGTCCGCACGTCCGGCAAGGTAGCCGAGCTCTTGGAAAGCTTCGGTCTGGATGAAGTCGTAACTGGCATCGGCAAAACCGGTGTTGTCGGCGTGATCAAGGGCAAGAACGGCGGTACTGGCAAGACGATCGGACTGCGCGCGGACATGGATGCGCTTCCGATCGAGGAAATCACCGGAAAACCCTACGCTTCGAAAGTGCCGGGCAAAATGCATGCGTGCGGTCATGATGGCCATACTGCAATGCTTCTGGGCGCTGCAAAGTATCTGTCTGAAACCCGTAATTTCGACGGCACGGTTGTCGTGATCTTCCAGCCAGCCGAAGAAGGCGGCGCTGGCGCAAAAGCCATGATCGATGATGGTCTTATGACCCGTTGGCCGATCGATGAAGTTTACGGCATGCACAATTTCCCGGGCATGCCGGTTGGCGAGTTCGCGATCCGCAAGGGGCCGATCATGGCCGCGACCGATGAGTTCCGGATCGTCATCACCGGGCGCGGTGGTCACGCGGCCAAGCCGCATGAAACCATCGATCCGATCGTGACCGGCACGAACATGGTCAATGCCCTGCAGACGATTGCGAGCCGGAACGCCAACCCGCTGGATTCTATTGTTGTTTCGGTAACTGTTTTCAACGGTGGGAATGCCTTCAACGTGATCCCGCAGGAAGTCACCTTGCGCGGAACCGTTCGCACCTTGAGCCCGCAGATGCGGGATTTGGCAGAAGAGCGCATGAACAAGATCGTGACCTCTGTTGCCGATGCATTTGGCGCCTCCGCAGAGCTCACGTTCCTGCGCGGCTATCCGGTTACGGCCAACCATGATGAGCAGACCGACTTTGCAGCTGGCATCGCCGAAATCATCGCCGGAGAAGGCAAAGTCAACCGGTCGATTGACCCGATGATGGGCGGTGAAGACTTTTCTTTCATGCTGGAAGAACGTCCGGGTGCCTTCATCTTTGCCGGCAACGGCGACAGCGCCGGGCTGCATCATCCGGCCTATGACTTCAATGACGAACTCATCCCTGTTGGTTGTTCCTATTGGGTCAAACTGGTTGAAACGGCCATGCCGCGCGCTGCCTGATCATTTGTGCTAGAAAACGCCGGAGTTCTTCCGGCGTTTTCATTTCGGGTTCCTGCCGTGTCCTTTCTATCTTCCCGCCTGCCAATCATCCCGACTTATGTGCTTGTTGGCGCCATCGTCGGTGTTCTTGTTATTCATCCGCTCAATCTTGTGGTGGTTTGGTGGGAACTGGCGCGTTTTTCAGAAACGGCACCGCGGCTCATCGAGTTCTTGAATGCCCGTTTGTGGTTTGCGCTCTTGCCCCGTCACTGGGACGTCGCGGTTGCCTACACACTTGTCGGCGCCATTGTGGGTCTTGCCTTTGGTGTCTTCACCCGCAATTATTTGCGGGCCAGTGAGGCGTACAAATCCCTTCGTGAGGAACAAATCGCTCTTGTTCCGCAACTGATTGCGCAGGGTGAAACCGATCGGGTCGAGTTCAAATCTTCACTCCGGTGGGATGTTCAGGAAAACAGGATCAATCGCGGGTTGGAGAAGGTGATTGCGAAAACAATCGCCGGGTTCTTCAACGCCAAAGGCGGGCACCTGATTGTTGGTGTCGATGACGATGGCAAACCGCTCGGCCTTGCCAAAGATCTTGCCACCTTGCGCAGCCCGGATCACGATGCCTTTGAGCGGACTGTCAACGATATCGTCTCGAAGAACCTTGGGGGCGATTTGTGCCCTTACATTCACACGGTGTTTTCTATGGTCGGCGGGGAAGATGTTGCGATGATCATCATCCGGCCCGCACCCCGCGCTGTTTACCTCGAAGAGGGCAAATTATCGATCTTCTACGTGCGCAGTGGCAATTCCACGCGCCAGCTCGATGTTCGCGAGGCGCTCAATTACGCAAACACACGATGGTCGTGACAACGTGAGCCCGGTTGACTTCATCGTTCCTCAAGACCTGTCGGGGCTGGCAACGCTGCTGCTGGTTGCTTGCAGCTTCCTCACATCTGCTTTGACGGCTGCTGTTGGTTTGGGTGGGGGCATTGCTCTGATTGCGATCATGGCGCTGGTCATGCCGCTGAATGCCCTGGTTCCCGTGCACGGCGTCGTCCAGTTCGGCTCCAATGCGGGCCGGGCGATGGTTCAGGTCAAACATGTCGATTGGCTGATTGCGGTTTGGTTCGCAATTGGAGCTGCTGCGGGGGCGGCGCTGGGAGGTTCAATCGCTGTTCAATTGCCAGCTGCTATCTTGAAAGCGGGGATCGCCTTGTTTGTCGTCTGGGTGGTTTGGGGCAAGCCGCCGAAATTGGGCGGTATGAAAAAACGGGCCATGGCCGGCGCCGGTTTTGCGTCGACGTTCCTCTCCATGTTTTTCGGTGCGGCCGGGCCGATTGGCGGATCGGTGCTGTCCACACTCGACCTCACCCGCCATCAATTCGTTGCAAATCAAGCGATTACGGCCATGATGATGCACGTCTTCAAGATTGCTGTGTTCGGCCTTCTGGGTTTTGCATTCGCACCCTGGATTGGTCTGATTGTTGCGATGATCGTCAGCGGATTTCTTGGAACGCTAGCAGGCAGCCAACTGCTTGGGCGGATGAATGAGCAGGCGTTCAAAAAAGGATTCCGATGGGTGATGACGGCCCTTGCGTTGAACCTGATGCTTCAGGCGTTGGGCATTATTTGATGGAGTATTGAGCGGGCTCAACGACTTAGAATCTGATCGCCTCAGGCAAAAAATTAACGCCGACGAAACGTCGAGTTTCAAAAAAAGCAGCGGCTTCGGAACTCAAATCAGATAGTGTCAATTTTAACAATTACAAAGCATTGGAATGAAACGGTTTTTTGTTGCCGTAACCAATTGATAACCAACAAGTAATTTTGCCGTCTAAGTTACACACATTGGCGGTGCGCCGCGGATAAGCTTCAACCGTCAACACCTTGAAAAACAAGGCTTACTTTATGACGGCACAACCGGCGTTTGTCCCATTGCTGAATGGATTTCCAAGTACGCATGCGTTCCTTGAAAGCGCAGAAACGCTCCTCGATTATGCGTTTCAGCCCATAGTTGATGCGCATTCTGGCGACGGATATGGGTTTGAAGCGTTGCTGCGCAATGTGGGGCAACTGGGATTTCAAACGCCTTGTGATGTCTTTGATTTCGCAGCAGATGCTGGTGTTCTGGTCGAGCTGGAATGTCTTTTGAGGAAAAAGGCGATCCGGAAGTTTGTCGCCATGCCCAATCGAGGCAAGACAAAACTGTTCCTGAACGTCGATGCCCGCTTGTTGGATGTCGACGGCTTTTTGTTCGACGAAACCCGGCTGCTGCTGGACGAGGGTGATTTGTCCGCCGCGCAAATTATCCTGGAGGTCAGCGAAACAGGGGACGTCAATGAGACGTGCCGGCTGAACGAGTTCACCAAACGTGGACGCGAACTCGGGTTCGGTTTCGCAATCGACGACTATGGCCGCGGATACGCGCAGCTGAAATCCTTGTATGAGGTTGAGCCTGATATTCTGAAAGTGGACCGGTTCTTCATTCAGTCAATCAACACCGACTCCCGCAAACGGTTGATGGTCAAAACGGTCGTCGATATCGCTCATGTCCTTGGGATGCGGGTGGTCGCAGAAGGTGTTGAGACCACGCAGGAACTTGCGGTTTGCAAGGCGATCGGTTGCGACTTGATCCAGGGGTATCTGGTGTCGCGGCCATTCCAGGATCTGGAAGAAGCCGAAATCCGTTATCCCGTTGTGGCCACAGCTGTGAAACGCACACCGATGATGCCGCGGGACGACGCTGATCTGGTGGCCCGCGAGATCAGACCGCTCGTCCCGCTTCAGGACAACGCCCGGATGGAGGAAGTCCTTAATCTGTTGCGGGCTGGCCGGGCCAATCCGTTTATTCCGGTGATCAACTCTAGCGGTGAACCCCGCGGCCTGATCCGGGAAAAGGATATCAAGACTTTCGTTTATATGCCCTTTGGCCGGGATCTCTTGCTGAACCCGGTGATGAGCAACAGCCTGGCAGCGTTTACGCACCGGTGTCCGGTGGCCAACGTCAATACACCGCTCGATCAGCTCGTCGCGATGGTCGCGGATGAAGATGATGAGGCCGGGGGCATCATCATTACCAAAAACGGCAAATACAGCGGATTCCTGACAACGACATCCTTGCTGAAAATCTCAAATGAAGTCCGTATGCGGGCAGCGGAGAACCAAAACCCGCTGACCAAAATGCCGGGCAACGCGCTGATCATCCAATATGTCCAGAACGATGCCCAGAGCCCGGACATTGAGCGGTCATTTTGCTATCTCGATTTCGACAACTTCAAACCGTTCAATGATGCCTATGGGTTCACTCTTGGAGACCGGGCACTGCTGCTGTTCTCCGAATTGATGAAGCGTATGGCGACCAGTGAAAACGTGTTTGCCGGCCATATTGGTGGGGACGATTTCTTTATTGGCGCCCGCGGCAGAACGTCGGAGGAAATGCGCCGCATGGTCTATGATCTGCAGGAAGAGTTCCGCCACCAGGCAGAGAGTCTCTACGATGCGGCGGACCGGCTTCAGGGGTACATCGAGGCGTCTGACCGCCATGGTATTTCAAGGAAATTTCCGCTTTTGCGCTGTTCGGCAGCCATTTTGCACTTGCCGGTCGGCCTGAGTGTCGACCGCAAGGACATCCTGGGCCGCCAGATCGCAAGCTTGAAGAGTGAAGCGAAAGGCAATTCGGTCGGGATTGCCGAAGCAACGCTCGGACAACTTTTCCAGCAGCCCGTGCACTGAGGCCTGTTTGGAACTAAGCAGCGCGCTTGACCTTTCCGTAGGCATTGCTTGAGTTCTTTGCAACATCCCGTGCCTTGCCAGAGAGCGGCAAGCGCGGTAACCCAACGCCATCTGTTTCTAAAATCTGCGGGATGGTACGCCAAATGGGCTCTCAAAACTTGCTGCTTTTGCCGGGAGACGGCATCGGCCCGGAAATCATGGTCGAAGTGAAAAAGGTCATTGCCTGGTTTAACGCCAAAGGCGGCATGGCTTTTGAAACTGACGAAGGTCTTGTGGGCGGGTCCGCCTATGATGCGCATGGTCAATCCATTTCCGAAGAGGATATGGCGAAAGCCATGGCCGCTGATGCTGTGATCTTCGGTGCGGTCGGCGGTCCGAAGTGGGACAATGTGGCCTACGAAGTTCGCCCGGAAGCCGGTCTTCTGCGCCTTCGCAAGGACATGGAGCTGTTCGCCAATCTGCGCCCGGCTATCTGTTATCCGGCACTTGCCGATGCATCATCGCTCAAGAAAGACATAATTGAAGGCCTGGACATCCTGATAGTTCGGGAACTGACCGGTGGCGTTTATTTCGGAGAGCCGAAGGAAATTACCGATCTCGGCAACGGCCAGAAACGTGGTGTCGATACGCAAGTGTATGACACCTACGAAATCGAGCGCATTTCCAAGGTCGCATTCGAGCTGGCGCGCACCCGGAATAACAAAGTCACGTCCATGGAAAAGCGGAACGTGATGAAGTCCGGCGTCCTCTGGAACGAGGTCGTTACGCAAACTCACAAGAACGGCTTTGAAGACGTCACTCTGGAGCACATGCTGGCGGACGCCGGTGGCATGCAGCTCGTGCGCTGGCCGAAGCAGTTCGACGTGATCGTCACCGACAACCTGTTCGGCGACATGCTGTCAGATGTTGCTGCCATGCTGACCGGTTCTTTGGGCATGCTGCCGTCGGCCTCACTCGGGGCGCCGGATGCAAAGACCGGCAAGCGTAAGGCGCTCTACGAGCCGGTTCATGGCTCTGCTCCGGACATTGCCGGCACGGGTGCCGCCAACCCGATTGCGATGATCGCATCCTTTGGAATGGCTCTGCGCTATTCCTTTGAGGAAGTTGCCGCGGCTGATCTTCTGGACAAGGCCATCGCCAACGCTCTGGACAAAGGCCTGCGCACCAAGGACATCGCAGCTGAAGGCGAAGCCACTGTGCCGACTGCCGAAATGGGCGATGCCATCGTCGCTGAACTGGAGGCTCTTAAGGGCTAAACAAATCACTGTTTGCACCCAAGGCCGTCACCGGGTATCCCGGTGGCGGCTTTTCCTTTGTTCGACCTGAGACTGTTATGATCGAAGACAAAATCGCTCCGTTTATCGGCACCTGGATCCTCGATTCCGACGCCAGTGAATTCGAGCAAGGCGACCCGCCCAAAAGCGCGACGTTGAAGATTGAAGACAATTTCGGCATGGCGGTCTTCACCATGAACCAGGTTTCAGCCGATGGGGCTGTCACCAACGACAGCTTCGAAGGCGTTCCCGATGGGCCCGAGGTCAAGCTCGGGAAGAGCGGTTTGGTCGATGCCATGCGGCTGGTCTTTGCAAATGACCGCAATCTGGTGTCCGAGGCCCGGCGAGGAGGTCTCACCATCATGAAGGCGGCGCGCGAACTCTCCGAAGATGGGCGTACGCTGACAGTGACCCAAACGGTCCACCTCGTCGACGTTGCCAGCTTTACAAACGTATCAGTCTACCGCCGTGCGCAGTAATTTTTGGGAATCGGATTCGGTGATCGCTAACTGCAGCCCAACGCCGAACGGTTTTGAGGGTAATTTCAAGTTACCCGAATTTATATCGACCCTTCTGAGTTCTTTCTGGTGCTGCCTTAGAGAAATATGCTGAGGTTGTATCAAATCTCATTTCAGCAACTTCTGATTTAATAATGTATTAACCGTACTCACCAACTTTAGCGTGTAGTTAAGGAGGGTTCCATGTGGGATCGTTTGTCTATTCGTTTTAAGATTCCAGCTGCAATACTGGGTTTTGCACTGGCCGTTGGCGCGGGCATTGGCCTCAGCAGTTATTTTTCTGCATCCAGCGAAATTCAAAAGCTGACAAAGGATCGGTTGAAAGCGATTGCAACCAATCGGGTCAGCGAGCTGACAGATTATTTGCACACCATAGAAGCAGATCTAAAGCTCGTCAGCACGCTTCCCTTTGCACACGATGCCTTGGCAGCCTTTGATAACGCCTGGCAACAGATTGACGGCGATCATACGGAGATTCTCAAGGCTGCCTACATTCGCGACAATCCGCACCCGCTAGGAGAAAAACATCTCCTTGATACAGGCGGTGGCGATACCGCCTATGATGCCGCTCACGCGGAGTTTCATCCCTGGTTTCGGGAGTTTTTGCTCGAGCGCGGTTACTATGATGTTTTCTTGTTCAACCCGAATGGCGATCTAATTTATACGGTCTTCAAGGAAGAAGATTACGCGACCAATTTCAAGGCGGAGGGTCCGTGGTCTGATACTGATCTCGGGCGAGCGTTCCGTGCGGCAAATGGCGGTCCGGTGGATGCAATCCATTTCTATGATTTTGCGCCCTACGGACCGAGCCATGGTGCACCGGCCAGTTTCATCTCCATGCCCATGATCAAAGATGGCGAGAGAGCCGGTGTTCTCGTCTTCCAAATGCCGATCGACCGGATTAACCAATTGATGAACCGGTCTGCGGGACTGGGGGACAGCGGCGAAACGCTGATTGTCGGGTCGAACGGGTTTCTGCGGAACAATTCCAGGTTCACGGATGAGAACGACATACTTGAAACCCAATTCCAAACCGAAACTTCCGATGCTGCCTTGAATGGCCAGACGAAAGTCATGATCGGTCCAGCGCACCGGGATGGGCGTTTTATTCAGGTCGGCAAGTCCTTTGAGTACCAAGGTGTGACATGGGCGGTTTTGGCAATGCAGTCCGAAGCCGAAGCAATGAGGCCTTTGACCGATCTCAAGTTCTGGATGGGGATTGCGGGTGTTGTCTTGTTCGCCTTTGCCGGAGTGGGTGGATATCTGCTGGCATTGACCTTCACGCGCCCGCTTGGACAATTGATCCGCAATATCCGGGACCTGATCGATGGACATCTCGACACGCTGGTTGAGGATGACGACCGCGCTGACGAGCTCGGGGATATGAAACGGGCGATGAAGGTGTTTCGTGACAATGCCCTTGAGGTCAAGCGAGGCGAGGCTGCGGCGCAGGAACGCCGCGCGCAGGAAGACGTGCGTAGATCCGAGATGGACAGGCTGGTCAACCGTTTCAAAACTCAGATCTCTGACATCCAGTCGCAGCTGTCGGCGCAAACGGACGTGATGAGTGCGACGTCGGAAAAACTGGTGGGGATCGCGGAGGCATCTTCAGACTCCGCTGACGGAGCGCTCGCAGCGGCACGGCTGTCTGACGATAGCGTTCAGTCGTCGGCTTCCGCTGCAGAGGAACTCAGGATTTCCATTCAGGAGATCAATCAACACACAACCCGCGCATTGAGCATCACCCGTGGAGCAGCCGAGACGGCAAAATCGACGGATACCGATGTCAAGGAGCTCGCCGGAACTGCGGAAAAGATCGGCGATGTTATCAATATGATCCGGGACATTGCCGAGCAAACCAACCTTCTTGCGTTGAACGCAACGATAGAAGCGGCCCGTGCCGGTGAGGCCGGGAAAGGCTTTGCCGTCGTGGCTGCCGAGGTGAAAGAATTGTCGACGCAAACCGCCAAGGCAACCGACGAGATTTCATCGCAAGTTGCAGCCGTTCAATCGTCCACCAACCGTGCTGTAGAGGCAATCCAGTCCATCGGCAAACACATGGATACGGTTGAAGAGGTGACCGCGGGAATTGCCTCCGCGGTAGAGGAGCAAGGCGCTGCAACAGGTGAAATCAGCGAGGCCATGGCGCGCGCGGCCCAAAGCAGCCGCAGCGCAACTGAAAACGTCAATGTCCTGCAAAATGCCATCACGGAAACGCGCGGCAGTTCCAATGAAGTCGAAGAGCTCAGCCGACTCTTGGCGGATGTGAGCAGTTCCCTGAGCAAGGCGGTCGACGACTTTTTAAACAGCGACATCTGGGAAAACGATCAGGACAAGGCTGCCTGATCTAGGCAGACCGCAGCAGGTTAGGGGGTGGGAACTCCGTTGGATGCTTGCAAATGCGGCGTTGGAAACGACTGTTGCCCGTGATAGCGGTGCGAACTTAGTTTCCGCAGAATGGCTTATTCATGAAACAGTTTATCAGCGTCGTATCACTTCTCGTACCGGACTATGACGAAGGGTTGGAATTCTACGTCAACGTGCTCGGATGTCAGCTGATTGAAGACACGGAGCTGGAGCCTGGCAAGCGCTGGATTCTCGTCGCTCCTCCTGGTAGCGTGGAAACGCGGCTTCTCCTCGCCAAGGCAGATGGGCCAGAGCAGCAGGCGGCCATCGGCAACCAGGCCGGCGGGCGGGTTTTCTTGTTTTTAACAACCGATGACTTCGATCGGGACTACGCCGCTATGTCGGAGAGGGGTGTCCAGTTTCTGGAGGCGCCGCGGCGCGAACCTTATGGCACAGTGGCCGTGTTTCAGGATCCGTTTGGAAACAAATGGGATCTGATCCAGCCCGCGTGAGGCCAGGGTCCTCAGCGGGACTGCATTGAGGCAATTGCCCGGCGCATAAACTCCAGAAACTGCGCGGTTTCCTCTTCCGTGAAATCGTCCAGCGCAACGGCGTTTTGAGCCATGGCGGCACCTATGGCATCGTCCTTGAGTGCACGCGCCTTAGGTGTGAGATGGATGCGCTGAACGCGGCCGTCTTCGTCACACGGTTTGCGTATCACGAGGCCGTCGCGCTCCATACGCGACAAGGTGTTTGCAAGAGTTGCCTGCTCAATGTCCAGCGCGGCTACCAGGTCTTTTTGCGTCTGGCCTTCCTTCTGCCACAGCGCGACAAGTGCCGGAAATTGCCCTGTTGCTAGCCCGAGGGGCTTGATCCGCCGTTGAAGGCCGGCCGCAAACAGGCGCGCCATATGATTTGCCAGATAGCCGGCTGAGGAATTTTTTTCGAATGTCATGCCTTGCATATACGATACATAGCATACTATATAAACAAATATAGCTTGCTATTTAATGGAGATCGCAAATGCTCAGTAAACGGACCAGCCGAACTCTCGCCATCGCTGCAACTGCCCTGTCAGTTTCCACTCAAGCGCCCGCACAGGAGTTGGCGCCCAAAGAACCGGTTACACTTATCAATGCGTTTGAAGTGCCTGCGGACCAGGTTGAAACAACGATTGAAGGATGGAGATCTGCGCGCGCGTTTCTGGAGACCCAGCCGGGCTACATCGAAACCCAGCTTCACAGATCAATCATGCCGAAAGCGAGGTTCCGGCTTGTGAACGTTGCAAGATGGGAAAGTGCCGATGACTACGCTGCGGCTATCCAAAAATACCGGGAAAGCGCTGCTGTGGGGGCGCTCAAGGGAATTGTGTTTCATGCAGCTCTCTATGTGCCGATCGAACAGGAGGATGGGTCGTGATGGTTCGAGCCGATTCAAAAAACCGAACTCTTCACTGGTTGATTGCTGTGTTCGTGGCGTTGGCACTTGCGACGGGCTATGGGGCGCAGCAGATACAATCCTTTAGCGGGGAGTTCCTAAGGGTCCATCTCGCGGCTGGTTTGCTGGCCGGATTGTTGTCCCTGGTCCGTTTAGCCGTCTGGCTGGTCGCGGGAGAACAGGCTTCGACATTAGCGCGCCAATCAAAAGGGATAAATTGGGCCGCAAAGACGGTTCACGGCTTTCTACGCGTTCTGCCCGTAGTTCTTCTTGTGAGCGGGGTGGGCATGTTGGGTTTGACAGGCGCTGCGCCCGAGATTCTCAGCGGCAACATTCCCGACCCTGAACTTCTAGCCCAAACCCCGCCGCAGTCTTTGCATCATCGAGCTGCTTTCGCTCTTTTGATCTTGATGACGGGTCATATCGCTGCAGCCATTTGGCATAGGCTGGCCGAAAGAGGCTGGAAACTGGAAAAAGAGCCTGAAAGCACAACCTCATGAAGACAAGGCTGCCGAGAAGGGCAGCCTTTTCATGCTGATGTGTTTTGCATTGCCCGGCGTCTCAGAAAAAATCAGTTTCTGATTTCAGCGGCCGGGCCATGAGCGTGTTCAATGCCTCGTCGATCGTCATGTCTTCGCTGACCATCCGGGCGACGGTGTCACAAATGGGCACCTCAATCTCGTGCTTTTGAGCCAGTTTGACAGCGACTTGCGCCGAATATGCCCCTTCAGCCAGCTTGCCGCCGGCGGCGATCAGCTCCGAGGCCATAAAGCCTTCACCGAGCCGCATTCCGAATGAGAAATTGCGCGACTGGGTAGAGGAGCAGGTCAGTACAAGGTCACCCAGACCGGACAGGCCTGTCAGTGTCTCACCCTGTGCCCCCATCGCGCTTCCAAGCCTGTTCAGTTCCGCAAATCCGCGTGCCGTCAATGCTGCTTGCGCGCTGGCGCCAAGTTTTCTTCCGGCCACTGCGCCACAAGCGATGGCAAGGACGTTCTTGAGCGCACCACCAATTTGTGTTCCGAGGACATCGATTGAGGCATAGGGCCGGAAGCAGGGCGATTGCAGCGCTTCGCAAAGGCTCAGTGCGGTTTTTGCCGTGTGTGCGGCAACGGTAACTGCTGTCGGGAGGCCCTTTGCGACGTCATCAGCAAAACTGGGCCCGGACAATACTCCGGGTTCTATGCCGGGTAGCTCTTCCTTCATCACCTGCGACAAAAGCTTGCCGGTGGTCTGCTCGATGCCCTTTGCGCATAAAACAACAGGCCCGCGCACGTTGCCGGTCTCTTTGAGAGCACTGAGAATGGCCCGGGTGGATTGTGCCGGTGTCACAAGCAGAATCGCATCTGCATCGGCGACTTCTTTCAAAGACGAGGTTGCATTCAGGTCTTCATCGAACGTGATCCCCGGCAGATACTTTGTGTTCTGCTGCTTGGTCCTGACTTCAGAGACTGTTGCAGGATCCCGCGCCCAGAGGCGCACAGTGGTTCCGGCCCGAGCCGCAGTTAATGCCAGCGCGGTGCCCCAGGCGCCGCCGCCGATGACACCGATCGACTTAACGGCTCCCATTGATCTGCCCTTCCATGCGCGACCGTAGTGCTTCAAGCTGCGCTCCAAACCCTTCAAAAAAACGGGTCTCGGGCGGCGCTTCTTCTGAGAACAAATCAATCCAGAACAGGCGGAACCGGATCGGTGCTCCACCCGCGCTTGGCGTCATTTCAAAATGTTCCCATTCGTCAGCGGGTTTTTCCGGAATGGTGCCGTGAAAATGCCGCCTGCGATGAAGGCCATCGAGAATTCCGGGCACATTGTCGATGAAGTGATCCTGGTCGGCGAACGATTCGAGAGCGATATCCAAGGTTAGTCCAGTCTCCTCGGAAAATTCGCGTATGGCCCCTTGAAGATAACTTTCGCCTGGATCCAGCGTTCCGCCCGGGACCTGAAGATCCGGCCGCGGATTGTCGGCTTCTTCGAATACCAAGAGCTCCGGTCCGCAGGTCAGATAGACATAGGCTTTGTGAAAGATCTTCATCAGGGGTTCCGCTGCGCGCTGTGGTGCCTGCTTCGTATCAGTCCCGCCCGGACAGAAAAAGACCAAGATGCATATCTGCCTGATTTGATTGCCTAAGTCGTTACTAGGATGAATTTCAAATTGAAAAATTATCGTAAAACAATAAAAAATGATTGAGTTTAAGATTCGGATCAACTATCAGATCTCCCGCGGCAGGGGTCTTTCGACCCACTCTATTGCTTACCGGAGCCCCACAGATGAATTTTGGTACTCTTTTCCCGCGCCTTTCCGTGACTGCAGTCTTGGTTGTTAGTCTGACGGCCTGCGGTCAAACCGGTTCGAATTACCGGCCGATCGTCGACGGGCCGATGGGGTATACCTACGAAAAGGATCTCGGAGACTGTAAAGCACTTGCCGAACAGCGGCGTTTGTTTAATGACGAAACCAAGATGGCTGCTTTGGCTGGTGCCGCAATCGGTGGGGTGCTGGGAGCTGTAGAAGACGACGATGGAAAAAATGCTGCCGGGAACGCGGTAGCCGGGGCCTTGGCCGGAGGGGCTATAGGGGCTGGCGGCGGTGCTCTCAACGCGCATGGGGAACGCAAACAGATCGTCATGAACTGCATGCGTGGACGTGGGCACCGGGTTGTCGGTTAACACCAGGGCCGGTTTGACCGGCTTCCACCTCAGCCTGATTTTCGCTGAAGAACGCTTGGTAAAGATTGATTGTCAACGTGATTCCTAACCGGAGATTAACCAGTCTGACCTATCGCTGGTATGTCGAAAACCGCAGCGGCGTTGGTCATGGAACACATCGAAATTGCAGTCGCGACCCTTTTTCGGTCCATCGTGGCGATCGGCGTTCCCGGCGAGCGCATTTTTGTCCTCTATGTTTTCAGCACGCTGACGATCGTCTATGTCGTTTATCGCTTCCGCAAACCGACCGTTGCGTTTCTCAAATACTGTTTCCCAAAAGACATCTATCTGCACCCGTCTGCAAAGCAGGATTACCTCTATTACTTCTGGATGGCATTGCTGAAGGGTGTTCTCGTTGCCGTTCCCTTGGCTTGGCTGGGGACGAGCATCCATGGCATTTGGGTTGAGCCTGCAACGCTGCAAGCGGGCGAAGCAACGGACCATAGTTTTTGGTCCATTCTTGCTTTTTCCTTTCTGCTCCTGCTGGCCTTCGATTTTGCAGTTTTTTTCACGCACTACCTGCAGCACAAGGTCCCGATCCTTTGGGAGTTCCACAAGGTTCATCACTCTGCAGAGGTGTTGACGCCGCTTACAGTTTTCCGGATGTCGCCCGTTGATCTGATCGTAACGGGTGCAGCAGTGGTCATCTGCGAAGCGGGCGCCCGTGCGCTCTGGTTGATGTTTGTCGGGCCCGCGCCTGACATATTCGCAATTCTTGGGATCAACGCAGGGATCTTTCTTTTCTACCTGTTCGGCTACAACTTGCGTCATTCGCACATCTGGCTGTCGTATCCCGCCTGGTTGAGCGGTCATTTGGTCAGCCCGGCCATGCACCAGATCCACCACAGCAGTGAAGTCCGGCATTGGGACAAGAACATGGGGCTGGTGTTCTCCTGGTGGGACTGGCTGTTCGGGACGCTCTATATTCCGAAAGAAAAAGAGACCTTCAAATTCGGAATTGATGGGCATGAGGCCAATCCTTTTCACGCCTCTCACGAGATGTTGTGGAAGCCGTTTATTTGGGCGTGGCGGCGGATAAGCAGACGAGTGAAGCAAGTGTTCTCCGTCATAGCAGCGTGCCTCTTATGCCTTCTCGGACCAACGCAAGACAGTGCGGCTGACGAGGGCTATAGCCCGCCCTCCCTGCATCTTGAGGACTTAACCTGGACAGAGGTCAGGAAGGCGCTGGATGCTGGATATACTCAAGTGATTGTTCCCTCCGGCGGAACAGAGCAAAACGGTCCGCACATGGTGCTTGGGAAGCACAATATCGTAGTGCGATACGCCTCTGGCGCGTTGGCATCACTGCTTGGCAAGACGCTGGTTGCCCCAGTTGTGACCTATGTTCCGGAAGGGGATATCGATCCGCCGACGGGGCACATGCGGTTTCCCGGGACCTTGACGATATCGGAAGAGACCTTTGAAGACATCTTGGTGAGTACCGCGAAAAGCTTGCTGCAACACGGGTTCACACGGGTTTACTTCATTGGTGACAGCGGCAGCACCCAGCGTGGTCAGAAGGCTGCGGCCGACCGGATGCGGGGTGGTTGGTGGTCGTCTGCCCCGGCCCAGGTTTTTCAGATCAGCAATTACTATTTTCCTGAAACAAACGGGCAAATCGCTAAGCTTCAAGAACAAGGGTTCAGCTTAGAGCAGATCGGGACGCATGCCGGCATAAGGGATACATCCGAAGTGATGGCACTGAATGCCGATGGAGTACGGAATCTCACCAACGCTGTTCACGGCGTGCTGAAAACGACCGGTGAAACCGGCGTCATCGGAGAACCGTCCCTCGCCAGCGCGGAAATCGGTCACACAATGCTTGATTTGAAAGTGAACGCCGCCCTTGCGCAGATCCGCGCCTTACCGGAGCCCGGTCTCTAAGGGCTTCTAGACTTTCGCGCCTTTTTTTCCGGCCCCCAGCACACCCGCGTTGGACTGATCGAGGGGCCAGCGCGGACGGGGCGGCAGCTTCATGTCATCGACAGGGCCTTGCAGCAGGCGTTCTATTCCGGCCCAGGCAATCATCGCAGCATTGTCCGTGCAAAGCGCCATGGGGGGCGCGATGAAACGGGCCTCGGCGTCATTCGCCGCGCTCAGAAGGCTCGCCCGGATTTCCTGATTGGCGGCAACTCCGCCTGCAACAACAATGGCCGGTGCCGTGTCAGGATATCTTTCCCGGAAAAGATCTAAGGCCGATTTTGTCCGCGCTGCGAGCACGTCCGCGACCGCGCGCTGGAAGGCGGCACACAAGTCCGCAACAGTCTGATCATCGACCGGTTCGAGCTTTTTCGCCTGCGTGCGAAGAGCGGTCTTGAGACCTGCAAAGGACATATCCAAGCCAGGCCGATCGAGCAGCGGACGTGGCAGTCTGAAACGGGTCACGTCCCCTTTTTTCGCCATCTTCTCAACATGTGGGCCGCCAGGATAGGGCAGGCCGAGCAGTTTCGCGGTCTTGTCGAACGCTTCACCAATAGCATCGTCAATGGTCGTTCCGAGGCGTTCATAATCGCCAACCCCGCGTACGAGCAAAAACTGGCTGTGCCCGCCAGAAACAAGAAGTAGCAGAAACGGAAAGTCCAGATCATCGGTCAGGCGCGCGGTGAGCGCATGGCCTTCCAGATGGTTCACTCCAACAAGAGGCTTGCCGGCGGCCATGGCAATCGCCTTGGCAGTCATGAAGCCCACGATCACACCGCCAATGAGCCCGGGGCCAGCCGTTGCCGCGACAGCATCAATATCGTCCCAGGAACATTTTGATTTCTGCAACGCCTCGGCGACAATTCTGTCCAGGATCTCGATGTGTGCACGAGCGGCAATTTCCGGCACCACGCCGCCGAATTCCGTATGCTCGTCGATCTGCGACCGGATGACATTTGATAGAATGTTTTTGTCGAGCGGTCCGCGCACCACGGCAGCTGCGGTTTCATCGCAACTTGTCTCGATGCCCAGAACCGTTAATCGGGTGTCTGCTCGATTTTCATTGACGAAGGTCATTGGTCTTGCCGCAGTTATTTGTGCTAGGTCATATACAAGAACGAACGAACAGACCCGGCGCGTCTTTAGCCGGGCGTAGCATTTGGACGGTAAACCTTGCAATCAAATCCTTTGCGCATCGGAACACGGGGCAGCGCGCTGGCTCTGGCTCAAGCCCATGAAACCCGTGCCCGGCTGATGGCTGCCCATGACCTTCCAGAGGACGCCTTCGAAATCGTGGTGATCAAAACCTCCGGGGACCAGATCCAGGACCGGCCCTTGTCTGAAGTCGGCGGGAAAGGGCTGTTCACCAAGGAAATTGAGGAGGCCATGCTGGATGGGCGTATTGATCTGGCCGTGCACTCGTCCAAGGACATGCCGACCGTTCTGCCGGACGGTTTGGCGCTGACTGCCTTCCTGCCGCGCGAAGATGTTCGGGATGCATTTTTGTCTCCCAAAGCCAAAACCCTGATGGATTTGCCGCATGGTGCGGTGGTCGGATCCAGCTCGCTGCGCCGCCAGGCGATGATCAAACGGCTTCGCCCCGATATTGAAGTGGTGATGTATCGCGGCAACCTGCAGACCCGCCTGCGCAAACTAGCAGAGGGTGAAGTGGACGCGACACTGCTGGCCTATGCAGGCTTGCGCCGCCTTGGCCTTGAAGAGGAGGTGACCAGCCTTCTCGAAACCGAGGATTTTCTGCCGGCTGTCGGCCAGGGCGCGATCTGCATCGAAAGCCGCGAAGGCGATGAGCGGACGCTTGAAATGTTGCAGGCAATCCATGATCGGGAGACCCAAATCCGTCTTGATGCGGAACGCGCTTTCCTTGCGGTTCTGGATGGGTCCTGCAGAACCCCGATTGGCGGACTGGCCCTGTTGAACGGCGACGAATTGACCTTGAAAGGCACAGTTCTGAAACCGGACGGGTCCGAGGTTCATGACGAAGTTCGCTCCGGCGGCGCAGTTGATGCTGTTCAAATCGGCCAGGCAGCTGGTGAAGCCTTGAAAGCCAAGATGGGTCCCGGGTTCCTCTCGAGCCACTGAGCCGATGCGTTTTCTTGTGACCCGTCCGCGACCTGACTGCAAAAGAACTGCCGATCGGTTGCGGGCCTTGGGACATGAGGCGGACGAAATGCCCCTGCTGCATTTTCGCCCATGTCCGCCGCCAAGTTTTGATCTTTCCAGCATTGACGCTTTGGCGCTCACCAGCCGCAGGGCTGTTGATGCGATCACTCATCACGCGCAGCTGACACAATTGACGTCTCTGCCTGCCTTCACTGTTGGAGACAAAACCGCTTCAGCCTGTCGGGAGGCGGGTTTTGAAGATGTTCGCTCAGCTGATTCCGATGTGGCGGGTTTGGCCAGCCTGATCTTGTCCTCGGCTGGGTCTGACTTGTGCAAGGTTCTTTATCTGTCTGCAGAACAGCGGTCAGGCGATCTCGGGAGACTTCTGGAAAAGGGCGGCGTCACTTGCCGAACCCTTCCAGTTTACCGGATGGAGCCTGTTCAGGACCTGCCGAAGACTGTCTTCGCACGGCTGGCAAATGGAGACTATGCCGGTGTTTTGGTGTTTTCGCGCCGCACTGGTGAAACCCTCGCGAGGCTTTTCGCCGCACATTTGCCGGAACACATTTTTTCCGATTTGCCGGTTTACGCAATTTCCGGTCAAGCAGCAGAAGGTCTCCAAGGCTTTAATGACGTCCATATCGCCAGCGCGCCGCGTGAAGATGCGCTCTTCGATCTGTTGTTAGCAGAGTGTTAACCCGAACCGGGGGAGTCGTTGTTTTGCAGCGCGCAAGACTCTTTGCCGCGGTGCTACCGCTTTGCAAAGAGACGTGTATAGTTAAGATCTTGGGACTGGCTGGGTGCGGGAGAGAGATAGATGGCAAGTGACAACAAAACTCCTGGCGGAATATCTTCATCCGATGGCAAAGGATCCGGTTCATCCGCAAAACCGGGAAGCACCGCCTCAAGTTCAGGGTCGTCCGGATCAAAGCGTCCGGTCACAATTGATCTGAAGCCGGAGAAGGTGAGCGACAAATCACCGTCTTCGACAGCAACCGGGGCGTCGGGATCGTCCAAGCCTGCCGACTCGAAAACGTCCCCGACGACAAGTTCTTCATCATCGCCAACGCGTCCGTCTAGCGCCGCATCATCTGCGACTTCGTCTTCGTCGACCGCTTCCAAGCCCGCAGGTTCGGCCGCCGGCAGTACGTCCTCTCAGTCCGCATCGAAGCCAACGACACCGGGTGCGGACGCTGGAAAGAGCAGTTCGAGCAGGACATCGGCAAGTGCGGCAACGAGCAAACCGTCTTCCAGTTCCAGCAGTTCGGCGCAGAAACCCGCATCCGGGTCTGCAAGTTTCTCCAATCCGCCAGCAGCTCAAGAAAGCAGCGGCGTTGGGGCGTTCGGTGTTCTGATCGCCGCGGTGATCGGCGGCGTCTTGGTGCTCGGCGGGGGCTTTGGTCTCTACCAGGCCGGCATCGTCAAGCTGACACCTGAGCAGGATCAGGAGATGTCCCGAGCCCTGACCGCAGCGGAACGGAAAATCTCGGATCTGGAAAGCCAGCTGAGTGCACTTGGAACGACAGTTTCCGGACAAGACGTCAGCGGAGCGCTTTCCGATTTGCAGAGCAAAGTCTCTGCCGTGGAGCAATCTTTGGCAGAAGCTGCCGAGTCTGGTGGAGCTGATGTGTCTGGCGCCGTCGATGCGTTGAAGCAGGACTTTGATGCCTTGAAGGCCGATCTGGCTTCTGGCGCTGCATCGTCTTCAGATGGAACGCCTGTAAATCTGGCGCCGCTGGAAACCCGGTTGAGCAGCCTTGAAGACACGGTGAAGTCCGCAGCACCCGTTGATCTTGCTCCGATTGAGTCCCGACTTACCGAGTTGGAAGGCGGCTCCACGGCTGCATCGTCTGAGACGGAAAAACTGTCCGGTTCCGTTACGGACCTTGAAGGTCAGGTCAAAGGTTTTGAGACGCAGCTGACCGAGCTGCAGACGCGTTTGCAGAACACCGAGGCAACAGCAAAAGCTGCGCAAACGGCGGTGTCGACCTCAGATGTGTCCCTGAAAACCCTTGCGGACAGCCAGGCGCGGGCCACGGAAACACTCTCCAGCCTCTCGGCAGACATTCAGTCCGTTGGTGCTGCCAACAACGCCGCGCTTGAAGACTTGCGGGCCGAACTCGACAGCCTTTCCAAGAGACTAGTACAAGTTGAATCGACCATGGGCGATGCAACAGCGCGGGAGACCGCGGCACGGGCCTTGTCTGTGTCGGCATTGAAGTCGGCGGTGGATTCGGGCCGTCCTTATGAAACTGAGCTTGCAGCCGTCAAAGCAGGCCTTCCGGCAGATATGGACCTGTCTGCGCTTGAAGCACACGCAAAGACCGGTGTGGAGCCGGTTTCCGTCTTGATTGCGCAGTTCCCGAATGTTGCGCGCAGCGTCTACCAGACCTTCGCGGAGCCGGACGAGTCCGGTGATGTCCTTCAGAGTTTTCTGGCAAGTGCCCGGTCACTGGTGGCAGTGCGCGGGCCGGGCAATGCAGACGGCACCGGGCCAGATGCCGTCTTGCGGCGGATGGAAAATGCTGTCTCCAAGGGAGATTTGAGCGCGGCCCTGGCGGCCTCCAAGGATCTGCCGCAAGCAGGCCAGGAAGCAGCTGCGGACTGGACAAACCGGGCCGGGGCACGTGTTGAAGTTGATGCGCTGACGGACAAGGCGTCTCAGGAAGTTCTGAGCGCGCTTGCGAAAAACGACAGCTGAGCCGGCGGCCGTTCAACGGCCGGCCGGAATTGAGTTTATTTTGCCGGGATGTTCCGGCGCACTTTGGGAGCGACACCGATGATCCGCGTCCTCATCTTTTTCGCCATGCTGTTTTTGGCTGCCCTCGGGTTTGCCTGGATGGCGGACTTGCCTGGAACGATATCGGTCAGCTGGAACGGCTATGTCTGGGAACAGCCGCCGGTGGTGGTTGCCCTGGTGGTGGGCCTTGTTCTCGTCGCGTTTCTTGTCGTTATCGGCGTTATCCGCGCGATCCTGAAGTCGCCGCAAATAGCGGGCCGTTTCTTCAAGCAGCGCCGCAAAGACAAAGGCTACACCGCCTTGTCGCAAGGGTTGATCGCACTTGGCACGGGTAATGCCAAAATGGCGCGCCGCTATGGTCTTGATGCAGACAAGCTGCTGAATGAAGAACCGGCGACAAAACTTCTTCTTGCGCAAACGGCGCAGCTTGCCGGCAAGGACGGCGAAGCGCGGCAGCGTTTTGAAGCCATGCTGGACGATCCCAATACAAAGACGCTCGGTTTGCATGGCCTTTTTGTCGAGGCAGAACGCCAGAGGGAACCGGTTGCCGCGCGCCATTACGCCGAAGAGGCTGTGAAGGCAGCGCCGGGTCTTGAATGGGCCGGGAAGGCCGTTCTCGGGTATCAGGCGGTCGCCCATCATTGGGACGAGGCCCTGAAAACCCTTGAGCGGAACTACACGTCCAAGCTCCTGGATAAAAAAGCCTACCGCCGCCAGCGTGCAGTCATCCTCACCGCGCTTGCCCACAAACTGGAAGACAACGATCCGGACCGGGCATTCTCGCTTGCAAAGGAAGCGCATGGCTTGGCACTGGAATTGGTGCCGGCCGCTGTCATCACGTCTCGGCTGGCGACCCGCCGTGGCGATATCCGCAAGGCGTCGAAAGTGATCGAAGCGACTTGGCGGTTGTCGCCGCACCCGGAATTGGCCGAAACCTATTCCCATGTACGCACAGGTGATTCAGCTGTTGACCGCCTGAAGCGCGCTAAGAGCTTGGCGGCTCAACGGGCCAACACCGCAGAAGGGGCCATTGCGATTGCCAAGGCTGCGCTGGAGGCACGAGAATTTGAAGAAGCCCGCACACAGCTGAAGAAAGTGCTGCAATCCGAGCCGACCCGGGCAGCTTTCATCCTGATGGCGGAAGTGGAAGAAACAGAAACCGGCGACAAGGGCCGGGTGCGCGATTGGCTTGCACGGGCGGTCAAGGCGTCGCTCGACAAGGCCTGGATCGCCGACGGCGTGGTGTCTTCGGAATGGCAGGCCGTGTCGCCTGTGACCGGGAAGCTTGATGCTTTCCAATGGTCATCGCCGGGCAGCCTCAATGAGGAAGATGGTGTTCTGTTGGAAGACAGCCTGTTTGAGGCCCCTGTTCTGCCAGCATCCACACTAGCCAAGGACCCTGCTGCAGAGCCTGTCGAGCCGGTGGTGACCGCAGCTTCGCAGAGCAAGGACGCTTCCGATGAAAAACCGGAAGAGGCTGCCGATGCCAAGGTCGTTGAGTTGAAGGCCGAGCCGCAAAGCGAGGAACCGTCAAAAACCCCTGAGGAGACGGAAACTCCACCAAAGACCCAACCCGACAAGAAAGCGGCTGCTGCTCCAGTCAAGAAGGAAGGCTATGAGGGGACAACGGACGATGTGAAATTCGCCCCACCCCTCAAGGACTTGCCGGACGGTCCGGCGGCTTCGACTCCCTCTGACAAGGCTTCCGCTGCCGCGACACCTGAAAAAGATGCCGGTGCAGGAAAAGCCAAAACAGACGAGCCTGAAAAGGCCGCTTCGGACGCCACACCAGACAAACAGGCAGCTGAACCTGCGGCTGCCGTTAATGGCACATCTGAGGACGGAAAGTCTGATGAGAAAAAGGCCAAAGACGAGGACTTAGATCGTCCGATTGAATTTCCTCTCTCGCGGATGCCGGATGATCCGGGCACGGATGATGACGAGGACGCGGACGACAAGAAGAAAGGTTCCCGCCCCCGGTTCTTTAACTAGACTGGGGAGGGAAGCTTCAATCCGGAAAGTACCGATGACCTGAACGTTCGGTCATCATTTCCCGGACCCGGAAAAGCCCTTGCATCCGGATCGAAGCTCCGGTAATTAGCGGCCCACTCGGGCAGCGCCAGTTTTTAAGGACTGCCTTTGAGATCGTCTCTTGGAGTTGCTCAAGAGCCAAGCCGCTGTAGCTCAGTTGGTAGAGCACGTCATTCGTAATGATGGGGTCGTAGGTTCGAGTCCTATCAGCGGCACCATTCTTTGTTTGCGCTATCGGCCTTCGGTCCTCACGAGCGCGTTTCTTACCTGCGCCACTTCTTGCCTGTTAATTGCTGTTTATGTAGAGCGCAGATCCGCGAACAGCAGTGGGCGGCGCATGCGGATGCGCCACCCCTTATTGCATTCTGACCACTCAACGGTAACTGGATGAATAGAATGTCAGTTCATTCGTGCACGGGTTGGCATCGCTCTGGATGGAACCGTCCGGTTTGACGATCAGTTCGATCAAGTTGCTGGTGATCGCCCGGTAGTAGCGGGTGCCGTCTTCATCAAAGGCCGTCAAATGCCATATGACGTAGGCTTTG
Source organism: Roseibium alexandrii DFL-11 (assembly GCF_000158095.2). Lineage (NCBI taxonomy): Bacteria > Pseudomonadati > Pseudomonadota > Alphaproteobacteria > Hyphomicrobiales > Stappiaceae > Roseibium > Roseibium alexandrii. Next base: position 4,309,940 of record NZ_CM011002.1, read on the forward strand.
CCGTTTTCCTTCGGCGTTATCTCGCAAACCGCCAAAGGCGCTGCCGCTTTTACCTTCGAAATGGCATCGTCAGCATGCGCTGCTGCACTGAAGCCGATCGCAAGTGCCGCAGCAGCAAAAACGCTCATCCGCGCTGACAGTTGGCTCATCATCCAGTTATCTCCTGTAGTGTTCTCATGAGGGGCTGCAACTCACTCTATGCGGCTCCCTCAGCAGAGTACAGGCTGAGATGACGTCTCGCGGTTTGGCTGGTGTCGATGCCACGGGTAATCAGCGTTTAGTTTCCAAAAAAGGAAATCAATTCCAACATTATGTCATTTTACATTACCAAGTGAATTAGTAAAAACTGAATTCGGGAGGAGACATGTCTCCTGTTTAATGGTGGGATAGGCTTCAATAGGGTGAGAAATTGGGCGCTAGCGGCACCTTGCACCCGATAAGCTTGGGCAACCAAAAGCGCGAATGAGGCGCGGCCACAGCCGGACTGGTCTTTTACTTGAATTTCCGGCGTAGGAGGAGGAACGATCATGGATTTCAAGACGGTATTCGGCGCAGCCTTATTAGCGCTCGGCGCAACATCAGTTCAGGCTGCAGATCACGAATTCAAACTGCACCACTTCCTTGGTGAAAAAGCCCCGGCACACTCCAAGATGCTGGTGCCATGGGCCAAGCAGGTGGAGGAAAATTCCGGCGGCAAGGTCTCCATTGAGATCTATCCGGCGATGACCTTGGGTGGCCGTCCGCCTGAGCTGATCAACCAGGTTCGTGATGGGGTTGTCGACCTCGTCTGGACGGTCAACGGTTATACGCCCGGTTTGTTCCCGCGTTCTGAAGTCTTCGAACTGCCGGGGGTGCACAAGAATGATACCGCGGCGACCAACCTGGCGCTGAAGGAACTCTTCGAGAGTGATCTGAAAGACGACTACAAGGGCGTGGAGGTCATGTTCCTCCATGTGCATGCTGGTCAGGGTATCCATATGCGCGATACTGAAGTGCGGTCAGTCGCAGACCTCAAGGACAAGAAAATCCGGATCCCGACCCGCACCGGTGCCTGGGTGATTGAAGCGCTTGGCGCGTCCCCGGTTGCGATGCCTGTGCCGGAACTTCCGCCTGCGCTGCAGAAGGGGGTGATTGACGGGGCCATGATCCCTTGGGAGATCATTCCGCCGCTGAAGATCCAGGAGCAGACCAATTACCAGATCGAAGGTGCTGATAAGGAACGCTTTGGCACGACGGTGTTCCAGGTGTCCATGAACAAGGACCGTTGGGACAGCTTGCCGGAAGATGTCCAGAAAGCTTTCCGCGATGCATCTGATGCTGTCTGGTCCAAGGAAGTCGGTGATATCTGGGCTGGTGCGGATGATTTTGGCATTGGGCTCGCGGTGAAGGCTGGCAACACGCACATCACCTTGACGCCAGAAGAGACAGCGGAATTCAACGCAGCGCTTGAGCCGGTTGTCGGCCGCTGGGTCGAGGAAGTCTCCAGCAAAGGCATCGATGGATCCGCTTTGGTGGACAAGGCCCGTGCTGCTGTCGCGAACAACGCGTCCAACTGATGCCCGCAGATCACCAAACAGGCAATTCCGGGTTCACCGGGATTGCCAGCCGGGTCATCACGGTGTGGGCTCTCCTCGGCGGCGGCGTTCTCTTGGCCGTCGTTGCGGTGAACATGATGTCCATCCTTGGATCCATGTTCGGTAAGCCTCTCCCCGGTGACTTTGAATTGACGGAAATGGGCGTTGCGGTCGCAGTCTTTGCGTTCCTGCCTTATTGCCAGCTGACGGGCGCCAATGTGTCAGCGGATATTTTCACAGCTGGAGCCTCGAAGCGCTTGATCGCGTTTTTCACACTGCTGGGCTCGCTGGTTGCGCTTGGGTTTGCGTCTCTGCTGATCTGGCGCATGTTCCACGGGATGCTCGACCAAAGAGAATACGGTTATACAACCACGATCTTGCAGATCCCGCACTGGATGGCGTTCGTTCCGATCCTTGTATCCCTTGTATTGCTGGCCCTTGCAGCGCTTGTCACTTTGATGCGTGACACATCAGCCCTGTCGAAAGGATAACGATAAATGGCAGACGCTGTTGTTCTCGGCGTGGGCGGGCTCGTCGCGCTGATCATCCTGATTGCGATCCGGATGCCGATTGCCTACGCCATGATCCTAGTCGGTGGTGTCGGAACCATGCTGCTCAACGGCCCGGCGTTGGTCTTCAGCCAGTTGAAGACGTTGGCATATGGGCAGTTCTCAATCTACGATCTGTCCGTCGTGCCGATGTTCGTGCTGATGGGCGCGATCGCCTCCAAGACAGGTCTCAGCCAGGCGTTGTTCAGGGGAGCAAACGCGTGGCTTGGCTGGCTCCGTGGCGGTACGGCGATGGCGGCGATTGCCGGCTGTGCGGGCTTCGGGGCGGTGTGTGGCTCGTCCCTTGCGACGGCCTCTACGATGGGCAAGGTCGCCTTGCCGGAACTGCGCCGCTATAAGTATTCCGGGGCCCTTGCGACCGGGACATTGGCGGCTGGCGGCGTGCTCGGGATTTTGATCCCGCCATCCGTTGTGCTGATCATTTACGCAATCATCGTTGAAGCGAATATCGTGACGATGTTCATGGCCGCGTTCCTGCCCGGACTGCTGGCGGTTGTTCTGTTTCTGCTGACCATCGCGGTCTATGTGGCGATCAAGCCGGAGGCTGGCCCGAAAGGCGGCATGCCGGACCGCCGGGAGTTTATTGAGGCAACGGCCGGAATGATCCCGGTTCTGCTGATCTTTGCTCTTGTCATTGGCGGCATATACTTCGGCTTTTTCAACCCGACCCCGGCTGCTGCTGCTGGTGTGTTTCTGGTGCTGGTCTTCGGTCTCTTGCAACGCAAGTTGTCCTGGCCGGACATGCTGGGCGCGCTGCAGGAAACGGCCGCGACCTCAGGTATGATTTATCTGATTATCCTCGGCGCGGAACTTTTGAAGATTTTCATGTCGCGGGTGCGCCTGCCTCAGGAAACAGCCGCCTGGATCGCCGGGTCGGGTCTTGAGCCGATGACGGTCCTGATCCTTTTGCTCGTTGCGCTTATCCTGCTCGGCTGCCTGATGGACAGTCTGTCGATGATCCTGCTCGTTATCCCGTTCTTTTGGCCGGTTCTTGTCGAGATCAATGGCGGGATCTATCAGGCAGCTGAGGGCGCCGGGTTCGGCATGAGCACTGAAGATCTGAAGATCTGGTTTGGGATCCTGGCGCTTATCGTGGTGGAGCTGGGACTGATTACGCCGCCAGTCGGGATGAATGTATTCGTGATTTCCTCCCTGGCCCGCGATACGCCGATGATCGAGACGTTCAAGGGGGTTGCGCCCTTCTTTGGCGCGGAGTTGGTGCGCGTGGTGCTGCTTGTCAGCTTCCCGGCGCTGACGCTGTGGTTGCCAAGTGTGCTCAGTTAGCGCGCATTGCAGTCATTGGATTGAGGCCTGTCAGACATCGCGTTCGGAGCGAAGCGGAGAGGCTATCTCGACCGCCGGGCAAATATCTCGGCAGTCATTTCCTTGCAGGCCGGAATAACCGTAGCCGGATCAAGAACGGTATCCCAATCGATCCCGTCTGGCGCCAGTTGCTTCAAGGTCGATTTGAAGTCAGTCTGTGACGCGGCCTTGGCAACAATGTCCTTGGCCTCGGCTCTCGCTACGCCATTTTTGGCAAGCGCGAAGCTTGCGGCCTCTGCCATGATTTCCGGATGGTCCTTCAAGCCAGAAGAAATCCGGTCCTGGTTCGGGGACATGCTGTCTGCAAGCGCTTGGGCGTGGCGGAGGGCCGCGCCGGTTGCAATCAGCATCTGGGGCAAAAATGCCCATTCCAGTGGCCAGCGCGCGCCGTCACGTTCTTCTGCCGGAGTGGCCGCTGCCGCAATCCCGCTCGCTGAAGTTTGCACGATGGCGTTGAGTGTCAGAATGGCTTCCGCCTGAACCGGGTTGGCCTTTTGCGGCATTGTCGAGGATCCGCCGCCTGTTCCCGATGAGACCTCCGCAATATCTGATCGGCCTAGCAAAAGAAGATCGCCGGCCATCTTGGCAATACTGGCGGTGAGGGCTTGCAGCCAGGCGGACAGCGCGAGGATGTTTGACCGGTTCGTGTGCCAGGACGGCGAAAAATGGAGCTTGAGTTCCTCGGCAAGAGCCTCCGCGATACGCGGACCATCCGGAGCAACCGCGCTGTTAACGCCGGAAGCCCCGCCAAACTGGACTCTCAGAACTTTCTCGCGAAGAGCTGGCAGGTCGGCCTCAGCGTCGATTAAGCCGTGTGCCCATTTTGCAATCCGGTAGCCGAATGTGATCGGCGTTGAAATCTGCGACCTGGTCCGGCCAGCTAGAAGCTGATTGGCATGCCGCACGCTTTCTGTTTCAAGTGCGTCGATCAGTTTGCCAAGGCGCTCTTCGAGGACATGGAGGCAGCTCTTTGCCTGCAGAACCAGTGCGGTGTCCATCACGTCCTGGCTAGTGGCTCCCCAGTGCAGCCAGCTGCCTGCGTCGTCACCGGCGACCTTCCTCAAGGAAGCCACAAGTGCGGGCACGGGAATTCCAGCTGACCGCGTGCCCTTACTCAAAGCAATAGGCTCAATCTCACAGGTTTCCAGGGCTGAGACGATTGTTGCAGCCGCACCTTTCGGGATGATGCCCAGGGCGCCTTGCACTTGTGCAAGAGCCTGTTCGAACCGGATCATGTGAAGGAGATCGGCGTTCTCATCCAATCGCAAAACCAGATCGGCGTCGGAGTAAAGATCGGAAAAAACCGGGCTGGAAAACAGGGAGATTGGCATGAAAACTGTGCTCAAACAAAGGGAGCTTGATCAAGAAACATTATGACTAGATCAGCGGGCGGTAAATCGGGATCGATTTCACGCCCAAAGCTGATCGCTCTTAAGTGGTCGAGCATCTTTGGGCGTTTCAATCAAAACGCCCGATGCTCTGGCCGTCAAGCCGCCTTGAGCGGAATTCGCAAGATCTCTCGGGCCTTTTGCCAGTCCGCGACCGGCCGGTCATACTTTTCGCAAAGCTCTACTGCTTGTTTGACCAAAGCTGCGTTGGACGGGGCAAGCCTGTCCTTGTCGAGGCGGATGTTGTCTTCCAGTCCAGTGCGGGTGTGCCCTCCGGCCGCGATCGACCACTCGTTGATGGTCAGCTGGTGACGGCCGATGCCGGCAGCACACCATTCGGCATCCGGAACGAGCCGTTCGACGGTCTTGATATAATAGTCGAAGACATCCTTATCGACGGGCATGGCGTTCTTCACGCCCATGACGAACTGGATATAAAGCCGGCCTGGTATGCGGCCGTCCTTGTTCATCGCGGCTGCCTGGTGAATGTGGCTGAGATCGAAGGCCTCGATCTCCGGTTTGATGGTGTAAGTCCGCATTTCTGCCGCCAGCCAGTCCACAAGATCTGGCGGGTTTTCGTAAACCCTCGTCGGGAAGTTGTTCGATCCAACGGAAAGGGACGCCATGTCCGGCATAAGCGGGAGCATGCCGCCGCGTGCCTTTCCGGCGCCCGAACGCCCGCCGGTCGAGAACTGGATGATCATGCCGGGGCAGTGTTTATCAAGACCTTCCTTCAGCCGTGCAAATTTCTCCGGATCCGAAGTCGGGCTTTGATCCTCGTTGCGCACATGGGCGTGGCAGATGGTGGCGCCGGCTTCAAAGGCCTCGTGAGTGCTTTCAACCTGTTCGGCAACTGTCACCGGGACAGCCGGATTGTTTTCTTTTGTCGGCAACGAGCCGGTGATCGCAACACAGATGATGCAGGGTTTGCTCATGTCCGCCTCAAATGTCGAAAAAGACGGTTTCGTCTTCGCCTTGCAGTTTGATGTCAAACCGATAGACCGGCGTGCCGTCGCTGTCTGTTCGCTCTGCAATCAGCGTTGCCCGGCGGCGCTCCCACTCGATCAGATTGAGCACCGGATCGGCTGCATTGGCGGATGTCTCATCTGAGAAATAAAGCCGGGTTTGCAAACCCACATTGATCCCTCGTGCGACGATCCAGAGGCTGATATGCGGAGCCATTTGACGGCCGTTCAGATCCGTGACCGCACCCGGCTTGACTGTCTCGAAGGTCCAGTTGCCGGTGTCGAAATCCGGAATGACGCGGCCCCAACCCCTGAACCCGTCTTCAACCTCGCCCAGATGTTCCGGATGGGCATAGATGCCGTCTGTATTTGCCTGCCAGGCTTCCAGAAGCACGTCCTTGATCGGAGACCCCATGCCATCAATGACACGGCCCTCAACGCGAATGCGTTCGCCCTTTGCGTTTGGCCCTGCAATGTCATGCCCGAGCTCCTGGGCGTAGATGTCAAAGCCGGCGGCTCCCGGCGCAAGGCCGATGTGGACATAAGGGCCCGCCGTCTGGGAAGGGGTTTCTTTCAAGTAATCCAGTGTCTGGCGCATGATCAGTTCCCCTCCGGCCGGTTTTCAAACAATGTTGACCGGCGCCCGCGCAACACGATGTCGAACTTGTACGCGATGGTGTCGAGGGGGATGGTGGCGTTGAGATCCAACCGAGCGACCAGTTGATCAACCGCATCCGGATTAGGAATGGAATTCACGATCGGGCATTTAGCGATCAGCGGGTCGCCTTCAAAGTAGCATTGCGTGATCAGACGCTGGGCGAAAGCGGAACCGAAGATGGAGATATGGACATGGGCCGGCCGCCAGTTGTTGACCCAATTGCGCCAGGGATAAGCCCCGGGCTTCACGGTCCTGAATGCGTAGTACCCGTTCTCGTCCGTCAGCGTGCGGCCACAGCCGCCGAAATTCGGGTCGATCGGCGCGAGATAGGTGTCCTTCTTGTGTCGGTAGCGGCCACCAGAATTGGCTTGCCAGATTTCAACCAGTGTGTTCGGCACAGGTTTGGCGTTTTCATCGAGAACCCGCCCATGAAGGATGATGCGTTCGCCAATCGGGCTTTCTCCCGGCTTTGCGTAGTTCGACAGGAGATCCTTGTCGATTGGGTCGATGTCGTTGTGCCCAAAGACGGGTCCTGTGATTTCGCTGACCGTCGTTTCCAGGCTTATCATCGAATACTGTGGTGACCTGGATACGCTGGTCTTGTAGTCCGACGTCAGCGCAGGCGGCTGCCATTGCCGGTCACGCTGGTAATAGGGGCCTGGTTGCATTGTGGCTTTCCTCCCGGCCGGCGTTATTCGCCCGCCTCCTCCCGTTCCATGTCCGCGTAGGTGTCCTTGGCGATCTTGAGTGCCTGATTGGCCCTTGGAACTCCAGCATAAATCGCGACATGCTGGAAGGCTTCCAGAACATCCTGCTTGCTTGCACCTGTCCGGGCCGTTGCCCGGATGTGCATGGCAATTTCTTCGAAATTCCCGAGAGCTGCCAAGAGGGCCAGCGTCAGTATGGAGCGCTCACGCGGGCTGATGCCGTCGGATGCCCAGACCGTTCCCCAGGCTGCCTCCGTGATCAGTGTTTGAAACGGTGCGTCGAGATCTGTCTTGGAAGCCTCGGCGCGATCAACATGGGCATCGCCCAGAACCGTCCGGCGAACAATCAAACCCTGCTCATACCTGTCGGACATGAGCACTCTCCTTCAAAAAATCCTGCAAGTGGGCCGTAAACACGTCCGCCTGCTCAACACAGGGCAGGTGACCAGCGCCCGCTATCTCGACAAACCGGCTGCCACGGATCAGGTCTGTGGTGGCCTTTACCTGCGCCGGAGGGCTTGCAAGATCTTCAGATCCTGCAATCCCCAATGCCGGGAGCGTCAATTCGGCGGTTGTTGCGGTGAGATCCGTGCGGCCAGGGCTTCACTGCAGCCGATGTAACCCTCAGCTGGCGTCCGGCTCAGCATGCTGAGCCAGGCAATGCATTCGTCAGAGTGCCGGAAAGGGCCGGAAAACCAACGGTCCAGAACTGCGTCGGCGATACTCTCGACACCGCCTTTGCGGACCGCGGCAATCCGGACCTGCCACATATCGGCGGTTCCCATTTTTGCAGCTGTGCAGGCCAGAATAAGTCTGGTCATGCGATCTGGCTGACGGTGGGCGAGCAGTTGCCCGATCATCCCGCCGATGGAAAGACCGACCAGCGAGAATTGCGACACGCCGATATGGTCGAGCAACTCTTCCAGGTCTTGAACCAGATCCGTCATGGAGTAAGCATCAGAGGGGCAGGAAGAGAGGCCATGGCCGCGCTTGTCGAAGCGAATGTAGCGGTAACCTTCTTCGGGGAGCCGGTCGATAACCTTGTCCCAGAGCCGCAAATCTGTGCCAAGGGAATTTGCAAACACGACAGGTGCCCCGTTCGGGTCGCCGTCTTCCCGCCAGTGAATGTCCGCATTTGTGAGCCGTGCGATGCGCATCAGTAGGGCAGTCCCACATAGTTTTCGGCAAACCACTTTTGGGCGGTCGGATTGTAATGCAGAGATTCAATTTCGGCCCGCTGCATTTTCAGATCAAACTCGGATTGATCCGGGAACCGGTGTAGCAAATTGGTGGTCGCCCAGCTGAACCGCTCCGCTTTCCAGACCCGCGCCAACGCCGTCTCGGAGTAGGTGTCGATGCCGGTGCTGTCCTTGTCGAGGTAATAGGCAGAGAGCGCGCGGTAGAGATAGCGAACATCCGATGCAGCTGTATTGAGGCCCTTTGCCCCTGTCGGAGGCACGATGTGCGCAGCATCGCCGCAGAGGAACAATCTGCCCCAGCGCATCGGCTCGCTAACGAAGGAGCGCAAGGGCGCGATTGATTTTTCAATCGACGGGCCTGCGACGAGCTTTTCCGCGATGTCTTCCGGCAGGCGGCGTTTCAGCTCTTCCCAGAACGCCTCATCGCTCCAGTCCTCGACTTTATCGCTGAGCTCGCATTGAACGTAATAGCGGGAAAGGTTTTCATTGCGCATGGAACAGAGCGCAAACCCTCGGGCGGAATTGGCGTAAATCAGCTCCTCATGTACGGGCGGTGTTTCGGAAAGTATACCAAGCCACCCGAACGGAAAGATCTTCTCATAGTCCTTGCGGACGGTATCCGGGATGGTTTTACGGCTAACCCCGTGAAAGCCATCGCAACCTGCCACGAAATCGCAGTCGATGCGATGTTCGCTACCATCCTTTATGTAAGTGACGTAGGGCGCGTCCGTATCGGCATCATGGATTGCCACCCCCTCTGCTTCGGAGATGGTCTTTGCACCGGAAGCTTCGCGGGCCTCATAGAGGTCGCGTGTCACCTCTGTCTGGCCGTAAACGATGACGCTCTTGCCGATCAGGTCCTCAAAGTTGATCGAGAACATCTCGTTTTCATAGGAAATGCAGGTGCCGGTATGGACAAACCGCTCCTTGTCCATGCGCTCGGACACGCCGGCCTCGCGCATCAGTTCGACCAGACCCGTTTCCAGAATACCGGCCCGGATCCGTGCAAGCACATAGTCCTTGGTCTTGCGTTCCAGAACGACCGCGTCGATCCCCTTCAGGTGCAAAAGTTGCCCCAGCAGGAGCCCGGAGGGACCTCCTCCAACAATGACAACTTGAGTACGCATCTAGACCTCCCCGCGTTTTTGAGCATATTGTTTATCTGAAATGGTGAAGTAAAATGACAAATTAGGTCATTTGATTTCCAAAATGGATAAGTAAATGATCGATCGGCGGATAAAATTCCGGCACATTCAGTGCTTTGTCGAGATTGCGCAGGAACGCAGTCTGAAGCTCGCAGCCGACAAGTTGAACCTTACCCAACCGGCCATATCCAAGACGCTCAAGGAGCTGGAGGAAACTATTGGCGCGACATTGATGTCCCGCAGCCGTGCGGGGATTTCGCTGACGCCGCAAGGCAAGATGTTCCTGCATTTTGCCCAGATTTCCCTAGCCAGCCTCCAGCAGGGCCTAGACGGTGTGGTCGATGCCGGTGAGGAGGCGCGGGCCACGTTGACCGTCGGAGCTTTGCCGAGCGTTTCAGGAAGCTTCTTGCCGGCCGCCATCCGTGAGTTCCGGGATCTGGCCCCAGCGGTCATGCTGAAGATCCTTGATGGTCCGCATGGATATCTCATCGAGCGTTTGCGGCTGGGTGAAATCGATCTGGTGATCGGCCGTCTTGGACGCCCGGTTACTATGGAAGGGGTTTCTTTCACGCAGCTTTATTCCGAGCGTGTCGAGTTTGTTGTCCGGGCTGATCATCCGCTCCTGGAGGCGCCGGACATCAAGCGCATTGTCGACTGGCCGGTGCTCTATCCACCGGAAGGGTCGGCCATCCGGCCCTTGGTTGAGCGGTATTTGATCGCCAACGGCGTAGCGGAAATCCCGAACCGGATCGAAACCGTGTCCGGTGCGTTCGGTCGCATTTATACGCGTCAGTCGGACGCTGTCTGGATCATTTCCTCTGGTGTGGTGCGCAATGAAACGGCTGATGGCGATCTGATCCGTCTGCCCTTCGAAAGCGACATCACAAAAGGGCCGATAGGTCTGATGACGCGCCCGGATGCCCAGCCGAGCCCGGCCGAGCAGGTCTTCCGGCTGGCTGTTCAAACCGCCATTGAAAATTTGGAGCTCTCCTCATGAGTAAGACTGCACCGCCCGTTGTCGATAACGATGCAAGTCCCTCCAAAAGCGGAATTGGAGAAACTGTATCCATCGCGTCCGGAGGGGCTCTGCTCAGCCGGATGAAGGCGATCGGCATTGACTACATTTTTGCAAATTCCGGAACCGACTTTCCGCCGGTGATTGAAGGTCTCGCCGAGGCTGATGCCAAGAACATCGATTTACCGGAAGCGATTGTCATCCCGCACGAAAGCGCGGCTATGGGCATGGCGCACGGTTATTACCTCGGCACCGGTAAAACGGCTGCGGTCATGGCACACACGAATGTGGGTCTCGCCAACTGCGCGATAGGCGCGATCAACGCATCGATCGAAAATATCCCGATGATGCTGTTTTCGGGAAGAACCCCAACAACAGAGCAGGGGCGGTTCGGATCGCGAACCGTTCCAATCGGCTGGGGACAGGAAATGCGCGATCAAACGGCTCTGGTTCGTGAAGCCTGCAAGTGGGACTATGAGCTGCGGTTTCCCGAACAGGCGGTCGAAACGGTTGACCGTGCAAAGGCGCTTGCCGAAACAACGCCGCGTGGTCCGGTCTATGTCAGTCTGCCGCGCGAAGTTCTGTGCGAGCCTTGCCCGATGGATCAATTGGCGGCGCCTGCCATCATGGTCGCACCGCAGCCCGGACTTGATCAGGTCGCTGTTGCTACGGCCGCAAAGTGGATCGCGGAAGCTGACAATCCAGTGATTTTCGCGCAGCGCGGAGCGGGTAGCGCAGACGGCTTTGCAGCTCTTGCCGATATGGCGGAGCGATGGGGTATCCCCGTTTGCCAGTATTGGGCCGTGCGGCTTGCGATGGATCTTGATCACCCCATGGCTGCCGGCAATGACCCGTCCGATCTTTTAGAAGAAGCGGATGTTGTTCTGGTTATCGACAGTCTGGCTCCCTGGGCGCCGGACAAACACAATCTGAAGCCCGGATGCAAAGTCATCCACCTTGGGCAGGATCCACTCTTCAGCAAAGTGCCGGTGCGAAATTTCCAGTGTGACCTGGCAATCGCAGCGGACGTCGAGCCTGGGCTTGTGGCTTTGAAAACCGCTTTGGATGAGCTCGAACTGTCCGTCCGTGCAGCGCCTAGACGGGCTCGATGGGCTGCGCGCAACAAAGCAAACAGAAAGGCGGTGCTCGCGTCCGCTGAAGCCGATGGAACGGGCGGCATCACCAAGAATTTGATCAGCTTGTGCCTTTCTCGCGTATTGGGAGATCGCAAGGCAACGGTGCTATCTGAACTTGGTTGTCCTCCAGCTCCAATGAGCTTAAACCATTGGCAGGCTTGGTATCAGGAACCTCATGCGGGAGGCCTCGGCTGGTGTTTTCCGGCAGCCCTCGGCATGAAACTCGGATCTCCCGACCGTACAATCGTGGCGACCATGGGGGACGGGTCGTACATGTTTTCCAACCCGGTGGTTTGTCATCAGATTGCCGAAGCTCTCGACCTGCCGATCCTTGTGATCGTTTTGAACAATGCGGAATGGGGCGCAGTTCGCCAGTCTGTTCTGGATCACTATCCGGATGGTTACGCGGCCCGAAGCAACAGAATGCCGTTGACCCAACTGTCGCCGGTGCCGGATTTTACGCATGTCGCCAAGGCCAGCCGCGCCCATGCTGCTCGTGTCGAGCAGGCGGTAGATCTGGAGTCAGCTCTGAGAGATGCGCTCAAGCAAATCGAACAAAACAAAACCCTCGCATTTTTGGATGTTGTTGTGACGCGATAGATTTGGCTTGAGTTGCTACTTGAAGTTGGATGGCTAAAACTGAATGTCGGTTCAGGTTTATGCGTTGTTTGAGTATCGGTGTCAGTAACCGAAATTATACGAATGATGTGAAATAACTTTACTTGAACAACTGCATAGTTAGGCCACTGGCATCAGTTCGCATGGCCGTTTCTGCAATGGGGAAGCCGTGCTGCACAAGATAATACGCGTGATGATCGCGGACGACAGCTCAATCGCTCGGGACATCGTTGCGGAAGGCATTCAGGCCCATCGTGGTGAACGCTATATCGAGATTGAGCAAGCGTCGAATGGCCGGGCCGCCCTCGAGATACTTCAAGCGAAACGCATCGACGTCGCCTTCGTCGACATTCACATGCCGGGCCTGAACGGTCCGGAAGTCGTTTCGGCAATGCGCGATACCCAGTCGAATGACTGTTTGACCGTGGCGATGTCGAGTAGTCTGGATGACAAGGCTGAATCAGTGCTGAAGCGCTTTGGCGCCTATCATTTCCTTCAGAAACCCTTTGGTCCCGCGGAAATCTCCGAGATAATTGCCACCTATCGCATGATGACCCGGTCCTACCCGATCCTGGTTGTCGACGATTCTGGAACAATGCGGAAATTGACCCGAAAGGTCTTGGAGAGTAGCCGCTTCGAGTTTGAAATTTCTGACGCAGACAGTGCCGATGCAGCGTTGAAAGCGCTTTCTCGCGGTAAGTTCGAATTGGTCCTGACCGATTTTCACATGCCGGGTATAGACGGCCTGGAGCTGGCCGGCTCCATTCGGGATTTGTCCAGCAAGGTTGGCATCTACATGATGTCGACCAACGATACGACGTACCTCGAACGATCTGCCGCCTTTGTCGGGATCTCCGGTTTTTTGAAAAAGCCCTTCAACGCGGCTGATATCGATATGCTGATGCACGACTATCTGGAAATCGACAAGCCGAAATTCGGCAAGGTCAGAGACGTGTTCAGTTTCATTGAGCGGGAACGCAAGGCGTCCTGAAGAAACAAAGCCACGGATCTGCGCCTAGATGACTTGTAATGCCGGGATTAAATCAAATTTTCCCGGTATTATTTGCCGTTTTCCTACAATCATTTTGGATAGTGCTGTGTCTGTCTTGATTACGGGCGGTCAAGTTGATTCAATGAAAGAATCAGAACTTTAGCGGATGTGTAGCGATTTCGCCCCGATACCTAAGGAGCGCGGCGTGGGCAAAACAGCACGGCTTGAATATCTCCGGCGCATACTACCCTTAGGCTTGGCGGTGCTCGGCATTGCGGGTTGGTTTTACTTTATGACGCTGCTCAGCAGCATCATGTGCCTGGTGGCTGCGGCTGCGATCTATCTTGCGCCGCCCCGGCCACAGCCGGCATCCGGAGCGATCCGGCCAGTGTCCCGCCCATCTGTCCTAACACTGGACCTGATTGGTTTTGGGTTTGGATTGTTCTTTCTGCCGCTCGCGGTTCTTGGTCTCGCATCGGCAACGGGTGCCTTGGCAGCATTGGCTCTGATTTGCTTGCTCCCGGCCAGTTTATCTCTCGTTTTCTTCACGGTTGCGGTTCGCCAGGAAACGTCTTGGGTGCGTTTTTTCGGAAATGGTTTTGAGTTCACGCAATTCGGTTTGCGTGTGCGTGTGCCCTATACCGATCTTGAAAAGGTCAGCGTAAAGCTGTGGCATGCATCGGGTGCCGTGGCCTGGTTCCAGTCGACGATTGGCTCCAGCGGGCGAAAAAAAGCCGTGCTCCTGAACGGTGAAGAAACAACCAAAACCCTGGTCTTCCGCCGCAACGACGGGTCCACATTTACGATCTCATCCGAGCTCATTCCGGACCTTCAACGTGTCCTGATTGGTATGGATCGTGCTGAAGTGGATTTGCCGGAGGGCATTAGCGAGTGGCAACGCAAGAAGATCCGGAGGCGGCGGGAAAAAATGTACCGCGTTGAGGAGCCTGCTCCGAAATCAGAGCAACTTGATGTCGCCCGGATTGCAGCCTTGATCGAGCACGCCCGCCGGAACGCATAGGCTCTTGATCCTCAGTGCGTCCAGGCCGGTTTTCTCTTTTCAAAAAACGCTGATGTGCCTTCATTGGCTTCCGGCGTTTCCCATGTGTCCGCAAGTCTTCGGATCGTATCGTCGATGACCGTATCGGTGATAACCGGGCCAAGAGACCGGGCAAGAGCCTTGGAGGCGGCAACAGCAGCGGGAGCCGCGCTCAAATAAGGTTTGATTTCCTTTTCAATCGCCGCATCAAGGTCATCGGCGCTCACCACCTTGGCGGCGAGATCAAGATCCCGGGCTTCTTCCGCACCGAAAATGCGCGCGGACATGAACACCCGGCGCGCCTTGCCTTCACCCATCCGGGCCAGGACGTAGGGGCTGATTGTTGCCGGTATCAGGCCAAGCCGAACCTCGGTCAGGCCGAACTTCGCGGTGTCGACGGCAACCACAGTGTCGCAGACGCTCATCATGCCGATACCGCCACCGAAGGCCTGGCCCTGCACGCGCCCAATCACAGGTTTTGGCAGTTCATTCAGTGCCTTCAGCATCATGGCGAGCTTGCGGGCTTCTGCCATGCGTGTGTCGCGGTCGGCCGCCATCTGCTCGCGCATCCAGGCGAGATCGCCTCCGGCGCAAAAACTTTCTCCTGCGCCTGTCAGGACAACAACACGAACCGAGCCATCAGACCCGAGTTGGTCTGCCGCTGCAGTGAGCTCATCGATCATCCTGGCCGATAGGGAATTGTGCTTTTCCGGACGGTTCAGGGTCAGCGTGGCAACGCCGCGGTCATCCGTTTCAATCGAGATCGTCTCAAAACTCATGCGGTGTCACTCCGGAGGGATTTTGCGAATTCGGCAAGCTCGGCCAGTTTCTCAAGTCTCAGCCCGGTCTCAAAACCGCGGCGCTGCATCAGCTCTGCAACGGCTTCTGTTGCAACGTTGCCCTTGGCGCCGGGGGCATAGGGGCAGCCGCCCAGCCCGCCAATGGTGCTGTCGAACGTGCGCAGGCCCTTGTCGAGGCTGACCTCGATGTTCTCCAGCGCCCGGCCCTTGGTATCGTGATAATGCCCGGCCACCTTTTCAGCTGGCACCACGGCGAGAACGGCATCGAGCATGCGGCCAATGGTTTCGGGCGTGGCAGCACCGATCGTGTCCCCAAGAGAAATCTCATAGCAGCCAAGCTCGTATAGGATCTTTGCGACTTCGGCGACCTTTTCGGGCGGCGTTGGGCCGTCATAAGGGCAGTCGGTGACGCAGGAAACATAGCCGCGCACCGGCATTTCATCATAACGGGCTTTTTCGAGCAGCGGCTTGAAACGTTCGATGCTTTCTGCGACCGAGCAGTTGATGTTCTTATTCGAAAAGCCCTCAGATGCGGAGCCGAAGATGGCCACCTCATCAGCGGAGACCTTCAGGGCGGCAGTGTAGCCTTTTACATTTGGTGTCAGGACCGAATAGACAACAGCCGGATGGCGGTGGATGCCTTCCATGACCTCTTGCGCATCGGCCATTTGCGGCACCCATTTGGGGCTGACAAAGCTGGTGACTTCGATCTTGCGGAAGCCGCATTCGGAGAGACGGTCGACAAGCGCGATCTTGTCTTCCGTCGGGACAAACCGTTTTTCGTTTTGAAGCCCGTCGCGCGGACCCATTTCGAAGATGGTGACAAACTCGGACATGGTGTGGTGTTTAACCTGCGTTTCAGTAGCTCAAAACTTATCATTCAATCCTTCATTGCCGGGTTTGACCCGGCAATCCATGCGGTAACCCCGGCGCAGCAGAAGTGTGCGGATGGGAAACGGAATGGATGCCCGGATCAAGCCCGGGCATGACGGTGGAGGGATCTGCTCCCCGTCATAGTGTTCCGGTGTCATCAGTTTCAACCGCGCGGGCGCGGAGCTCACGCCTGATGACCTTGCCGGTTGTGGTCATCGGCAAAGCATCAACGAACTCGATTTCACGCGGATATTCATGGGCGGCAAGCCGGATCTTGACGAAGTCGGCGATCTCCTTGGCCAACGAATCGGACGGTTCGACATCCTGTTTAAGGATAATGTAGGCCTTGACGATCTCGGTGCGCTGGGCATCTGGTTTGCCGATGACACCGGCCATTGCAACGGCGGGATGTTTGATCAAGCAGTCTTCGATCTCGCCGGGTCCGATCCGGTAGCCGGATGAAGTGATGACATCATCGTCCCGGCCTACGAAACGGATCCAGCCGTCCTCATCCATCTCGCCAGTGTCGCCCGTGAGCAACCAGTCACCGGCGAATTTCTTCTGCGTGGCGGCCTCGTTGTTCCAGTACTTCAGGAACATAACTGGGTCGGGCCGTTTGACGGCGATATTGCCGAATGTGCGGGAGGGCAGAACCTCACCGGCGTCATTGACGATGGCCAGCTCATGACCCGGAACAGCCTTGCCCATGATGCCGGGATGTGCGTCCATAATTTCAGAGCAGCTCGAGACGATCATGTTGCATTCGGTCTGGCCATAGAACTCGTTGATTGTCCGGCCGAAGGTTTTTCGGCCCCAGTCAATAAGCTCAGCACCGAGGGTTTCTCCGCCGGAGGCAACGGTGCGCAAATTCAGCTGCCAGCGGTCTTCCGGGGCGTCCAGCTGGCGCATCATTTTCAGCGCCGTTGGGGGAATAAAGGCGTTTCGGATGGTGTGGTCCTGAAGCAGCTGGAAGGCCGCCTCTGCGGTGAACTTCTTGAAACGGCAAGCGACCACCGGGACACCGAGATAAAGCGCCGGCATCAGCACGTCCAGCAGGCCGCCAATCCAGGCCCAGTCTGCAGGTGTCCAGATGCGGTCCTCTGGCTGACCCAGAAAGTCATGGCTCATCTCAACCCCGGGAAGGTGTCCGAGCAAAACTCGGTGCCCGTGGAGTGCGCCCTTTGGCTGCCCGGTCGTGCCGGAGGTGTAAATGATGATGGCTGGGTCATCCGGGCGCGTATCGACGGGTTTGAAGGTCTCTTCGTGACCTTCCATTGCGGCCCAAAGATCATCAGCGCCATGGTGCGCGCCATCTGCGCAAAAGACGGTTGTCAGTTCGGGCAAGCTGCCGTGGATTTTTTCAAGCTTCGCCGCGCCACTTTCGTCCGTAATGACGGCCTTGGCACCAGAATCCTTGAGCCGGTATTCCAGGGCTTCTTCGCCGAACAGTACGAACAGCGGGATGGATATCCCGCCGAGTTTCAGCGCTGCGATATGAGCAAAAGCAGTTTCCGGGCGCTGCGGCATCAGGACGCCGATCCGGTCGCCCTGCTGAATGCCCCGGCTCTTCAGGAGGTTGGCCAGCTGATTGGAAAGCCGCTTCAACGCGCCATAGGAATAGCTGTGAGCGGGTTGGCCTTCTTCGGCATAGACCAGAGCTTCGCGGCGTGGTTCCTTGTCGGCCCAGGCGTCACAAATCGCGACTCCAATGTTGAACCGTTCCGGGATCTGCCAGGAAAACCTCTCGGTCAGCTCCTTGTAGGTTTTTGCCTCAGGCAGCAGCATCGGCTTCCTCCGCCAGAACCAGTAGGATCGTGCCGTCGGTCACTTGTTCACCTTCATTGACCATCACTTCACCAATGACCCCATCGCGCGGTGCTTTCAGCGTGTGCTCCATTTTCATGGCTTCCAGAATGATCAAGGGCTGATCCTTGGTGACGGCATCGCCGGCCTTGGCGTTTAGCATTTTGACAAGGCCTGGCATTGGGGCAATCAGCTGATCGCCCGCACCGGCAGCTTCCTCGTCAGAACTCAGCGCGTCCGGCAGTCCAACCGTGAAGGCATGGCCGGACATGAAGACCGTGAGCCCTTTGCCATCGTGAACCACGGAACCGGAAGCCCGGTGGCCGTTGCTGTCATAGGTGATGGTGCTGCCATCCACCTCAACCAGGGTGAAATCTTTCGGACCGCTTTCCAGATGCACGGTGAACTTGTTTTGGCCCTGGGCGTGAACTTCAACATCCCTGCGCTCACTGGCAATTTCGAGAAGCGCGAACTGACGTGAGGCACTCCAAATCCGCCATCCTGCAAGCGTGTCGAACGGATCGTTGCCCTCGGCTGGACGGGTGAGTCCAAGCGCGGTTAACGCCGCAAGCGCGATTGCGTCTTCCGGCATCTCCGGCTCGGCGATCAGGCTTTCCAGATCGCGGTCGATCAGGCCGGTGTCGACGTCCCCGTTGGCAAAGCCTTCGTGGCGGCAAAGCGCAGCCAGGAACCCGGCGTTGGTCACGCAACCGGCAACTTCCGTCGCCTCCAGGCTGGCGAGCAACTTGCCAAGCGCGGCATCACGCGACGGACCGTGTACGATCACTTTCGCGATCATTGGATCATAGAAGGGGGAAATCTCGTCTCCTGCCCGGACGCCGCTGTCGACGCGGGCCTGGGTTTCGGGAAGAACGAGGTGCTCCAATGTGCCAATCGCTGGCAGAAAGCCCTTAGGTGCATCTTCTGCATAAAGGCGGGCCTCAAAAGCCCAACCGTTGATCGAAAGTTCCTCTTGCGCCTTTGGCAGAGGCTCTCCGGAAGCAACACGCAGCTGCCACTCGACGAGGTCCTGTCCGGTGATCAGCTCTGTTACCGGGTGCTCAACTTGCAGACGGGTGTTCATCTCCATGAAATAGAAGCGGTCGGCGCGCAGACCTTCGGAGACGTCAACGATGAACTCGATTGTGCCGGCACCGGAATAGTTGATCGCCTTGGCCGCCTTAACGGCCGCCTCACCCATGGCCGTGCGCATCTCTTCCGGCATGTCGGGGGCCGGAGCCTCCTCAATGACCTTCTGGTGGCGCCTTTGCAGCGAGCAGTCGCGCTCAAACAGATGAACGGCATTGCCATGATTGTCGCCGAAGACCTGGATTTCGATGTGACGCGGTTTGGCGACATATTTTTCGATGAGGACCCGGCCATCACCAAAGCTTGCCTCGCCTTCGCGCTGGGCGGACTTGAGCGCGGAGATAAAGTCTTCCGCCCGTTCAACCTTGCGCATGCCTTTGCCGCCGCCGCCAGCGCGCGCCTTGATCAGAACCGGATAGCCGATCTTGCCGGCCTGGATCTGCAAGAAACCAGGGTCCTGGGTCTCCCGGTGGTAGCCCGGCACGACCGGAACGCCAGCCTTTTCCATCAGCGCCTTGGCGGCGTCTTTCAGGCCCATGGCTCGGATGGCATCTGCGCTCGGGCCGATGAAGGTGATCCCGGCCGCGTCCAGCGCGTCAACGAAGTCCGGGTTTTCCGACAGGAAGCCGTATCCCGGGTGGACCGCCTCTGCGCCGCTTTGTTTGCAGACCTCGATGATCTTGGCGATCTGCAGATAGCTGTCAGAGACTGGAGCTGGACCGATTCGGTACGCTTCATCGGCCATCGCAACATGTTTGGCGTTTGCATCGGCGTCGGAATAGACGGCCACGGTTTTAACGCCGAGTTTGCGGGCTGTTTCCATGACCCGGCAGGCGATTTCGCCACGGTTGGCAATGAGGATTTTCTTGAACATTGTCAGATGCCTTCCGTCTTAAGGTCTTCAACCACTTTGAATCGTTCGCAAACGAGCACCATTTCCGGATCAAAGCCGCCGTTTCGCTCGAAATAGTTTTGGTGATCTTGTTGCCAGCCTTCGAGTGTGTCGTTCTCACCTTCTGCAAGTGCAAAGTCTGCCGACACATCGCAAAAACGGGTTTGGGTCAGTTCGAGCGTTTCAATGACGAGGGCCGGAGACCCATCCCAGTTGAGAACGATATCCGTGCGTCCGACTTTGGGCATGGCCTCGCCGCCACCTTCAAAATCGCGCAATGCACCACAAGTCGCAGTCTTTTTACCTGCGCGGACCAAGCCGATCAGGAAACTGCTGAGTTCGGGTCCGTCGCCGAACTTGAAGGTTTCTGCGCTCGGATATTTCTGTTTGAGTTCTTCCAAGGTCATCACATCACATCCGGAACAGGCCAAACTTGGTGTCTTCGATCGGGGCGTTCAGGGACGCCGACAAGGAAAGACCCAGAATGTCGCGGGTTTTGCGCGGATCGATGATGCCATCATCCCAAAGCCGGGCGGAGGCATAGAGCGGATGGCCCTGTTCCTCGAACTGGTTGATAATCGGCTGCTTGAACTCGGCTTCGTCTTCCTTGGACCAGCTGCCGCCCTTGCGCTCGATACCGTCGCGGCGGACGGTTGCCAAAACGCCAGCGGCCTGTTCCCCGCCCATCACGGAGATGCGTGAGTTCGGCCACGTCCACAAGAAACGCGGCGAATAGGCCCGGCCGCACATGCCGTAGTTGCCGGCACCAAAAGACCCGCCAACCAGCATTGTGATTTTCGGAACCTTTGTGGTGGCGACGGCAGTCACCAGCTTGGCGCCATCCTTCGCAATCCCGCCACTTTCGTATTTCTGGCCGACCATAAAGCCAGTGATGTTCTGCAAGAACACCAGAGGCACCTTGCGCTGCGAGCAGAGCTCGACGAAGTGTGCACCCTTGACCGCGCTTTCGGAGAAGAGAACGCCGTTGTTGGCGATGATGCCGACCGGCATGCCGTGAATATGGGCAAAGCCGCAGACGAGTGTGGTGCCGTAGCGGGCCTTGAACTCGTCAAACCTTGAGCCGTCGACCACGCGGGCAATGACTTCGCGAATGTCGTAGGGGGTCTTCAGGTCTGCCGGGACAACGCCGAGGATTTCCTCCGGATCGTAGAGCGGATCTTCAGGCGTCTGCAGTGCGAGCTGCGAGGCCTTGGTAAGGTTCAGGCTGGCAATGGACCGGCGGGCGATGGCAAGCGCATGCGCATCATCGCGGGCCAAGTGATCGGCGACGCCGGAAAGGCGGGTATGGACGTCACCACCGCCAAGGTCTTCTGCGGACACCTCTTCACCGGTAGCTGCTTTCACCAACGGGGGGCCGGCAAGGAAGATGGTGCCCTGGTTCTTGACGATGATGGTTTCGTCCGACATGGCCGGAACATAAGCGCCGCCCGCCGTGCATGAGCCCATCACGACCGCGATCTGGGCAATGCCTTTCGCCGACATGTTGGCCTGATTGAAGAAGATGCGGCCAAAGTGGTCGCGGTCGGGGAAAACCTCGTCCTGGTTGGGCAGGTTGGCGCCGCCGCTGTCGACCAGATAGACGCACGGCAGGTTGTTCTGTTCGGCGATTTCCTGGGCACGCAGGTGCTTTTTCACCGACAATGGATAGTAGGTGCCGCCTTTGACCGTAGCGTCATTGGCCAGGATCATGACGTCCTGTCCTTCGACACGGCCAATGCCGGCAATCATGCCGGCCGACGGTGCTGCGCCGTCATACATGTCATGGGCGGCCAGCATCCCGACTTCCAGAAACGGGGAGCCCGGATCCAGCAAGCGGGACACACGTTCGCGCGGCAGGATCTTGCCGCGGGAGACGTGGCGTTCACGGGCGGTTTCCCCGCCGCCGTCCAGCGCTGTTTGTGCGGCAGCCTTGATTTGCGCCATGGCGTCTTCATGCGCGGCCTTGTTGGCGGTGAACTCGGCGCTCTTGGGCGATAGGCTTGATTTGAGGATGCTCATGCCATCCGGTCTCCGGTGTCTGGATTGCCAGGATTATCAGTCGGTTCTGGGGCGATGCTTTTGCGCACCATGTTGAGGTAAAGCGTTTCAATCTCTTCTTTCGACAAATCGCCGCCGGACCGGTACCAGGCCGGAATGCCGGTCAACATCGCGATGATCGCGCGGGTTGTAACTTTGGCGTTGTCGATGTGATAGCGGCCGCTTGCTGCGCCTTCGTTCAAGATATCTGCCAGAACGGTTTCATAGCGGCGGCGTTCGGCCTCGACGATCGCGAAGTTCTCGGCATCAAGGCTGCGCAATTCCATATAGGCGATGAAGACTTCATCTGCGCGTTCCAGGTGATACCGGATATGAAAGCGCACAAAGCGTTCGATCGGGTCGGTTTCATCCGGGAAGTCCGCAGTGTCCCAAGCAGCCAGCAAGTCGGCCATGTGGCTCAGCATCAAGTCTTTTAAAATATGCTGCTTAGTGGGGAAATGATTGTAAAGCGCACCCGGCTGAACGCCGACCTGGGTTGCGATGTCCCGCATGGATACAGCCGCGTATCCAGACGCAGCAAAAAGGCGAAGCGCTGCTTTCCGGACTTTTTCCGCGGTTTCCAGGCCGCGTTGCCGCGGCTGCGGGCGTGCTGAAAGCGCCATTACGTCTCCTCCACTTTCATCATATTAATGAACGTTCATTCATTTAGCAAGTGGATTCCGAGGCATGGACTTTGAGGGAGCGCATTGCGACGATCCATCGACTGACGCTACTGTCAAACTCCTGTCATGGATTTCGGGCTCTCAGTGCAGGTGAGACGCGTTTAAATTATGCATAAGGAACAGCCGGATGAGTGAGGACGCCAAGACCTGGGTGGAAAACGAGTGGGCAGACAGCATGGATGAAGAACTCGAGATGGAAATCGATGATTTCCTGATCGCCAAGGATCTTCATTACATTGCTGACAAGAAGCACAAGTCCCCCCTCGACCGGAAAACCTATTTCCATGAGCTGTTGATGCTCCAGGCCGAGCTGGTAAAGCTGCAAGACTGGGTCCAGCATACCGGCGAAAAGATCGTCGTGATATTCGAAGGCCGGGATGCTGCGGGCAAGGGTGGTGTGATCAAGCGCATAACCCAACGTCTTAATCCGCGGGTGGCGCGTGTCGTTGCCTTGCCTGCACCGTCAGACCGCGAAAAGAGCCAGTGGTACTTCCAGCGTTATGTGCCGCATCTGCCGGCGGCTGGTGAGATGGTGCTATTCGATCGCTCCTGGTACAACCGGTCCGGCGTTGAACGTGTTATGGGCTTTGCGTCCGAAGATCAGGTCGAGGAATTTTTCAATGACGTTCCGGAGTTTGAGCGCATGCTGGTCCGGTCCGGCATCCGGTTGATCAAGTACTGGTTCTCCATCACCGATGAAGAGCAGCAGCTTCGCTTTTTGATGCGCATCCATGATCCGCTGAAGCAGTGGAAGCTGTCGCCGATGGATCTGGAATCCCGCGTGCGTTGGGAAGACTACACCAAGGCCAAGGAAGAAACGTTCGAGCGAACCAATATTCCCGAAGCGCCGTGGTTCATCGTGGAAGGAAACGACAAGAAGCAGGCCCGTCTCAACTGCATCAGCCATCTCTTGTCGATGTTGCCGTACGAAGACGTGCCGCATGATCCGGTTACCCTGCCGGAACGCCGGTTTAACCCGGACTACGAGCGCAAAGTTCTTCCGGAACACCTTTACGTGCCTGATAAATACTGATTGTTTTGGCAGGAGAAATTGGCAATCCCGGCCATTGGCCGGGATTTTTGTTTGAGTTGTAGGAGGCAAACATGAGCGGCGCGAAGAAAATCCGGTGGGGCGTTCTCTCGACGGCAAAGATTGGCCGGGAGAAGGTTATCCCAGGGATAATGTCATCCCGAACCGGATATGTCGCTGCCATTGCCTCTCGGGGCCTCGAGCGTGCCCAACACGCGGCTAATCAGCTTAGTATTGCGAAAGCCTATGGGACCTATGAGGACCTTCTGGCCGATCCGGATATCGACGCGATCTACAATCCGCTTCCAAACCATTTGCATGTGCCTTTGACCTTGCAGGCGGCTGACGCCGGAAAACACGTGCTGTGCGAAAAACCGGTCGCCCTCAACGCGGGCGAGGCGCGTCAGCTCCTGAGTGCGCAGGAAGGCCGGTTGATTGCGGAAGCCTTTATGGTGCGGGCTCATCTCCAATGGATCCGGGCCCGTGATCTGGTCCGATCCGGTGCGCTCGGAGAGCTGAAGGCGATCCAGGGCTTCTTCAGCTATTTCAATGCAGACCCGGCCAACATTCGCAACGATGCGGAAATCGGGGGTGGGGCGCTGCTTGATATCGGCTGCTACACCATGCTCGCGGGCCGGTATTTCTTTGACGCAGAGCCGCAACGCGTTGTTGCGATGATCGACCGGGATCCGGAATTCGGGACCGACCGGACGACGAGTGCCATGTTGGACTTCAGGCAGGGCCGTCATCTGAGTTTCACCGTGTCCACCCAGTTGACGCCGCACCAGCGTTTCCAGCTTGTCGGCACAACGAAACGGCTCGAACTTCTTATCCCCGTCAACGCTCCGCAAGGCGGGGCAACCGAAATAAGGCTCGATGACGGTTCAAAGCTCGGCGATGGGTCCGCGGTGACTGAGACCATCGCACCCTGCGATCAGTACGCCGAAATGGCAGATGTATTTGGCCGTGCCATTCTTGGCGAAACGCCTTTGCCTTATGGGGTCGAGGACGCAATCCAGAACATGACAATTCTGGATGCGCTGTTTCAATCCGCAAAGGAGGGCGGTTGGGTGTCTCTCAGCCAGAGCACCTAAGCCAAAGGCTCGAAGTGGTATCCGCCTCCACCGGTTGCCGTCAGCATACCGAAACCCGGAGATTCAAGATGGGTTGCTGCCAAAGGGATCCGTTCGGCGGCGAGTTCTGAAAATAGAGTTTTCCGGGTTTC
This sequence comes from Roseibium alexandrii DFL-11, assembly GCF_000158095.2. Classification (NCBI taxonomy): domain Bacteria; kingdom Pseudomonadati; phylum Pseudomonadota; class Alphaproteobacteria; order Hyphomicrobiales; family Stappiaceae; genus Roseibium; species Roseibium alexandrii. The sequence goes on from NZ_CM011002.1 coordinate 4,334,699, forward strand.
TGCCGCTGTCTCAGGAGCGCTGTCCAACGCATAGTGGACGTCAGGATTTGCAAACTGCAGAACGCCGGACACCAAGGCATCTCCCAGCAGCATCACCTGTTCGCCGCCACTTGAGATCCTGACGATCTGATGGCCGGGCGTGTGTCCGGGGGCACTCGTGACATGAATCCCATTTTCGAGGTCGGCATCCCCATCATGAAGTTTAATTTGGGAGGCGATTGGGCGAGCCAATGTCTGGATCAGTTGGGCGATTGGTCTTTTGTCCTCCGGCACGGCCTCCACCAGGTTTTCGTCGGTCCAGAATGCCCACTCGGTGTTCTGAAGGTGGACAGTTGCATTTGGAAACAGGCTCTGGCCGTCCGCAATCAGGCCGCCGATATGGTCTGCGTGCAAGTGAGTGAGGATGATGTCTGTGATCTCGTTGGATGCGTTTATCAGGGATGACCCCGCCGCCGTGATGAAGCCGGTCTCGGGAAAGCGCTCTTTCAGCCAAGACCCGGACCCGGCATCCACGAGGACTTTCCTGGATCCGGTTTCGATCAGCCAGCATGTTGCGCCAAAACGGGTGGTCGGACTGACCGCCTGGATCTCTTCATCGCTTGCGTTGGAGAAATAGGCTGCCGGTATATCGAGGTGACCGTCAGAAAGCGACATGATGGCGATGTCACCGACGTGCAGAGGGCGTGTGGTGCTTGTAATTGACATGAGGGCTCCATGAATTTCCATTGCTCTCAAATGTAGAGTAGGCACCGATAGGCGCGATTGGCGTAAATGACAAATCATGTGGTAGATACGCCAGATGGTGTCACGCTCCTACAGTTTGGCGATTCTGGCTTATCCGGGATGTCTTCAATCGGCCGTCCTGGGGCTTCAGGATGTGCTTGGGTATGCGGCAAGTATTTCGGAGCATCCGGTTGCTGTTGAGACGATCTCTGCCTTTGAGCCGGGCGGGCCTTCATTCGACGCAGTGATCCTACCGCCCTCAGCGGCGGAGGTGCGTGCGGCTGATGTTCCGGAATTGCCTGGATACACTGCTGACCAGCATGGCAAGGGCGCGGTTGTCTGTTCTGCCTGCACCGGGATTACCTTTGTCGCTGAAGCTGGAATTGCTGCCGGCCGGCCGGTAACCACGCATTGGGGGCTGGAGCAGAGATTGTCCAAGCGCTATCAGGAGATGTCCTTCGATACAGATCAATTGTTGATCGAATACAGTGACCTCATCACGGCCGGTGGTTTGATGGCCTGGGTTGACCTTGGTCTGGTGGTCATTGAACGATTTCTTGGGTACGGCGTGGCGGCGCGCACTGCTGGTTACTTTATCGTGGATATGCGCCGCCGGGATCAGCGCCGGTTCAGGCGGTTTTCGCCGCACTTACGGCATGGCGATGCGGCTGTTTTGAAAGCGCAACACTTGATCGAAGTCCGCTACGGAGATGCTTTGAGTGTGAAGGACATTGCAGGCGCATCCGGATTGCCTGACCGAACGTTTTTGCGGCGGTTCAAGGCTGCGACGGGGATGACACCCAATGGCTACCTGCAGGAGTTGCGCATAGAGCGGGCAAGGGATCTATTGATCGAAACCAGCCGGACTGTGTCGGAGATCTGCTTTTCCGTCGGTTATCAGGATCCGCCGTCGTTTAGCCGCCTTTTCACAAAGTTGACTGGGCTAACACCGAACGCGTTCCGTAAGCACTTTGCCCGCCGCGATGGGTAACAAAAAACCCCGCCGAGTGGCGGGGCTTTGAAACGTTTCTGACAGATGGTTTACTTTATCGGAGCCAAGACCATCACCATCTGGCGGCCTTCCAGCTTCGGGTGGGACTCCACCTTGGCAATCTCGGATGTCTCGTCACGAACCTTGTGCAAGAGCTTCATGCCGAGATCCTGGTGCGCCATTTCGCGGCCCCTGAAACGGAGCGTGACCTTCACCTTGTCGCCGTCGTTGAAGAAGCGCAGCATGTTCTTCATCTTCACCTCGTAATCGTGGGTGTCGATGTTCGGACGCATCTTGATCTCCTTGATCTCGACGGTCTTCTGCTTTTTGCGGGCTTCTGCAGCTTTCTTCTGTGCCTGATATTTGTATCGGCCGTAGTCCAGAATTTTGCAGACCGGCGGATTGGCATTCGGCTGGATTTCTACAAGATCCAAACCGGCATCCATGGCGATACCCATCGCCTCTTCGGTCGATATAACGCCGCGGTTGGCGCCTTCGTGGTCAATAAGCTGGACTTCGCGAACGCGAATTTCTTGGTTTGTGCGCGGGCCTTCCTTCGTGGGAGGCGGGGCGCGGAACGGACGGCGAATGGTCGCAAACTCCTCTGCGGTTTCAGTTTAGTCGGCTTTCAAGTAATTGTTTATACGCAAACAGCCCTGGAACGTTCGCTCCAAGGGTATCGCCACGTTTTCTTGAACACCGAGTCCCAAGCTCGTGCCAAACGCCCAAAAAGTCAACCAAAAACACCGATCTTGGGCCTTTGACAGATCTTTTTTGAGCGGCGCGCGATCTTGTTACATTTTCAATCTTGCTCGACGCAGGAAATCAGTGACGTCTTGCAATTGGATGGTCCGGGCGTCAATTTGATTTCTCATTGCCGAAACAGGAGATCCGATTGAACGGAACGTTGTTCATCTGGCAGCTCATCAAAATCATCGTGGGCTTTGTTATAGCGGTTACCGCCAGCGGATTGTTTTTGTCCTGGGGGCTGTTTCAACCTGGATCTCCGGGGGCTGATCCGGCAGCGTTTGCGGCTATGATCGGAGCGGCGTTTGTCACTGCGAGTGTCCTGGGTGCTGTTGCGTTTGTCCCTGCAGCTTGCGTCATCCTGGTTTCCGAAATAGCACGGTGGTCAGGGATTGTTTTTCATGTTGCAAGCGCCGGTGCGATCGCATTCCTGCTCTGGACTCTTGATGGTACAGCGGACGCTGGTTTACGGCCCGGTAGTCCAGTTGTGCTGGCAGCGGGCTTCGTTTCCGGGGCTGTTTACTGGATCATTGCCGGACGGACTGCCGGGAACTGGCTCTTGCGTACAAAAACCGCACCGCATGAAGAAAAAGCAACGGACGAAGACTTATAGTTCTCCGTCCTCCAAAGCATCTCTGGCAGCCTGATAATGGTCCGGCCGGATGTGGGCCCGGATCATCGAAATCGCGGCCATCAGAACCGTTGCATCATCTCCAAATCCCACGCCAAGAATGAAATCCGGCACCACGTCGAGCGGTAAAACAAAATAGGCCAAAGCAGCCAGCAATGTCCCGCGCACCTTTGTTGGCGTTGCGGGATCAAGGGCGCAGTAATACCCGGCGACAACATCTTCCATGAACGGAATTTGGCGTGCCGCCTTCCGGGCTGTTTTTAACAGTTTTTGACGGACCGTTTCATTTTGTTCCTCTTCCGGTCCGAGAATTTCCGGGTCGAAACCCAGATCTTCAAATGGGGATGAGGAGGTCATTTCAACGTAATTCCTGTTCGCAGCATAAGGAAGATATGGGCATGTGAGCCAGAATTACAAATAAAGTTTACCAAGCGTTCCTGGCGCCTTTGTGTGATTGTTGTCACTTTCGTCAGGGACGAGAAGCCTAAGGTTCAGGCTGAGGGGCGTTTTCTTCAACGGGAGGATCGTTATGAGATCATATTTTCAATCTGCTGCGATGGCTTTGTGCCTCGTCTTGCCATTAGCGTTTTCGGCAAATGCCGGTGAAACCCCATCCCCGGACGGCGCGAAGGTCTATTTCATCAATTTGAAGGACGGTGACACGGTCAAGAGCCCTGTAACCATCCAGTTCGGCCTGGAGGGTATGGGTGTTGCGCCGGCCGGTGTTGAAAAAGAAAAAACTGGCCATCATCATCTGATTATCGATGAAACAATTGAAGGCGAAGAACTCAACGAAGCCATCCCAGCCGATGACAATCACAAACACTTTGGCGGCGGGCAGACCGAAACCACAGTAGAGTTAGCGCCCGGTGAACACACGCTGCAGCTGGTTTTGGGCGACTGGAGCCATATTCCGCACAACCCGCCAGTGATGTCCGAGCAGATCACGATCACAGTTGAATAGAAAAAGGGCGCCGATTGGCGCCCTTTCGTTTGATCATGCGTTGCCGCGGGTTTCCAGCAATCGGCGTGCGATAACTTGTGCCTGGATCTCGGCTGCACCTTCAAAGATGTTCAGGATCCTTGCATCGCACAGCACGCGGGAGATGGCGTATTCAAGAGCGAAGCCATTGCCGCCATGGATCTGCAGTGCATTGTCCGCAGCGGCCCACGCGACACGGGCCCCAAGCAGTTTGGCCATGCCGGCTTCCAGGTCGCAGCGCTTGCCGGAGTCCTTCTGCCAGGCTGAGAAGTATGTCAGCTGACGGGCGATCATGGTCTCGGTTGCCATCAGTGCGAGCTTGTCGGAAACGCGTGGGAAACTGATCAATACTTTGCCGAACTGAACGCGATCTTCTGCGTAGCGCAGTCCGATATCCAGGGCCGATTGGGCAACGCCGATGGCGCGAGCAGCGGTCTGGATTCGGGCCCCCTCAAATGTCTGCATCAACTGCTTGAAGCCTTCGCCCTCAACCTGACCAAGCAGGTTTTCCGACTTTACTTCGAAATCATCAAAGGCGATCTCGTATTCCTTCATGCCGCGATAGCCGAGAACCTCAATCTCGCCGCCGGTCATGCCGTCTGCCGGGAACGGATGTTCGTCTGTTCCGCGCGGCTTTTCGGCAATAAACATCGACAAGCCCTTGTATCCGGGTTCAGCCGGATTGGTTCGGGCCAAGAGGGTCATAATGTCCGCGCGCACTGGATGGGTGATCCAGGTTTTGTTGCCGGATATCTTCCAGGTGTCGCCGTCCTTCACCGCCCTTGTCTTGAGCGAGGCAAGATCGGACCCGGTATTTGGCTCTGTAAAGACGGCGGTCGGCAGGATTTCTCCGGAGGCGATTTTCGGAAGCCAGTGCTCCTTCTGCTCCTGGGTGCCGCCACATAAGATGAGTTCAGCTGCGATCTCCGACCGGGTGCCAAGCGAGCCAACACCGATATAGGCACGGGAGAGCTCCTCGGAGACAACACACATTGCCTCTTTACCGAGGCCGAGACCGCCATATTCCTCCGGGATGGTCAGGCCGAAAACGCCGAGTTCCGACATCTGGCTGACGACTTCGAGCGGAATATATTCATTTTTCAGATGCCACTCATGGGCATTGGGTACGACGGTGTCTTCAGCAAACTTCCGCATTTCGTTGCGGATCTGCTCCATGGTTTCATCAAGACCACCATCGCCGAAGGTCGACTGTCCTGCTTGAGCCCGGATCAGCTCCGTGAGACCTTCGCGAACTTCAATCGTATTGCCTGTCGCAATGACAGCATCCATGTCTGCGGTCCGGAACGAGCGGGCCTCGTCATCGGTGATGCCAAGATCGGCAAGTCGGACGAATTCGCCCTGGTTCATCGGGATGCCGCCGAAGATCTGCGCCACGTATTCCGCGAAACCCAGTTGAACGATCTTGTCTTCAAGATCGCCGTAGCGGCCGCTTTCCGTCAAACGCTGTGCATAGGCATCAAGCTGGCGGAGTGCTTCGACGTATGTTGCAAACCACGCCAGTCCATGTGTTGCACGTTGTTCTGCTTCCATCCGGCTGGAAGAAATCCGGCCGTCCACCGTAACGCGCTCGCGCACACGCTGCGCTGCAAGATTAAGGAGACCGTCCAATTCACGGACGATCGCGTTGGTTCGCTCAGAAAGAGTCGGCTGCATTTCTGCGGCCTTCACGGCTGCGGTGGACATTGGCATCTCCGTTTTCATTTGTTGCGCGCGCGCGCTTTTTCTTGAAGCTATGTTGCGTCGCACACCGGCCTTTGTCGAGCCAAAACTTGTTGGTCTTTCGAAGGGGGCTGTCATAACGAGGGCACAGACTTGACGACAGCTCCCGGCCAAGCAACATGAAACCTATGAGTCTTTACCTTTTTGCCAAGGCGTCTTTGGCTGTGCTGAAAGATGCAATCGGTCATTTTTCGCGTGATGACGGCTTTGCAATGGCCAGTCACGTGGCCTTGTCCGGCCTGCTCGCGATTTTCCCATTGCTGATCTTCATTGCGTCTCTTGCGGGTTTTTTCGGCATGGTCGGTGCGGCGGACACGGTATCTGAGCTCGTGTTCGATGCCTGGCCGAAAACAGTTGCAGCGCCTGTTGTGCGCGAAATCGAAAATGTACTGACAGTTCCGCGCAGCGACTTGCTCACCTTCGGTGCGGTTGCCGCATTGTGGTTTGCGTCAAACGGGGTCGAGGCACTCAGAACGGCACTTAATCGGGCTTACCGCCAAATTGAAAAGCGGTCTTTTATCCTGTTGCGCATTCAATCGCTGGCTCTTGTGATCCTGGGTGCGGTGATCCTGCTGGCCTACACGTTTCTTGTTGTTCTTGCGCCGCTTGGGATCGAGGCTCTCAGAGGATTTGTGCCTCAGGTCGAACCATTTTTGTTGTCGATCAACATTGCCCGCTACACGCTGGCCGGGTCATTGTTGATTGTCGGGCTTTTCATGACGCACTGGTTGCTGCCCTCTGGAAAGCGGTCGTTTTCAGACATCTGGCCGGGCGTGATTGCCACCCTGCTCTTGTGGATCGTTTCAGGCAGTGCCTTCGGGGCGTATCTCGCCCGGTTTGCCAATTATGTCTCAACATATGGCGGCCTGGCGGGGATCATGACCGCGCTGATCTTCCTATATATCTGCTCGCTCGCCTTCATCTTGGGCGGCGAGCTCAATGCCGCGATCGCGCGGCAACGTGCCTTCCGCGATCGTCAATTGGGTCGGCAGCAGCAGGCTTAGGTTCGTTTAGGAGCCGCGCGGATCATCAAGACCGCGCCGACCACCAAAGCCATGCCAGCTATCTGGATCATTGAGAGGGTTTCTCCAAACAGGAAGTAGCTCTCAATGGCTGTTGCGACCGGCACGAGGTAAAACAGGCTAGCCACTTGCGAAACCGCGCCTTGGCGGATGAGTAGCATCAACAACATGATCGCGCCGATCGACAGCACCAAAACAAGCCAGGCAAGCGCTACGATCAACTCGCCCGACCACGTGATTTGCCAAGTCTCGAAAAGGCTGAGTGGTGTTGTGACCAAAAGGGCGCCGACATATTGCCAGAAGGTTGCCGCCAAAAGATCCGTGTTGGGCACGAAGCGCTTTTGATAAACCGTGCCAACACTGATCGCGATGACGGAAAAAAAGACAACACTGATCGTAACGAGGGTGATGCCAGACCCGGCAAGATCAAACCTGGGTCCAAGAACGAGACCGAGGCCGCTGAGGCCAATCGCCATGCTGATCCAGTGTTTGCGGCTGATCACTTCTCCGATCATACCAACTGCAAAAATCGCGGTTAGAACCGGCTGCAATCCGACGATAATGGCTGAAGCTCCAGCAGGCATCCCTTGCTTGATGGCCCAGAAAACACCACCCAGGTAGATGCCGTGGACCAGCATGCCGGTCACAATGCAGTGGCCGATTGCCTTTTTGTCCTTAGGCCAGGATTTTACCCAAAATAGACCGAGAATGAACAGTATGGGCAGGACCGCAGCGAACCGGACTGTCAGGAAAGCCATTGGTTCGATGTACGGCGCACCCAGCTTTGAACCGATAAATCCGGTCGACCATAGAAGAACAAAAAGAGAAGGGGCAATTTTGGCCAGATACGCCAAGTCAATCTCCGGGGGTGGTTCGCCAAACCAGCAAAGTGGTCGATGAGGGGAAATGAAAAAGAATGATTTTCAGATTAACCGGAAATTGGCAATTTTAGCTAACTCTGAGGAAACACTATTTCTCTCAGGGGACATAAGCCAGTGGCAATCGGTGCGCAATCAACTTTTGGGGTTTTGTCCAAACTCTCGGTCAAAGTGCGGGTTATGGCGCTCAGCCTTGTGACAGTCGTTGGCCTCGTCATCATCGGCGGGGTTTATTTCTGGAGCCAGGGCGAGCTGAATTCGGCTTTCAGCAGGATGAACCAAAGCGCCGATCTTGCCGAAGAAGTGGCGGCGCTCTCTGAGACAGCCGCAGGGCTGCAGATCATTGAAAATCAATACTTTGCAGCACCCTCTGCCGAAGCGTTTCAAAGATTTTCTGCCGAAATGGTGACCGCGATAGAACTGGTGACCAAACTTGAAAACAATCCTGCCGCTGCCAGCTACACCGCCCAGGTAGCCGATGTGAAGGACACGCTGGAGGGCACCAGCGGCGCGTTCGAGATGCTGGACAGTGTCCGGCAGCAAATCGGATATACAAACCAGGACGGGCAGCTTGCACGCCTTGATTCGCTCACCGGCGCAGTGAAAGATCGTTTGTTTGAAGAAATGAAGTTTGGCGGGGGCCCGGACTTTGAAAAGCTGGCGCGCGCTATTCTCGCTGTGCAGCTCGCGGAAAAAGAATTCACCCTCAACAGCACGCCAGAAGCTATCGGCGTGTTCGATGAGCAGTTTGCGGCGTTCGAAAAGTTGCTCAAGAGGGTCTACATTCAAGATGCGATCAAGAAAGAACTCGCCGACAACATGACGGCATATCACCAGACGTTCGCTCAATATACGGCAGCGGTCGAGCAGGAGACGGGCAGCACCGCTCTTCTGGAAAATCTCTTTCAATTGGTGCCGCCGCATATTGACGCCCTGAACGCCGCTGCAAATACCCTGCAAGGGCAAGCCGCAAATCAGCTTGAGACCGCGCGGTCCATCGCAACCTATGCAATTGGCGGCACCATTCTCGGTTTGTTGATCTTGCTGCCGGCAACCGCGTTTTTGGTGGGCCAGTCGGTGGCAAGACCGTTGGCGCATCTGCAGAAAGCGATGGAAGCATTGGCCGGTGGTCAAACTGACATCGCCTTGCCGGAAGCAAAAGGCAAAACTGAGCTTGCCGCCATTGCCCGGACCGTTTTGGTCTTCCGGGACAATGCGGTCGAGAGGTCGCAGCTTGCAGCGGCGCAGGAACAGGAAAACCAGGCCCGGGAAGAACGCGTGGCACGTTTGGAAGACATTATCGGCCGGTTTGAAGGCACGGTTACTGACGCCCTTGGCAGTCTGGATCGTGCCAATGACGAATTGCGCCAGACCTCACAATCAATGGAACAGGCGGCCGACGATGTGGCCGATCAATCTTCTGGTGCAACAGGTGCGGTCAGAACAGCTGCAGAAAATGTCACATCGGCAGCCCAGTCTGCGGACGAGTTGGCAGCCTCGATTGCTGAAATCTCGAATCAGGCGACACGGTCAACGGAAGTTGCTCAGCAAGCCGTCTTGAGTGCGTCGACAACGGTTTCGACCATGCAGGAGCTCTCCAGCGCGGCAGAACGGATCGGCGAAGTCATGAGCCTGATCCGGGACATTGCAAGTCAAACCAATCTTCTCGCTCTTAACGCGACCATCGAAGCGGCGCGTGCAGGTGAAGCAGGTAAGGGCTTTGCGGTTGTTGCTGCTGAGGTCAAGCAATTGGCTGATCAGACATCGAAAGCGACGGAAGAGATTGCGATCCAAATTGAAGCCATCCAGGGATCGTCCGGTCACGCCGTGCAGGCCATCGAAGATGTCAGCAAAATTATCTCCGACATGGAAAACCTTGCATCGTCGGTTGCAGATTCTGTTCAGCATCAGGATCAGGCGGTCCGAGAGATTTCCGACAACGTTTCCAGTGCGTCTCAGCGGTCCGATGAAGCCGCCGATCGTATGACGAGCGTTGGGTCCGCTGCGGAACTCGCCCGAACCAATGGCGCTGAGGTTGATAACCTGGCGCAATCCCTGTCTCAGCAGGGTGGGCTTATCCGTCAGGAAATCGCGACATTCCTGCAAGGTGTTCGCAGCGCCTAACGCGTAGGCTTGAAGTTTCAAAAGCCGCTTTGCCAACCGGGACTTAATGCCCCGCTGGCGGGCGGCTTTTCTTCGTGCTAGGGACGAGGCTGATTGCACGAAGAAGGTGAAACGGGATGCAGGAAGAGATCGTCATAGTCGGGGCAGGTCAAGCTGGTGCCCAGGTCGCTCAATCGCTTCGTCAAGGTGGTTTTGAAGGTGCGTTGCGGCTCATCGGCGACGAGGCTCATCCACCTTATCAACGCCCGCCACTGTCCAAAAAATTCCTGGCTGGTGAAATTGGCGCCGAGGGGCTTTGGCTCCGGCCGCCAGCGTTCTACACGACCAACACTATCGACCACATCCCAAACACAAGAGTCGTTGGGATCGACCGGTCGGCAAAACGTGTTCAGCTGGAAAACGGCGACACCATATCTTACGGAAAACTGGTCCTTGCGACGGGAACCAAAGCGCGTCTGCTGCCAATCAAGGGCTCTGACAAAGACGGCGTGGTCACATTGCGCTCCATTGGCGATGTTGATGCGATCCGTGACCGTTTGTCGAAGAGCCAGAACCTCGTCATCATCGGTGCCGGTTACATCGGTCTGGAGGTCGCTGCAGTGGCCCGCGCGCTCGGCAAGGACGTATGCGTGATTGAAGCTCAGGACCGGCCAATGAAGCGGGTCGTGAGTGAAACTGTGTCGGACTTTTTCGCGAAACTTCACGCTGACAATGGCGTTCAACTGCGTTTGAACACAGGCATTGAAGCGCTTGAAGGAAGAGAGGGGGTCGAATCTGTCAAGCTGAACAACGGGGACAGTGTTCTGGCTGACCTCGTGCTTGTTGCAGTTGGCGCCGAGCCAAATGATCAACTGGCCACTGATGCGGGGCTGGATACAGACAACGGTATTCTTGTTGATGGCGCAGCGCAGACAAGTGATCCGGACATCTATGCCGTTGGCGATTGCACCCGGTTTCATTCTGGGCGGTATTCAAGATCCGTGCGGATGGAAAGCGTTCAAAATGCCATTGATCAGGCCAAAATCGCAGCGCAGGCCTTGCTCGGGCAAGACGTCGATTATGACCCGTTGCCTTGGTTCTGGTCGGATCAGTATGAAATCAAGCTGCAGATCGCTGGATTGTCCGAAGGTTATGACAAGACAGTTGTTGTCGGCGACCCGGCTGCCAAAAAATTCTACGTCGCCTACCTGAAAGACAATGCACTGATTGCGGTCGACAGTATTAATTCGCCGCGCTCGCACATGATGGCGCGCCGGGTGATCGGCGAGACTTGGCGTGACGACCTCCTTCCGGAAGCCTAGAGAATTAGCCGCCAATTACGGGAGCGGCAACGGCTCAAGCCCTCGGCGCTCCCACAATGACATCTAGCGTCACCTGCCTAGCGCTGCCTATTCTGTGGCCGCATTCTGCAGAATGAGGCGGGTTGTTTCTTTTGGTATTTCCAGATGTACCATGTGACCAACCCGCTCAAAGATGTGAGTGGCAACAATGCCGGGCAGCTTGTGCGCCTGCCGTGTTGGCAGGACGCGGTCCTGTGTCCCCCAAAGTACCTTAATCGGCATTGGAAGCGCCGCCATGTCGTCACGCGGCAAGGTTTTTTGCACGGAGCCGTCGATGATTTCGTCGGCGATCGTCGACAGAGTTGCCGCGCCCCCTGGCCGGGCCCGGCTTTCTGCCGCGGTTTTGGCGAGGAACTTGGGAAGCTTGAATTCCCAGCCGAAGAACTGCTCCAGAAGAACTTCCATTTCCGCTGTTTCGGAGGCAACCGCATAGCGCCTTAACAGTCGATGATTGATCTCCGGCCCAAATCCACCGGGCGCCAAAAGCGTGAGGCTGGCAACCAGCTCGGGTGCACGCAGGGCAACCAAAGCTGCAACAGCGCCGCCCATGGAATGGCCAACCAGATGCACCCGCTTCAATTCCAGCGCTTCAATGGATTGTGCGACGGCCTTCGCCGAAATCCCAGCGTGGCCAACTTTGGGCCAATCCAAAGCCTCCCCGTGCCCCGGCAGATCAAACGCGAGAGATCGTTTGCGGTTGGCGAGACCAGTTTGAATACTCACCCAGGTTTGGCGGTCTCCTCCGAAGCCGTGCAGCAAGATGACAGGTGCTCCATCATCTCCGATCTCGCAGACTTGTTCGCGAAAGGGCAGGGTCGTACAGGGATTTGGACGAAGGTCTGTCATGGGTATCCGTTTAGTATCAAGAATTTGGGATCAGGAGTTTGGTGCGCCCGGAACTGGCAGAGGTTCAAGTGAAAAGAGCGGTTGGCGGTCGGTAAAGCCGTCCAGTTCGTAGGCTCCCGCATTTTGTGCGCGATCGCCCGCAAATTCAGCGATTTCACCAGTCATGAGAACATCGGATTTGATCCGCTTGGTCAGATCCTCAATCCGGGCGGCGGCGTGAACTGTCTGGCCAATTACCGAGAAGGTGAGCCGGTTTGCAACGCCGATGTTGCCGAACATGACACGGCCGGTCGAAAGAGCGATGCCTGCGTTCAATTTTGTGACCGGTAGAGACGGTTTTGTTGATGTCATGCAGGCGCCTCCGGGTCTCATCAGCCGCTGTAATGGCCCTTTGAACCGCTTCTGAGAGCGACTCCTTTTGCGTCGGGAAAACACCTAGAACCGCATCGCCGATAAAGTCCAGAACTTCGCCCTCCTGCTGGAGGACCGCCCCGGCGGTTGCTTCAAAATATGTATTGAGCCACTTGAGATAGTCTTCCGGACCCAGGGCATCTGCAATTGCCGTGGAATTGCGCATGTCACTGTAAAAAATCACCGCGTCGATGGTCTCACCATCTCCATGGCGGATTTGTCCATTCAGTACTTTGGTTCCTGCAATGCTGCCGAGATATGTTTCGGCGATGATTTTTGTGATGTGGCCTTGAAGCACGGCTCTTGCGGCGAGTGCGAGCCGTTTCTGGATGTAGTGTATCGCGTTGAGGGCATCTTCGGAAAACCCGTCTTCTTCCCGTGTTGCCCAGCTTAGGATGATCCCGGTGTTTGGATACTCACCTTTGATCGCAGGTATCTCCATGTGGGTCGGGATCACCAGATAATCCGTATAACCCTCTGAGGCCAAACGCTTCAGAAGCGGAAATTCGGTTTGTGCATTTCCGTTGGCCAAGCGCCGGCGAAGCATCGGCTCTTCATTGATTAAAACGGCACGAATAGGGCTTTGCAGCCAATCTTCCGTATCTTCTTCCGAATGCTCGATCTTTTCATGGTAGACCTCGCCGCCGTTTTCCCAGAAGGCGATTTCCGCCTCAATCATGGGGTGAAGCGTCGACCAGACAAGAATGGCGCGATCGACTGGAACATGGCATTGGCGCAAACGCTCACACAACTCTGCAAACAGATTGGTCATATCAGGGTCGCCGAGTGCCTCGCCGATCAGCCAATCCTCGATGCCATCGATTTCCATCATGTCGATCATGCGGGGAGGTTAGACCCTTTTCGTGCTTGTGCCATCAGGCTTTCTAGTCAGCGAGTTCTTCGTCTACAGATGTGGCGACGCTTCCTGGCAGTACAATAATCCAATTGATCGTCAGGTCTGGAAATGTGCCATACGAGTGAAACGGCAGGGTTTGCTGTCCTTGAAGGACTGCATTTGGGTAAAGCTCCAGGATCTGTCCGGCAGGTGCCGAGTTCTCGCCGCGCCAGAGAATCATCATGCCCTTTTTCTGAACGTCATCTAGATCAATCCAAGGGCTCAATTTGGCATTGTGCTCTAAGAACATCGAAGGCCGCGATGGGGCATGAAGGGTCACATTGGCTGTCGTCCACTCATCTCCGGCGACATATGCCAGCTCCGTCCCTGTTTCCTTTTTCCAGACATCAGACAGAACTTCCGCTGTTGCCTTGCCTGGGTAATGAATACGGGACTGTTTGGTCTTCCAGAAGGGCTCCAGAACAGCCTGGCCAAGTAGAATGCCAAGAAATAGTACCTGTATGCCGACAGCACCTGCAAATGCGCGTTTGGGCGCAGACCAAAAAGCCGGAAGATGAAAATACCGGACTGCCACCAACCCGGACAGCACGAAGAGTGGCGTGCCCCACATGTGTTTGAATTCATTACCGGTTACAGCAGATGCCAGAAGCACCACGAAAAGGGGCACAAAAGCGAACCAGATAAGGAATCTGTCGGCCTCAAGCGTGGGTACAGATCCGCGGCTGAAGGACCATGACGTCTTTGCCGTTTTCAACTTTTGCCAGCTAAGACCAAGCAACGCGACCATCAAAAGCCCGGCGTGATTGGCGACCTGTGCCAAAAGGAAGTTTACCGGATTGTAGACGTGGTCGAACAACGAGCCTGCTGCATTGCTTCGGCCGATGGCATAACGGAAGGTCAGAAAGTCGGTTTCATAAAGCCAGTATAAATGGGGGGCCACGAGAAGAAGAAACGAAACTGAGCAAATCCATGGCCCGGAGGTTGCGAGATACCTGCGACCGTCTGCGTAAACAAGGGTGTACAGTCCAATTGTGCCGATCAATAGGAAGACAAAGTATTTTGTGTAGAAGCCAATTGCGGCGAGTGCCCCCAACAGGATCCAGTACCGGGCTGCGCCTGAGTTCAACGCGCGCAAGAAGAAATAGATCATCCCGGCCCAGACCGGTATCTGGAGGATGTTTGGATTGAACTCTGGCACGGGGAGGGTGAAGTAAAACGTTACACTTGTAAGCACGATTGCCCAGAACCGTTGTTGTTCTGAGAAGCCAAGCTCTTTTCCTATCAACCAGATGAACCAGTACCCGATGCCAATGCTTATTGCGCTCAGCCAATAGGCGCCATACGCGTACCCACCGGTCAGGTGATAGCTCAACTCAAGCAGCCAAGCCTGCATGGGCGGGTGTTTGGTATAGCCGAGTTGAAATTCTCTGCCCCATGCAAATCCCTCAACGACATCCAGCGGCGGATTGGGGAAGCTCAAGCTTGGGAGCAGAGCATAAAGAAGGCACAGGGTTCCACCATACAGAAGCGCAGCGCGGCTGGCGTTCATCAATTACTCCAGTCCAATCACGGATCAACTTCGGGGTGCGAAAAAGCCCAGAAGCGGGTGCCAATAAATGTAAGGGATGGAACAATTGCGATTGAAAACATCAAACCGAGCAGATCCGGCCATGGCGTAAGGTTCAGCCACAGAGCCAATACGCTTGAGTTGAGCGCAAAGCCTGATGCCGCGATCAATAAGAATCTCAGCATTGCCTTCAATGCGGTCTTTTCTTGGCGGAGATGCGAGAAGCTCCAGTAAAAGTGGCCTGAAAAGGAAACGCCAAACGCAACCAGAAAGCCGGCGAAATTTGCCAGCATTGGCGGAAGCAGCCCGCTTTCCAGGAGAAAGCCGGCCACTGCGGCATGGGTGAGCGTTGCAACAACGCCGACCACCGCAAATTTCCCGGCAGCATTGGCTTCCGTTTTCAGTGTTTGACGTTTGCGGTCAGTGATCATGATCATCTTGCTGATGGGTTTTCAATGGAGTGCTCTCAATGACATCCTGCAGCAGGTAGACCGGCCGTTGTTTTGATTCATTAAACAGCCGTGTGACGTACTCACCGATCATTCCGATTGAGAGCAGCTGGATACCGGAAAAGAGCAGCACTGCAACCATGATGGAGGTGTAACCCGGAACATCGATACCGAAAATTATCCCCCTGATCGTGAGATAGATGGCATAGGCGAAGGCGAGGATTGACACCAGTGCGCCACCGTAAAACCACATCCGCAAGGGCATCGTTGTAAAGCCCGTGATGCCGTCGAGTGCGAAGTTCCAGAGTTTCCAGTAGTTGAACTTGCCGTCGCCTGCCTTCCGCGGGGGGCGTTCATAAGGAACCGCCATGGAGGGAAAACCCACCCAGGCAAACAGACCTTTCATGAAACGGTTTCTTTCCGGCAACCGCAAAAGCGCATCAATGACCGCGCGGTCGATTAAGCGGAAATCGCCGGCGTTCGGCGGCATGTCGACGTTCGAGAGTTTGTTGAAGACCTTGTAGAACATGCCTGCAGTCGACCGCTTCATGAGCGTGTCGGATGTTCGGTCTACCCGCAGGCCATATACCACATCATAGCCGGCCCGCCAGCCGTCAATCATTTGGTGGATCAA
Source organism: Roseibium alexandrii DFL-11 (assembly GCF_000158095.2). Lineage (NCBI taxonomy): Bacteria > Pseudomonadati > Pseudomonadota > Alphaproteobacteria > Hyphomicrobiales > Stappiaceae > Roseibium > Roseibium alexandrii. The sequence continues at coordinate 4,350,640 of NZ_CM011002.1, forward strand.
TTCGGGTGGATCCTGAAGATCCGCATCGATGATGACGCCAATGTCTCCTTTGGCGGCCTCCAAACCGGCTGACAGGGCCGCCTCCTTGCCGAAATTCCGAGAAAGGCCGAGCAGCCGCCCCGGTAAGCCATTGGCGAGCCTATCCGTCAGGATGTCGGCCGTTGTATCGCGGCTGCCGTCGTCGATAAAAACGTACTCGTATTGCAGCCCTGTCTCTTCGAGAACGCGTCCGGTCTCCTCCAGAAAGTGGCCGATAACGTCTTCTTCGTTGTAGACCGGGACTATGACGCTGACCATTGGGGTTTCCGTTCGGAGTTCTCTCCGGCGGGAAATGTATATCTTGGGGGCTTTTTTCGGTTGCATTGCTATGACGGCTGTTTGGTTGTTCGCGGCAACCTGCCGGAAAAGACAGGGAAACACCAGCTTTTAGAAATCTGCGGAAGCAAAATAGTGCTTTGGCATTTGCGTTGGGCTTCAGAGCGCAAAAGGCCGGCGCTCATTTATGAGCGCCGGCCCTTGTTATACGTTAAAATTGCGTGCGGTTAGACCAGCGCTCCGTGACAGTGCTTGTATTTCTTGCCAGACCCGCACGGGCAAGCTTCGTTACGGCCAACTTTTCCCCAAGTCGCAGGGTTGTTTGGATCGCGCTCCCGGCTTGCTTGGGGGTGAGCACTCGGCTGCGACATCTCGTCTTCGCCGGTCAGCGGGTTGATGTGATGCTCATGCATCTCCGGCATCTGCGGCATTTCCGGCAGCTGTTCGGTCACTAACTCTACGCGAAGCAGCTGGGCTGTCGTGATTTGGCGCAGTTGTGCCAGCATCGACTCAAACAGGGTGAAGGACTCGGTCTTATATTCCTGCAAAGGATCGCGCTGGCCGTATCCGCGGAACCCGACGACCGAGCGCAGATGGTCGAGGTTGGCCAGATGCTCCCGCCACAAATTATCAAGCGTTTGAAGCAGGATCGCCTTTTCGACGCGGCGCATGACTTCCGGCGTGTACTTGGCGACTTTTTGGGCCATGGCCTCGTCAGCCGTCCGTGTCAGCCGTTCCTTGACCTCTTCATCCGCGATACCTTCTTCGGCGGCCCAATCCTTGATCGGCAAATCAAGGTTCAGGTACTTACGGACTTCCTCCTGAAGTCCTTCGGTATCCCATTGCTCCGGATAAGCGCGTTCTGGAATGTGGCTTGCGACCAGATTATCGATCACGTCGTGCCGCATGTCAGTGACAGCATCCTGAATCGCGTCGCTGTCCATCAGGTCGATACGTTGATCGAAGACGACCTTGCGCTGGTCGTTCATGACGTCGTCGAACTTCAGGAGGTTTTTACGGATATCGAAGTTTCGCGCTTCGACCTTCTGCTGCGCCTTCTCAAGGGCTTTGTTGATCCACGGATGGATGATCGCTTCGCCTTCTTCCAGGCCCAGCTTCTGCAGCATTGAGTCCATGCGCTCTGAGCCGAAAATCCGCATCAGATCGTCGTCAAGCGACAGGAAGAACTTGGAGTGGCCCGGATCGCCCTGACGGCCAGAACGGCCGCGCAACTGATTGTCGATGCGGCGGCTTTCATGCCGTTCCGTACCGATTACGTAGAGGCCGCCAGCGCCAAGGGCCTCTTTCTTCAGCTCTTCGACTTCCGCGCGAATTTTCGCCTCTTTCGCTGCACGTTCTTCACCGGCCGGCATGTCGCCGAGGGTCATTTCAATCTGCATGTCGGCATTGCCGCCCAGCTGAATGTCGGTGCCTCGGCCGGCCATGTTGGTGGCAATCGTCACTGCACCTGGCAGGCCGGCCTGTGAAACAATAAAGGCTTCCTGCTCATGGTAACGTGCGTTCAAAACAGCGAAGACCTTGGACTTGCCGTCGTCAGTCTTTTGCGCGGCGGCAAAAGCCGCGGGATCACTCAAATCAATTTGCTTGTAGCCATGTTGCTTGAGCAGTTCGGCCAGGATCTCCGACTTTTCGATTGACGTCGTGCCGACGAGGATCGGCTGGCGGCGTTCCTTACACTCATCAATCAGTTTCACGATGGCGTTGAACTTTTCCTGGAAAGTCCGGTACACCTCGTCGTCATCGTCGATCCGCTGAACGGTGACGTTGGTTGGGATTTCAACAACTTCCAGCTTGTAGATGTCGGCAAATTCATCTGCTTCAGTAGAAGCCGTGCCGGTCATGCCAGCGAGTTTGCCGTACATCCGGAAATAGTTCTGGAACGTGATAGATGCGAGCGTCTGGTTTTCAGGTTGAATGCGTGCCTTCTCGCGTGCTTCCAGTGCCTGATGAAGACCCTCCGAGAATCGGCGGCCCGGCATCATGCGGCCGGTGAACTCATCGATGATGACCACTTCACCGTTGCGGACAATGTAGTCTTTGTCCCGCTGGAAGAGTTTGTGAGCTTTCAGAGCTTGTTGGAGATGGTGAACGATTGAGACGTTCTCGACATCATACAGCGAATCACCTTTCAAAAGATCGGCTTCCGCCAAAAGTCCTTCGAGTTTCTCGTTGCCAGCCTCGGTGAATGTCGCTGACCGCGCCTTTTCATCGAGCTCGTAATCCTCTTCCGTGAGGCTGGGAATGAAGGCGTCAACGGTGTTGTAGAATTCGGACCGGTCTTCCAGGGGGCCGGAGATAATCAGCGGCGTCCGCGCTTCATCGATTAGAATTGAATCGACCTCATCGACAATTGCGAAGGCATGCCCACGTTGCACCATTGAGGCACGGTCGTGTTTCATATTGTCGCGAAGATAATCGAAGCCGAATTCGTTGTTCGTTCCGTAGGTGACATCAGCGGTATAGGCTGCACGGCGCTCTTCATCCGACAGGCCATGTGTGATGCAGCCAACAGACAGTCCCAGAAACTTGTAGACCTGCCCCATCCATTCACTGTCGCGCTGTGCAAGGTAGTCGTTCACAGTGACCACGTGAACCCCTTCGCCCAACAGGGCGTTCAGGTAGACCGGGGCCGTCGCGACAAGGGTTTTACCTTCACCCGTCCGCATTTCCGCGATTTGACCGGAGTTCAGCACCATGCCGCCAATCAGCTGGACATCGTAATGACGTTGTCCGAGCGCCCGTTTGGCCGCTTCGCGAACCGTTGCGAAAGCTGGCGCAAGAATGTCATCTAAAGACGCGCCATTTTTCAGTTGTTCGCGAAATTTCTCCGTCTGGGCGCGAAGGTCCTCGTCCGACAAAGCCTGGATCTCTGTTTCCAGAGCGTTGATTTGCTCAACTCCTGCCCGGAATGACTTTACTTTCCGGTCATTTGAAGATCCGAATAACTTACGTGCTATTGCGCCGAGGCCAGCCATGTGGCGGTCCTTCCTTTACGGTCGGTGTCACTGGCAATCTGACACCTGCCCATGAAATCGTCTCAATTTGTTGTACACGTTGCACACGTAGCGCAATGCGTTGGCCAACTCATGTGGCCGAAAAGATGCCATCCCAGCCTCGCAGCAGGGCCGCCCGAGAGATAAGAGGGGGGTGAATGCTTGTCAACGCTGCTGGAATAGGCAATGTACCCGAGCCCTCGAGTTCAGAGGGATAAAAGAGATATGTTCCCATAGGTAAAGGTTTTCTCATGCTCCGAAATTCGATGCGCAGGCCAATCAAGGCTCTTGCCGTTTCCATCATGGCCCTGACGCTCGGATCGGCTTCTTTGTCGGCGGCCGAGCCGGACGATGTTGTTGCCAAGGTTGGCGATGCGGTCATCACGGAAGCCGATATTGCGTTTGCCGCTCAGGACTTGGGTCAAGAGCTGCAACGTTTTCCGGCGGCACAATGGCGCCAGTTGCTGCTCGACGTCATGATTGATATGGAGCTGCTGGCTTTGGCCGCCAAGAACGATGGACTTGATCAGGACCCTGATTTCAAGAAACAGCTGGAATTTCTGGAACTTCGCGCCCTGCGTAATGCCTACCTTGGCCAGAAGATCAATGCCTCCATTACCGATGCTGACGTAAAGACCGCCTACGACAAAGAATTCGCGGAGTTTGAAGGCCCGGAAGAAATCAATGCCCGTCATATTTTGGTCGAGGACAAGGCTGCGGCCGAGGCTCTGATTGCTGAACTGGATGGCGGTGCAGATTTCGCTGAGCTCGCCAAGGAAAAATCCACAGGACCTTCAGGGCCAAACGGTGGTGATCTTGGTTATTTCGCAAAAGGCCAAATGGTGCCGCCATTTGAGGAGGCTGCCTTCGCTCTGGAGCCGGGTTCCTTCACCAAAGAGCCAGTTGAAACACAATTCGGATGGCACATCATCAAAGTGGAAGACAAGCGCCGGCAGGAAAAACCTGCTTTGGATACCGTTGAGGCAAACCTGCGTCAGCAGCTTGCGCGGGAGCGTTACGAAGCCCGTATGGTTGAGCTGAAGGACGAGTATGCTGTCGAGATCTTGGATGAGCAACTCGCCAACGCTGACGCTGAGAAGCCAGCAGCTGAGTAAACAGAGCTGTCATTGAGGAACACCCGGTGGCCTCGAGGCCGCCGGGTTATTGTTTGCCTGCAATGGCGTGTTTCTGAAAAGGCTTGCAGACCCGCTTGCCTCTGGCTAGGGACAACGACAGCTTTTTTACGCAGTCTGGAGCCGATCCAATGTCGACAACCGTTTCACCTCTTGCGCCTAAATCCTATCCGGATATGCCGGACATCGAGGGTGTTACTTTTGCGACAGCTGGCGCTGGTATCAAGTATTCCGGCCGGACGGACGTATTGCTCGCGTCGCTGTCTGAAGGGACTGCAGTTGCAGGCGTTTTCACGAAGTCTAAATGTTCATCCGCTCCAGTTGACTGGTGCAAAGGGATCCTGAGTGAAGGGCATGCCCGGGCACTTTTGGTCAATTCAGGAAATGCCAATGCGTTCACCGGAAAAAAGGGTAAGGCCGCGGTTGCCAGATCTGCTGAGATTGTTTCCAGCGCTATGTCCTGTCCTGAGAACGAAATATATCTGGCATCGACCGGAGTGATCGGGGAGCCGCTCCCAGCAGAAAAGTTTGCAGGGGTTGCAGATGACTTGGTGGCAGCGCAGGGACAGGCAAGCTGGCTGGATGCGGCCAAGGCCATAATGACAACGGATACCTATCCGAAACTTGCGACAGCTACCGTGGAGCTCGATGGCGAGACCGTGACGATCAACGGCATTGCCAAGGGTGCGGGCATGATCGCGCCGGATATGGCGACGATGCTGTCATTTGTTTTTACTGATGCGCCCATAGCGCCTGGTGTCCTTCAGACAATTCTCGGGCAAAACACCGAGACTTCGTTCAATGCGATTACGGTCGACAGTGACACATCGACCTCTGACACCGTTTTGTTCTTTGCGACCGGCGCCGCAGAAAAACGGGGCGTGGAAGCAGTTTCCGAGATCGATGACCCCAGGACTGACGTGATCCGGGCAGCGCTCGCAGATGTGATGACAGATCTGGCGCACCAAATCGTCAAAGATGGTGAAGGCGCGCGCAAGTTTGTTCAAATTTCTGTTGAAGGCGCAGAGAGCGACCAGTCGGCAAAGCGTATTGCCCTTTCGATTGCCAATTCCCCACTCGTGAAAACCGCCGTTGCTGGTGAAGACGCCAATTGGGGGCGGGTTGTTATGGCTGTTGGCAAAGCAGGGGAACCGGCCGATCGCGACCGGCTGGCGATTTGGTTTGGCGATGTCCGTGTCGCCATGGAGGGTGAGCGCGACCCGGGTTACAGCGAAGAGGCTGCCTCCGCAGTAATGAAAGAAGAAACGATTCCGATCCGCGTAGATCTCGGCATCGGAACAGGTGAAGCAATCGTTTGGACATGCGATCTGACGAAGCAATATGTAGAGATAAACGGCGATTATAGAAGTTGATCGTCGATTAATTGACTTGCGACGGATTTATCAATTCCCGCCAGAACTGTTTCAAAATCGGACAAAGAACAATGACCAAGATCGTACTTGTTGCTGCTTGTGCGCTTGTCGACGTTGATGGACGTATCCTGATTGCGCAGCGTCCTGAAGGTAAATCGATGGCGGGTTTGTGGGAGTTTCCGGGCGGAAAGGTGGAAACTGGTGAGCGCCCAGAGGAGACTTTGATCCGTGAGCTCGGCGAAGAACTCGGCATCGAGGTTAACGAAGCGTGTCTTGCCCCTTTGACTTTCGCGAGCCACGCTTATGAGGACTTTCATCTTCTCATGCCACTTTACATATGCCGAAGATGGGAAGGTACTCCCCGCGGCCGGGAAAATCAGGCGCTCAAGTGGGTTCGTGCCCTGAGGCTGCGGGATTATCCGATGCCAGCAGCGGATGAACCTTTGATCCCGCATATTATGGACGCAGTCTAGTACCGGTGAATTTTTGGGATTAGCGAAATGTATTCAGTGACCAAGCAGTTCCTAGTCAACCAGTTCACCCGGCTAATCCATGATCGTAGCGGTGCAACAATGGTTGAGTATGGCCTGCTTGTCGCAACACTTAGTATCGCAATCCTTCTGACTGTTGGTAGCATTGGAGAAACGGTCCGGGATGACATTTTCCAAGTTATTTCCAATGTAATGCTGACGGGAGCAAACGAAGCCGCGCAAAACTAAAACCGGTGAATTCCTGATTTTCAATCCTGTTTCAACCCAACTTCCTCTGTCCCCAAAGCATCTGCCAACCGGGTTTGGGCTGACCCTGGTTTGAGCGGCTTTTGCTGGCTTGAATGCGGTGCCCATCCGAGCAATGTGACCATGTTGAAGGTTGCGCGGACCCGCCCATCTGAGTCTGCATAGTCCTGGGAATACAACTCAGCAGCCCTCAAAAACACCGTCTTAGGTAGAGGTGTTCTACTGCGCTCTCTCAGGATGTTTATCGCTCCCATCGCCTTCAAGTCAGCCATCAAATCAAACATGGAATTGTAGCGGACGGTCAGAGGATCCATGTCAGTCACTGGCAAGGCAAAACCGGCACGCTGCATAAGGCCGCCCAAATCTCTGGTATCTGCAAAAGGCAGCACACGGGCTGCTGCTCCGCCCTTGAGCTCCAGTTCCGCACGGGTCAGGCAATCACGCAATTCCGTCAGCGTGCCGGCACCGGCGAGTGTCGCCAGAAACAATCCATCGGGCCGCAATGCTCTTCGGATCTGAATGAGGGTGCCAGGCAGATCATTGACGAACTGAAGTGAAAGCGCTGACACGATGAGATCCACCGACTGATCCTTCAAAGGAAGCACGGCATCATCTGCTACAAATGCCGGAGCGGTCAGCTGCGGGTCCGGTTGCCAGAGGTCAGCCCTATATAGCGTTTTAACCTTTCCGGTTGCTTGAAGCAGTGCCTCGACATGACCGCAGTGTCCGCCCAGATCAATCGCCGTTTCGAAGGTCCGTGTGATCGCAGACAGCCGCTCGCCGAGATCTTCGGCGACCGCCTTCAACAAAAAGTCGGAACCGGGGTTTGCATTCACCAGAGCGGTTCTGCGTCTCATCCTCAGCAATTCGCGGTCAAACAATTCGGGTTGCGCGGTCACGGATTTCGCCTTCTTGTGCTTTCTCTCCGTCGACATAGGTCAATTGCCAAGATGCGTCAAAACCATCGGCAGGTCTGGGGCTAGTCTCCATCTTGTGTAGCTTAGTGCATTATGCTCAATTTTTGATTGAGTGAGGTGTCCATGACCGTCAAAACCGTTGTGACTTTGCCTGTGATGGCAGTAGGAGAATACCTCCTGAATGCCCTTTTGCCGAGGCGCTGCCCTTGTTGCGATCGAGGTGTGGCCAGTGGTCTGGGTTTGTGCGGCACCTGTTGGCGGCAAATCCGGTTTTTAGAACGGCCGTGGTGTCAGAGGATGGGAACACCGTTTACACATGATGTCGGCGAGAACGCACTGAGCCCGCGAGCCATTGCCGACCCGCCAGAGTTCGATCGTTTGCGAGCGGTTGCTTTCTACTCAGGGCCGGCAAAGGATTTGGTTTTGGCGTTAAAGTTTGCACGGCGTAGAGAGCTGGCAGAAGCCATGGGCATATGGATGGCGCGTTCAGGCAATGAATTTCTGGGTGATAGCCTGGTCATACCGGTTCCACTTCATTGGACGCGCCTTTGGCAGCGCCGGTTTAATCAAGCTGCGGATCTTGCGCGCGTCGCCGCGGATATCTCAGGTGCAGAGTATGCACCGTTCGTGCTGAAACGGACGAAACGGACGCAGCAGCAAGTCGGGCTGCCCGCCAAAGAACGCATACGTAACGTGCGGCGGGCCTTTCAAGTGTCGGGCGATCAACTGCAAAAGCTCGCTGGGCGACGTGTGGTTCTTGTCGACGATGTTTACACGACCGGGTCGACAGTCAGCGCGTGTACCAAAGTGCTGAAATCCGCAGGTGCTGGCACCGTTGACGTCCTGACTTTTGCCTTGGCAGACCCTGCCAATCACGAAGACGTTGACCGTTCAGATTAAGCAAGCCGCCCGAAATTCTTGAGTTTTCGGGCTATCAAACGCATATACCGCTGCAAGCAACTTCCATTGCGCACTATGGAGACGATCTACTGTGCGAGAAAAGGAAATCAGGAATGTCCGACGTCACGATTTACACACGGCAACTCTGCGGGTTCTGTACGGCCGCGAAGCGCCTTCTGGAAAAGAAGGGTGTTTCGTTCACCGAGCATGACGCCACCTTTGACCCAAAACTGCGCCAGGAGATGGTCCAGAAGGCCAATGGCCGGGCCACATTCCCGCAAATCTTTATCGGATCAAAACACGTTGGTGGGTGCGATGATTTGCATGACCTGGAACGTGCAGGCAAACTGGACCAGTTGCTGGCTTCCTGACTTCAAAGGAGCAGTGACTGATTTCCTTTTGAGGATGAACGAATGGCCACCTTCAAAGCGGCGTGTATTCAGCTACGCAGCGGTAAGTCCATTGAGCAAAATGCAAGCGTTGCTGAGGAGCTGATCCGGCAAGCAGCCGAAGCTGGAGCGATCTACATTCAGACACCTGAAATGTCGAATGTTCTGGTCCGCAGCCGCGATGAGTTGATGGCACGGATCGGGTCTGGTTCTGCCGATCCGTTCTTGAAGATGGCGCAAACTGTGGCTTCGGAGCTTAATGTGTCTCTTCATCTCGGATCTTTGGCGGTCCTGAAAGACAGCGGCAAAGTCGCCAACCGGGCTTATTTCATTGGCACAGATGGCGCAATTCAAGCGTCCTATGACAAGATACACATGTTCGATGTGGATCTGCCGAATGGCGAGAGCTGGCGGGAGTCGGCAACTTATGACCCGGGTCAGGAAGCGATACTGACGGACGCGCCCTTTGGGCGTGTCGGCATGGCTGTGTGTTACGATGTCCGCTTCCCAGCCGTCTTTCGGGAACAAGCACGGCGCGGTGCTGAGATCCTGACTGCACCGGCAGCTTTCACCCGGCAGACTGGTGAAGCGCACTGGCATGTGCTACAGCGCGCCCGCGCAATCGAAAACGGCGCCTACATGATCTCCGCGGCCCAAGGCGGTGTCCACGAAGACGGCCGTGAGACCTACGGGCACAGTCTGATGGCCGATCCCTGGGGAGAGGTTATTGCAGAGCTGGATCATGACGAGCCGGGATTCGTTGTCGCAGAAGTTGAGACTGAGAATGTCGCCAAGGCACGAACGCGTATTCCCGCCATCACAAACGAGCGGGCATTCACGTCTCGTATTGCCGATGGCTTGAAGGAGATACCTGCGTGATCAAATACACGCTTGTTTGCGATACACCGCATACGTTTGAAGGCTGGTTCCGTAATTCGGAAGACTTCGAAGTGCAATGCGGCCGCGGCCTTGTGACATGCCCGGTTTGCAACAGCACAGATATCAAGAAGGGTTTGATGGCGCCTGCTGTGTCAACGTCGCGGAAAAAGGACGCCATGGTGGTTCCGCAGATGCCAAGCGCAGATGTAATCGAGACACAATCGGCTCCAGAACCGGCCCCGGCAAAACCAGAAAGCGGCAAATCCCAAGTGTCTGCACTTTTGCCCAACGACGTTCGTCAGAAGGAGATCGTGGAAGCTTTGCGGCTCGTTCGGGCGAAAATGACCGAAAACTCGGAAAACGTTGGTACGAAATTCGCCTCGGAGGCGCGGAAAATCCATTACGGCGAATCCGAAGAACGCAACATTTACGGTGAAACATCACCTAAGGAAGCGATGGACCTCATCGACGAAGGAATTTCTGTTCTTCCTCTGCCTGAGCTGCCTGACGAAAAAAATTGACAGGGCCATCTGCCGCGAAACTCGGCGGTCCTCAGAACCGGAGAGGCCGCTGTTGCGCTGAACCTCTCCGAAACCTCAGTTTTATAATGTTGCAGCTGTTTTCCGGCGTGCCTTCGGTTTCTCAACCTCCTGCATGCTTTCTTCGACCGCCTTGCTGAGTTCGCTCACGGTCTCCATCGCTGTTTCGTTCAACTCTTCAGCGGCCGCAGCGTTCTCGGTGAAGCTCTCACGCATCAAAGTGGCTTGCTTCTCAAAGTGTGCCTGATACTCGCTGGTCATTTTTGAATAAAAAGCCTGCAGCGTGGCAAAGGTTTCCTCTGGTGCCGTGCACTGGCTCAGTGATTTCGCACATTCAAAATCCTCATGAAGCCGGTGGTTTACAAAATCCATATGGCCTTCGAAGGCCTTTCCGGCATGTGTCCACATGGTTTCTCCCATTTTCTGGAAACTGGCGACGGCCTTGGCTTCCATACGGTCTTCACGTTCGGCAAAAGCCCAATTGGAAAATGCAGGCATGGGCCATTCCGGCATCATGCCGGTGAAGTCGAAACTTGTGGTATTCCGTTTGGTTGGCATTGGACCCTCCGCTTGAGAATGGCTGTTCCGCGAACGCCGGCGGGGCAATTTCTCTAAGCCGGCGTCAGTTCCGGTTCGTGGACACTGCAGTGTGGGCAGCGCCGTGACGTTCCTTGACCTTACGGCAGATATGCGGCCTAACTTTGATGCAGGTCAATTTTTCACTGCGGCATTTTGGACACTGAGCAAAGGCCAGAACTGGTTCTCAGGTATTTTTTAAGAAGCTGCGCAGTGCGCCGGTCACTTCATCCGGTTTTTCCAACGTGGAAAGATGTCCGCTACCTTCGATAACGGCGAGTTCGCTTTCCGGAATGAGCGAATGTATCTCATGCGCAAGCTCAGGCGGGGTCAGTGTGTCCCCATCTCCGACCAAAACGAGCGACGGACAGGATATCTCATGAAGCCGTGGCCGTGCATCTGGTCGATGGATCAGCGCTGTTTGCTGGCGCACAAAGGCTTCTGGACCAGTGTCTGATGCCATCTCGACAACGATTTGTTTGAGATCGTGGTCGTCCTGCCGCCTCTCATGGACAAAACCGGGAAAGAGCAGTTCAGGAACCTTCTCAAAGCTCCGTTCCCTGGCCAGTTTGATCAGGAACTCGCGCCGTTCTGTCTGTTCCGGAGTGTCGGCACGCGCGTTCGTATCCAGCAGTGCGAGCTTGCTGACCTGCTCCGGTGCCTCGCGCATGATTTCCATGGCGATGTAACCGCCCATGGACAGGCCAATCAGAGAGAACCGCTCGGGCGCATGTTTCAAGATGTCGGCCGCGATCGCTTCAATCCTGTCATGCTCGCGGTGATTGGCAACCATGATCGGGCGGTCCGCAAACGCAACAATTTGTGGTGCGTACAGGGCTTCGGTGCACAGAAGACCCGGGACAAACAGAATTGGGTCACACATCAGGACGCCTTGGGCCGTTCGGCGAGCAGCATGTAATTGACATCCATGTCGCGTGAACGGGCCCAGGTGTCGGTGATTGGGTTAAAACTAACACCGGACCGGTCGATGATGGTCAAACCTGCCGCATTGAGAGGAGACTCGATTTCGGACGGTTTGACCAGTTTTTCGTAGGAATGCGTGCCCTTCGGCAACCAACGCAAAACGTATTCCGCCCCCACAATCGCCAGAGCATAAGCCTTCATAGTCCGGTTGATTGTCGCAACAAACATGAGGCCACCTGGGCGGACCATCTGGCTCGTCGCGTTGAGGAAAAGCGGGACATCGGCGACGTGTTCAACGACTTCCATATTCAGAACGACGTCGAATTTTTCCCCGGCCTCGGCCAATGCTTCCGCTGTTTCAGCGCGGTAATCGATGTCCAAGCCCGATGATTGCATGTGGAGTTTGGCAACCTCTATGTTGGTTTCAGACGCGTCTGCGCCGACGACATCGGCACCGAGCCGGGCCATGGGTTCGCTCAACAGACCTCCGCCGCATCCGATGTCCAGAAACCTCAGGCCCTTAAACGCGTCCGGTGAGTTTGGATCTCGGTCGAATTGGCGGCAGACCTCCTGTTTGATGTAGGACAGCCGTACCGGGTTGAATTTGTGCAGTGGTTTGAATTTGCCGGTCGGATCCCACCATTGATCGGCCAACGCTGAAAACCGGGCAACTTCATCACTGTCGATCGTTCCATTGGTTTTTTGTGCCGTACTTGTCATATGAAGACCCTTCATCAGAGTGCCGAAGAGCGCCACTCCGTACATCTCAAAAGTATTCTCTGTGGTTCCAAGGTCGCAGCCTATTTGTCAAGCCAACCTGTTGCAGCATCGCGACGCACCCTGTATGCATGTCCGCCGATCCAACAGGCGCGAGCGGCGCCCCGGGAAGTCATAACTAGAATACGAGTGGTATGGCCCGACTGGTTTTAAAATTTGGCGGGACATCGGTTGCTGACCTCGATCGCATCCGCAATGTCGCGCGCCACGTCAAACGGGAAGTGGACGCAGGTCACCAGGTTGCTGTTGTTGTGTCAGCAATGTCCGGGCAGACCAACAAGCTGGTTCAGTTCTGCCGTGACGCTTCACCGCTGCATGATGCCCGCGAGTATGACGCGGTCGTTGCTTCAGGCGAACAGGTAACATCCGGCCTCCTGGCCATTGTCCTGCAGGACATGGGAGTGAATGCACGCTCCTGGCAGGGATGGCAGGTGCCGATCAAGACGGACGAAAATCACGGTGCCGCCCGCATTCGTGAGATTGATGGCGCGTTTTTGACCGAGCGGCTTGAGCAAGGGCAGGTGGCTGTTCTCGCTGGCTTTCAGGGCATTTCGCCGGACAATCGGATTTCGACACTTGGCCGGGGCGGCTCTGACACCAGCGCGGTTGCGATAGCAGCAGCCATTAAAGCTGACCGGTGTGATATCTATACAGATGTTGACGGGGTCTACACGACCGACCCACGAATCGTTCCGCAGGCACAACGCCTTGATCGTGTTTCGTTTGAAGAAATGCTCGAAATGGCGTCTCTTGGAGCGAAGGTTCTCCAGGTGCGGTCCGTTGAAATGGCGATGGTGCATGGTGTTCGCACTTTTGTCCGGTCAAGCTTTGATGACCCGGATGCGCCGCAGACTGGCCAGGACGGCCTTCCGGTAGGTACTCTTATTTGCGACGAGGATGAACTCGTGGAACAGCAGGTTGTCACCGGCATTGCATATGCCAAGGACGAAGCTCAGATCTCTATCCGTGACGTGGCGGACAAGCCGGGGGTCGCTCAATCCGTTTTCGGTCCGTTGGCGGATGCCAGCATCAACGTGGACATGATCGTTCAGAACATCTCTCCAGATGGCAAGACGACCGACATCACGTTTACTGTTCCTGAGGCGGATTTCGCCCGGGCGAAAAAAGTATTGGAAGACAATCGCGATGAGATCGGCTTCCAGAACCTCGAAGGCGCAGCTGACGTCGTGAAAGTGTCCGTCATCGGCATTGGGATGCGGTCACACGCTGGTGTCGCTGCCCAGTGCTTTAGCGGTTTGGCGAGCAAGGGCATCAACATTCGTGCGATCACAACCTCGGAAATCAAGATTTCCGTTCTCATTGATTCCGCCTATGCGGAACTTGCAGTCCGGACTCTCCATTCGCTATACGGGTTGGACGGATAAGAATCTGTGAGTCTGGTCTTGGCGTAGTCGAGATCGGATTTTTGCTTAGCGGGATTACTCGGGGGCGGAATGCGAAGCAACCTAGCAGGACCGCGCCTATTGCTTCGCCGGCTCCGGGAAGTCATGGCGGAGCCCATCAAGGCGCAGGAGCGTCTCGACAAGATCGTTGTTCTGATCGCGTCGAACGTCGTCGCCGAAGTGTGTTCCGTTTATATTCTGCGCGCTGATGGGGTTCTTGAGCTCTACGCTACCGAGGGCCTGAAGCGCGAAGCTGTCCACAATGCTTCATTGCGCGTTGGGGAAGGCCTGGTTGGTCTGATTGCGGCAGAGGCCCGTCCCCTCAATCTCCCAAATGCAAGTGCGCACCCCGGCTTTGCCTATCTGCCTGAAACGGGGGAAGAGGCTTACAATTCCTTCCTGGGTGTGCCGATCTTGCGGGCAGGGCGGACGCTCGGCGTTCTCGTTGTCCAGAATCAGTCCCACCGCACATATCTCGAAGACGAGGTAGAAGCCCTTCAGACCACGGCCATGGTGATCGCGGAGATGGTCGCGGCTGGAGAGCTTGAGGCGATTTCACAGAAGGCGACCGGGTTGGATATGTCCCGGCCGATCGCCTCGTCAGGCGTTGGTTTGGCCGAAGGTGTCGGCTTGGGGCACGTTGTTCTTCATGAGCCGAGAGTTGTTGTCACCAATCTCATCTCAGAAGATTCGGACAAGGAAAAGCAACGGCTTGACGGTGCAATAAACCGTCTGAGGTTATCGATTGACGACCTTTTGGCCAGCGGCGAAATCGCGGCAACCGGCGAGCACCGGGAAGTGCTCGAAGCCTATCGCATGTTTGCATACGACCGCGGATGGATCCGGAAGATTGAAGAAGCGATCAAAAACGGCCTGACGGCGGAAGCCGCCGTTGAAAAAGTGCAGAGCGACACGCGCGCCCGGATGTTGCGGCAGACGGACCCGTACCTTCGCGAGCGCCTACATGATCTTGATGATCTTGCGCATCGGCTGATCCGTGAATTGATGGGCCGTGAGCACGGCCCCGGGATCGACGAGCTGCCGCAGGATGCCATCATTATCGGCCGGAACATGGGCGCCGCCGAGCTTCTGGATTACGGCCGCGACCGGATCCGGGGCCTCGTTCTTGAAGAGGGTGGTCCAACCAGCCACGTGACAATTGTCGCAAGAGCGCTCGGCATTCCAGCTGTCGGTTTGGTCGATGATATTGTTAGCCTCGCTGACGGCGGTGATGCAATCATCGTTGATGGGGACACAGGTGAGGTTCATCTGCGCCCGGCCGCTGATCTTGAAAATGCGTATGCAGAGAAGGTCCGCTTCCGCGCCCGGCGTCAGGCTCAATACCGGCGGTTGCGAAACAAACCGTCGGTCACCAAAGACGGCGTTGAAGTCGCCCTTCAAATGAATGCGGGCCTTCTGGTGGATCTGCCGCATCTGGAAGAGGCCGGTGCTGCCGGGATTGGGCTGTTTCGCACAGAACTCCAGTTCATGGTTGCTTCGTCGTTTCCCAGGATGCGCGATCAGCAAGCTCAATATACGCAAATTCTGGATGCGTCCGGCGGCAAACCAGTCACGTTCCGATCGCTCGATATTGGCGGCGACAAGGTTCTTCCGTATCTCCGTTCCATCTTGGAGGAAAACCCGGCCATGGGCTGGCGCGCCCTGCGGCTTGGCCTCGACCGGCCAGGCCTACTGCGCACGCAGATCCGGGCGCTGCTGCACGCGGCAGCCGGCCGTGATCTGAAGCTGATGTTTCCAATGGTTGTGGAAGTCGATGAATTTCTCCAAGCCCGCGGTTTGGTCGAGAAAGAACTGAAACACCTGCGCCGTCACGGACACCCGGTGCCGGAAACCATCCGTCTTGGAGTGATGGTGGAAGTGCCATCCCTTCTGTTCCAGCTTGAGGAACTGCTGGGCCATGTGGACTTCATTTCCGTTGGCTCCAACGATCTGTTCCAGTTCTTTTGCGCGGTGGACCGCGGCAACACCCGCGTTGCGGATCGTTTTGATCCCTTGAGCCCTCCGTTCTTGAGGGCCTTGAAACAAATTGTGGATGCGGCAGATAAAGCACATGTACCGGTGACACTGTGCGGCGAAATGGCTGGTAATCCGCTGGCGGCCATGGCACTGATCGGGCTCGGATATCGAAACTTGTCGATGTCGCCCGCATCCCTTGGGCCTGTCAAAGCCATGCTTCGGACCTTGGATGCCGGCAGATTGAGCGCGCGGCTGCTGTCAAGAATGGAGCCTGGGCATCGTGATAGCGATATTCGGGCATTTTTGACCCGCTTTGCCGAAGAAATGGATGTTGCGCTTTAGCAGCTTGCCGAACCTAGCCACCCCATTTTGGGAAATCAGGAGACACAGCGCGTATGCTGGCGCGTCATAAACTCGATAACCTGCTCGATCGGTTTGCCGAACTTGAGCATATGATGTCCGCCAATCCGGACCCGGCATCTTATGTCAAACTGTCCCGTGAATATGCCGGGCTTGAGCCGTTGGTTTTGAAAATCCGGGCTTTGGTCAAGGCAGAGGAAGACCTGAAGGGCGCTGAGGATCTGATCGAAGATCCGGCCACCGACCCCGAGATGCGGGAGCTTGCGGAACTCGAACGCGACGAGCTCTCCGAGAACGTTGAGCGTTTGACCCAGGATGTGCGCATCGGTTTACTTCCCAAGGACGAAGCCGATACCAACGATGCGATCCTGGAAGTCCGTGCCGGTACCGGTGGTGATGAGGCCGCGCTTTTTGCCGGTGATCTTTTCCGCATGTATCAGCGCTATGCCGAATTGCGCGGATGGAAAGTTGAAATTCTCTCCGCCAGTGAAGGTGAGGTTGGCGGCTTCAAGGAAGTCATTGCTTCCGTTTCCGGCGAGAATGTTTTTGCCCGGCTGAAATTCGAATCTGGGGTTCACCGCGTTCAACGTGTGCCTGCGACCGAATCCGGCGGGCGGATTCACACCTCTGCTGCTACTGTTGCGGTTCTTCCTCAAGCGGAAAACGTTGATATCGACGTTCAGGATAGCGATTTACGGATCGATACTTTCCGGGCTTCCGGTGCGGGCGGCCAGCACGTCAATACGACGGATTCTGCAGTCCGGATAACGCACATCCCAACCGGGATCGTAGTTGCGGTTCAGGACGAACGTTCGCAACACAAGAACAAGGCGCGGGCAATGCAGCTTCTGCGCGCCCGGATTTATGACGAAGAGCGTGAGCGGGCTGCGAGCGAGCGCACCGAGGCGCGCCGTTTGCAAGTTGGGTCCGGGGATCGGTCAGAGCGCATCCGCACCTACAACTTCCCGCAAGGCCGGGTCACCGATCACCGGATCGGATTGACGCTCTATAAGCTTGATCAGATCATCGCCGGAGAAAGCCTCGATGAAGTGATCGAAGCCTTGATCCTGGATTATCAGGCGAATCTTTTGGCGTCGGAAGAAGCCTGATTCAAGAGGGCAGTTTATGAATACCGGAGCGCTTTATCGGCAGATTCGCGATCAGTTCCGTACCGGTAAACTGGAAACACCTGAGCTGGATGCGAAACTCTTGGTTAGCGCCGCTTTGCGGATTTCTGTCTCCGAGTTGTTGCTCAGAGAAAGCGGCGAAGTCCCGGATGCAGCAGCTGGTATCGCGTTGGAGTACGCAGCGCAGCGGTTGAACGGAAAACCGGTTGGCCGGATACTTGGAGAGCGTGAGTTCTACGGCCGGACCTTCCGGCTAAATCATGCAACCCTTGAGCCGCGTCCGGACACGGAAACACTGATTGAAACTGTTCTAAAAGACTGCGATCCAACTCGGCCTCTGACAATGTGTGACATTGGGACGGGAACCGGGGCCATTGCCGTGACCCTGCTTGCCGAGTTGCAAAAAGCGGTCATGGTTGCGGTCGACATCTCCGAAGATGCGCTGGGCTGTGCAGTAAGCAATGCCGAAAATCATGGGGTTGGCGCGCGCTTTCTTCCCGTTCGCAGCGATTATGCTGCCGCGCTTCAGCACGGATTTGACTGGGTGATAAGCAATCCCCCTTATATCCGCACGCCAGTCTTGCGCGAACTCTCCAAGGAAGTTCTGCAGCACGATCCGATTCTTGCCTTGGATGGCGGTGCCGACGGTCTGGAAGGCTATCGGCAGATCGTTTCGCAGGCGGCTTCCGTTTTGGTGCCGGGTGGGCGAATAGCTTTGGAAATAGGCCGTGATCAGGGCGAAGAGTTGAAAAACCAGCTGCGTCATCATGGCTTTGAGGCAATTGATATCATTCAGGATCTTGGCAGGCGTGACCGGGTTGCAACAGCCCGCCGGGTTTAATGATCATGATTTAATCTTGCTGTGAAAAAGCACTTGGAAATCGTAGCGGAACGGGGTACGTTCTGCTTGCCGAGACCGGAGATGTGATAAGCGTTTAAGCGGGGCACACGCATCCGGCAACTTCACAATATGTGCTGACTTGCGCAGTGAATGTAGTTGTCAATCGGGCAAACCGGTTTTTGGACTGTCGGAGAAAAAGACATGGGCACTGGCTTTAGCCGGGCTCCCAGCGTCTGACTTTTCATTGGCAGCTGCAGGCCATCACGGGTTGGTTTCGGCGCGTATTTCGTATCGGTTTAAAGATATTCCGATGTTTGGTCGGCCATGGGCTGACCGCCGTTCCTTAAGAGAAAACGGCAGGATGAGACCAGGAAATCAAAGCAATAAGCGTATGCGCGGACGGGGCCGTAAGGGACCTAATCCGCTAACCCGGACTTATGAATCCAACGGTCCTGATGTGAAAATCCGCGGCACAGCGATGCATGTCGCGGAGAAGTACCAGCAGCTTGCCCGCGATGCACAGGCATCGGGCGACCGGGTGATGTCCGAGAATTACAATCAGCATGCTGAGCATTATCTCCGTATTGTAGCGGCTGCACAGCCGCCGCAGCAGAACACGCAGCACACTGCGCGTAATGAGGCGGATGACAATCAGGATCAGGCAGCCGTAAATGGCTCTGGCGGATCTCAAGGCAGTGACCAGCCGTCAAAGCCAACCGCAGACAACACCGTTGTTGATGGGGATGCTCCGCAGCCGTTTATCGACAACATGCCGGTGATTGACCAGGAAGGTCAGGTGAACGGGGCAGCTCAGTCGTCTGACGAATCTGGCGAAGCTGAAGAGAAGCCGCGCCGTAAGACCCGGACACCAAGGGCCCGGTCCCCGCGCAAAGCTGCATCAGAAGCTGGATCCGAAAGTGAAGCACAAGCTGGTGCTGACGGTCCTGAAGCTGCGGATGAGGGCGAAGAGCAACCCAAGCCGCGCCGCCGGACGACCCGGACACGCCGTACCAAAGCAACGGAAGATACACCTTCCGAAACGGCTGCGGCTGGTGAATGACGCCAGCGTCAAACAAGCTCTCAACGATAAGAAAACGGCGCCCATACGGGCGCCGTTTTTATTTTGCCCGGCAATCGGGCGGTAAATTGGTGCAAGGGTCTTTTGTGGTGAAAATGCAACACTATATTGAGTAGGCAGTGCTTTACGAGGCTGCGCAGATGCCCGCTAAGGGGTCTGAAACTCAAAAACGTTCCCCACGCTTCGGGTGGTGTGGACGGGAAGGGGATTGCACATGAACTTTGAAAAATACACTGAACGGGCCCGCGGATTCGTTCAATCCGCTCAGACATTTGCATTGGGCCGTGGCCACCAGCAGTTTACTCCAGAACATGTTCTGAAAGTCCTTCTGGATGATCCGGAAGGTATGGCGAGCGGTTTGATCAGCCGGGCTGGCGGAGATGCGAAGGCGCTCAAGGGCGATCTTGAAGGCATTCTCGACAAAATGCCGAAAGTCTCTGGTGGCACTGGTCAGCTTTACATGCACCAGGCGACCGCGCGGCTGTTCGATCAGGCGGAAAAGATAGCTGACAAAGCTGGCGACAGTTTCGTGACTGTTGAGCGCTTGTTGCTGGCCCTGGCCATGGATGCAGACAGCGAAGCTGGCAAGTTGTTCAAGCGTCACGGCATCACACCGAATGCCTTGAACGAGGCTGTCAATCAGTTGCGGCAAGGCCGTACGGCTGACAGTGCGACGGCTGAAAACCAGTATGAAGCTTTGAAAAAATATGCCCGGGACCTGACTGAGGTGGCACGGGACGGAAAACTTGATCCGGTAATTGGCCGGGACGAGGAAATCCGCCGCACAATGCAGGTCTTGTCACGGCGGACGAAAAACAACCCCGTTTTGATTGGTGAGCCGGGCGTCGGCAAAACCGCGATTGCTGAAGGTTTGGCGCTCCGGATCGTCAACGGCGATGTTCCTGAGTCCTTGAAGGACAAGCAGCTGCTGGCACTCGACATGGGCGCTCTGATCGCCGGTGCGAAGTACCGCGGCGAGTTTGAGGAGCGTTTGAAGTCCGTCTTGTCTGAGGTTGAGGCCGCAGCGGGTGGCATTGTTCTCTTCATCGACGAGATGCACACGCTTGTGGGTGCCGGTAAGGCGGATGGTGCTATGGATGCATCAAACCTCCTGAAACCTGCGCTCGCCCGCGGAGAGCTGCACTGTGTCGGGGCCACGACGCTCGATGAATACCGCAAACACGTTGAAAAGGATGCAGCGCTTGCCCGCCGTTTCCAGCCGGTTTTCGTGACAGAGCCGACCGTGGAGGACACGGTTTCGATCCTGCGCGGTATCAAGGAGAAGTATGAATTGCACCACGGTGTGCGCATCACCGACTCGGCAATCGTTTCGGCGGCGTCTCTGTCTAACCGTTACATCACAGATCGGTTCTTGCCGGACAAGGCAATTGATCTTGTCGATGAGGCGGCAAGCCGCTTGCGCATGCAGGTGGATTCCAAACCGGAAGAACTCGACGAATTGGACCGGCGGATTATCCAGCTCAAGATCGAACGGGAAGCCCTCAAGACAGAAAGCGACGAAGCTGCCCAAGACCGTCTAGGGAAACTTGAAAGAGAACTGACCGATCTGGAAGAGCAATCCCAGACCTTGACCAGCCGCTGGCTTGGCGAAAAGGAAAAACTGAACCTTGAGCAGAAGATCAAGGAGCAGTTGGAACAAGCCAGGATCGATCTGGAGATTGCACAGCGTCAAGGTGATTTGGCGAAGGCCGGAGAGCTGGCTTACGGGGTTGTCCCGGATCTTGAACGCAAACTGGCTGACGCAGAAGCGTTCGAGGACGGTGACGCAATGGTCGATGAGGCGGTCACCCCATCACACATCGCCCAGGTCGTATCCAAATGGACGGGTATTCCGGTCGACAAGATGCTTGAAGGCGAGCGTGAAAAGCTGCTCCGGATGGAAGACGTTCTCGCTGGCCGTGTAATTGGTCAGAGTGAAGCGATACATGCAGTGTCGACCGCTGTGCGGCGGGCGCGGGCCGGCCTTCAGGATCCGAACCGGCCAATCGGGTCGTTCATGTTCCTTGGACCTACCGGGGTTGGCAAAACCGAACTCACCAAGGCTCTGGCCAGCTTTCTGTTCGACGATGACAGCGCAATGGTGCGCATTGATATGTCGGAATACATGGAGAAACACTCTGTTGCCCGGTTGATCGGTGCCCCTCCCGGATACGTCGGATACGAGGAAGGTGGTGCCCTCACCGAAGCGGTTCGGCGGCGCCCCTATCAGGTCGTGCTCTTTGATGAGATCGAAAAAGCGCACTCCGATGTCTTCAACGTGCTCCTCCAGGTCCTTGATGATGGTCGCTTGACTGATGGTCAGGGCCGGACTGTGGATTTCAGGAACACGCTGATCATCATGACCTCGAACCTCGGATCAGAGTTCCTGGTTAATCAGCCTGAAGGCGAAGACAGCGATGCGGTTCGCACTGAAGTGATGTCTGTGGTGCGCGGGCATTTCCGTCCGGAGTTCCTGAACCGGCTTGATGAGATTGTTCTCTTCCATCGGCTGCAGCGGTCCCAGATGTCGGCGATCGTCAAAATTCAGCTTGAGCGCTTGCGCGGTCTTCTGACTGACAGGAAGATTACACTCAATCTGGACGATGGAGCCCTCGGCTGGTTGGCTCAAAAAGGGTACGATCCCGCTTATGGTGCGCGCCCGCTGAAGCGGGTGATCCAAAAAGATGTCCAGGATCCATTGGCGGAAAAGCTTCTCGCCGGTGATGTACTGGATGGGCAAACAGTGAATGTGTCCGCCGGTACGGACCGCCTGCTGTTTCAGTTGGCAGGAGCTGACAGCCAGGCTGCATAACCGAAGCGCAGCTTGAGGTAAGATAAAGCCCGCGAAGCAGCTGCTCCGCGGGCTTTTTCATTTATCCGAACCCAGCTTTTTAAGAAGGCCGTATTAATTCAATGATGCGATCCGGGAAGGCTTGCGGGCTCTGTCGAGCAAGGTGTCAATCCGGTAGCGTTCCGCCTCGAAGGTTGTGCGCAGTTCGCCGTCCAAGGTCCGCCCCTTAGGCAGCTTGATCCGCATTGGGTCCATAAAGCGGCCGTTGACGAGAACTTCGTAGTGCAGGTGCGGACCGGTCGACAGGCCAGTGGAGCCGACATATCCAATAACGGTGCCCTGGTTGACCCTGGCCCCCTCTCGTATCCCTTTCGCGAAACCGGTTAAGTGGCTGTATGTGGTTACATAGCCGTTCGTATGCTGCAGCTCGATACGCCGCCCGTATCCGGAGCTCCAACCAGATTTCTTTATTGTTCCATTGCCAGCTGCGAAAATCGGGGTGCCACGTGGGGCTGCCCAGTCCACACCACGGTGCATCTTGGTATATCTGTGGATCGGGTGGCGGCGCATTCCGAAGCCGGACCTGAATTTGCCACCGTTCAACGGTTTCCGGATTAGGAACTTCTTCGCGCTCTGGCCAGAGTCGTCATAAAAGTCGATCACATTGTCATCCGGTGTCCGGTAGCGGTAAAATTCGCGGCTGGTATTTCCGGTTTTCAAAGATGCATAAAGGATCTTCGGAGGGCCGCCGGCTTCGCTTTCCGTAAAGAACAGCTCTAGTGCGTCACCAGGCTGGACGCGGGCATTGAAATCGACATCAAAGGAGAACATCCGGATGAGATCGTCGATGATTGCTTCCGGCATTTCCTGTTCGAGGGCCGTCTGGTAGAGGCTGTCGTAAATTGCCGGCGTCGGGCCGCCATAGGAAATACGGTCGGCTTCTTCAAAGGCGTTCGCCAAAAACGTGTCGGGTTCTTTGGCTTCGATATAGGATCCACTGTCGGAGCGGGCCACAGTCGCCTGGTGTTCGGTATCGGTGTAAAGGCTGATCCGTTCCGGACGCATCCGTTCCAGGTTTTCCGGATCCGGTGCATACGCGATCCGCAGCCGTTGACCATCCTCGATTTCTGTAAAGCCGAAAACATCTCGGAATGCATCATTGATGATGGCTGCTTCCGTTTCAGTGGCCTCGTGATCCAGCAACAGATCAGCAATGTTTTGGCCCGAGTTCAACGGGATGATTTTTTCATCCATGCCGGCAAACCGGATTTCTTCCTCTCGTTTTGAGACGAAGGAGACGTTCTCCGGTGTGATGCGCACGGCGAACCGTTCAAGATCGGGCTGAAGCGCAAGGTTGAAGTCAAATCGGCCCGGATCAACCAGTGTCTTTGCGGCCATCTCAACCGTGTCGATCGACATTGTCCTTGCGATTTCGCGCACGGAAAGTTCAATCTCGGTTTCAGTGGGCGTTGCGTCCAAGGCAATCGAGCGACTTTGTGATGGGAATGCGGTCAGGCTGATGCTGACTTCACTTTCAAGTTTTGCCCCATAGCTGGAGTCGGCCAAGAGTAACGTTTCAGCTCCGGGCACCCCGCCTTCTTCGTTCAAATCCTGATTGTCTGCAAACATCGCCATCGGATTGAAATCGGGGATGAGTTGGGCGAGATCCGGATCGGACCGTGTCGCGAGGCTGGCACTTACGAAAATATGTGGTTGCACCCGGATATTTTCGCGTTCCCCAACGCGGGTCACCACATTTACATCAAGCACCTGTTTGTTGGAGTACTCGGTGGCGGATCGGAGCACCCGGTCACCTTTCGACCCACGGCCACCAGTTTCGAGATACCCGTTCGCGCCAAGTTCAAATGACGGTGTGGCCGCAACACTGTATTGACCGTCCAATGCGGCCGTAAGGGCGCCGCCCATCAAAACCAGTGATGTCACGCCGGTCAGAACAGTTCCGGTCAACCACCTGAAAGAGACTTGCCGACGGTCCGGCAAACCTTGCCCTGCCTCATAGGAACGAAGGGGAGGTTCATTTCCGAGGTCGATTTGCGATCGATGATGGTTATGGAAGGGCCCAAGATGCATTTGTAACCGGTCCGGTCCTTTCAATCGCTCAATGAAGCGGTGCTGCAAATATTAAGCGGTTTGCGCCCTGCAGGTGAACAGCTGAAGACGCTAAATGCCGGTTTTCGGCAAAAACGTCAAACATTCATCTTTAGAGACTAACCTGCTTGCCCGAGAAATTAAGGGCCTATGTCTGAAATCCGGCATAAATATGTTACAAGAAAACCGGCGCTTGTGTGGCGAAACCGGAAAATCCAATTAGGCCGATAGGTGGTGAACAGGCCCGACTTTATTTATATAGGTCCCTGGGGCTGGGCTTTTGCCGGGTGTGAAAGCAGTCTGCGGTATATACATGTGAAACGAGCCGGAAAGACCTCCGTGTATTTTCATAAAATATTGTAAAATATCACAATTCTGGCATTTCTGATTTTTATGAATCTTTT